>URJQ01000007.1 GCA_900548195.1 uncultured Prevotella sp.
GCAGTTGGCAGGCTTTGGTTAGAGCCGCGCGCTACAGCTCAAGGCTGAAGTGCCTGCAAGCCATTATAGCGACCTTGCAAAGGTGACTGGCGCCAATATAGGCAAGGTAAATGGCGAGATAAATCCGAATGTCAAGTGCCGTCTGCTCAGTTATGGCAGACAGACCAGCGTCGCTTCGCCTCTCATTCCGGTTATCTTCGAGATGGACAATGTGAGCGATTTCGTCACTGGTTCATTCGTCAATATGTTTATCACCACCCGTTCTGCCGACAAGAGACTGTGCGTCAGAAGCACTGCCATTATGGAAGAGATGGGCAATTACTTCGTTTTCGTACAGGTAAACCCTGAACTCTTCGAGAAGAGACAAGTGAAGATTGGTGCCACCGACGGCGTTAACACCGAAATCAAGGATGGCATCAAGGAAGGCGAACGCATCGTAACACGTGGTGCTGTCCTTATCAAACTGCAGCAAGCCACCGGCAGCGTTGACCCACACAGCGGTCATCAACACTAAGATAAGCCCCCGCCACTGTGTCAGCCGCGTCACCGGCTGATATAATAAGAATACTCAAAGAAAACAAAACAATGATTGACAAAATAATATATTTCTCCCTCCACCACAGGTTAGCAGTGATGATAGGCACCATCCTCGTAGTCATCGGCGGATTTTTCGCCGTGCAGAAGATGGACGTGGACGTATTCCCTGACCTCACTGCCCCTACAGTAGTGGTGATGACAGACTGCCACGGCATGGCATCTGAAGAGGTGGAGCGCCTCGTCACTTTCCCTATCGAGACCGCTCTCAATGGCGCCACCAACGTCAGACGTGTGCGTTCTGGTTCTAATTTCGGCAATTCCTTCGTATGGGCAGAGTTCGATTGGGGCATGGACGTATTCCGTGCACGACAGATAGTCAGCGAAAAGATGACCACCATAGCGGGCTCGCTCCCTGAAGGCATCACGCCTCAGCTCGCTCCTCAATCCAGCGTTATGGGCGAAATCCTGTTCGTAGGTCTCACACTAAAGGATGAAAAGGACACCAACAGCCAACAAAACAACAAAACAACAAAACAACAAAACAACAAGTCAACCTCCCTCATGGACCTCCGCTCCATAGCCGACTGGGTGATAAAACCAGCCATTCTATCGACAGGAGGAGTCAGTCAGGTGACTGTCATTGGCGGTGACTACAAGCAATATCAAGTGCTGGCAGACCCTCTCAAGATGAATGCGTACGGCATTACGATGGCTGAACTGGAAGAGACCGTCAGAAACATGAGCCAAAACAGCGAGGGAAGCGTCATTCGCGACCACGGCAATGAGTATGCTCTACGTGGTATCGGGCGCACTAACGACCCTGAGGAACTGGCTTCTTCCCTCATTCGCGACAACGTCACCATAGGCGACGTGGCTGAAGTGGTCATCGCTCCTGCCGTGAAGATGGGTAAAGCATCACATAATGGCAAAGAGACAGTCATCCTCTCTGTATCCAAACAGCCAAGCATCAATACGCTCGACGTGACAGAGAAGATTGAGGAAAAACTGAATGACGTAAGGAAAACCCTCCCTGCAGACGTGGAGATGGACACTAAAATCTTCCGTCAGGCTGATTTTATCGAAGCTTCGGTGGATAATGTAGGCGAATCCCTCATCGAGGGCGCTGTGCTCTGCATCATCATTCTCTTCCTTTTCCTTCGCTCTTACCGCACCACTATCATCTCCGTTTTGGCTATTCCGCTCTCCCTCCTTGCCACTCTCTTCGTGCTATGGGCAATCGGAATGGAAATCAATACCATGACTCTCGGTGGTATGTGCATTGCTATCGGTAGCCTTGTGGATGATGCTATCATCGACGTAGAGAATGTTTACAAGCGTCTGAAGGCTTACAAGCCGGCTGCTGACGAGACTGATTGCAAGGCGCTGAGAATGAAATATGTGGATATTATATTCCATGCTTCCAAGGAAATCCGAAGCAGTATCATCAATGCTACGCTGATTGTCATCGTTGCCTTCACTCCTATGTTCTTCCTTTCGGGCATGGAGGGCCGTATGCTCAAGCCGCTCGGCATCACTTATATCATCGCTCTCGCAATGTCACTCATCGTCGCTATGACGGTGACTCCGCTCTTCTGCCGTCAGATGCTCATATCTAAGAAGGTGCTCCCTCATTATAAAAACATGGGCAAAGATGCAGAAAACAGCGATTCCATCGAGAAAAAGGCAGACTCTGACAGTTCTCCTAAATGGATGGAAGCATACGCTCGCTCATTAGGTTATGCGCTTGCACACCCTAAAATCGTGCTTGGCAGCACCTGCGCAATATTCATCATCGCTGTTATCACGCTCTGCACATTCGGCAGCAGCTTCCTGCCTGCCTTCAATGAGGGCGCTCTAACCATCACTGCCGTTACCAAGCCGGGCACTTCTCTTACTGAAACTGATCGTCTCGGCAATCTTTTGGAAGATAAGATACATGAGGTAAAGGAGGTGAAAAGCACCAGCCGACGCACCGGACGCGGCGAACTGGACGAGCATTCGCAGACCACCAACTCCAGCGAAATCGACGTAAACTTCGATGAAACCGCCTCTAATCGCTCTGCTGAAGAGATTACTCAGGACATCAGAGAGAAGATGGCGGCCGTGCCTGGCGTCGCTTGCATCGTCGGACAGCCACTCGGTCACCGTATCGACCACATGCTTTCCGGCACACGCGCCTCTATTGCCATCAAGCTCTTTGGCAATGACCTTAATGAGATGTATATGACCGGACAGAAGATTAAGGCGGCTATTTCCGGCATTGAGGGCTGCGTCGATGTGAATGTGGACCAGCAAGTGGAGACTCCTCAGTTGCAATTACGCCCTAATCGCACTGCTATGGCTCGCTATGGCATCACTATGGAGGACTTCAACCGCCTCGTGGTGATGGGTTACAGCGGCGAGAAAATCGGCGATATCTATGAGGGACAGCGCTCTTTCGACCTCGTAATGCGACTGGCTCCGCAATATACGGGCAGCATTGAGGGCGTGCGCAGCGCTCTGATTGACACTGGCGACGGAAAGAAAGTGCCTCTCGAAGAGGTGTGCGACATCGTTTCTACGTCGGGTCCTAACAGCATCAGCCGTGAGAATGTGCAGAGAAAACTCGTCATTGCCGCAAATGTCAGCGGTAGAGACGTAGGCTCTGTGGTCAATGAAATACAGAAGACTGTCAACGAGCAGATTGTTCTCCCAGAGGGTTATCACCTCGAATACGGCGGACAATTCGAGAGTGCTCGCAGTGCTACTCGCACTCTCGTGGCGGCTACAGTGCTCGCTCTCCTTATTATATTTATGCTCCTCTACGTGGAATTCAAGAATTTCGCCCTTTCTGGCATCGTTATGCTCGGACTTCCATTGGCTCTTATCGGTGGCGTTATCGGCATTGCATTGTCTTCATGGGTATTGAGCATACCGAGCATCATCGGCTTTATCACCCTCTTTGGTATCGCTACGCGTAACGGCATCTTGCTCGTCAGCCGATTTAATCATGATGAAGAGATGATTCCTGACGGAGCTAATGATGGCAAAATCGAGTCGAAGAAAGTGCTGATACACGAGAGGGAGCACATCATTGAGGGAGCTAAAGACCGCGTGACGCCTATCCTCATGACGGCACTCACATCTGCTCTTGCGCTGATTCCTATGATTATAGCCAGCGATAAGGCTGGTAATGAGATACAATCGCCTATGGCTATCGTCGTGCTTGGCGGCCTTCTCACTTCCACATTGTTGAATCTTTATGTAATGCCTATAATATATGAACTGTATATCCAAAGAAAAAGCAAGTAATATCATGGCTTTCTGCCTTAAAAAGGCTCTCGTTTTCGTCCTGATAGCTATCCCTTCATCAGGCATGGCGCAGGATTTCTCACACATCCTGAATAGCATCGAGGCTAACAGCGCTCGACTGGAGTCTGCTCGTATCAAGGATAAGGCTGAGAAACTGGATAGTAAAGACCTTTATACTCTGGAGGACCCAGAGCTCGGATTCGACTATCTATTCGGTGCAGAAGGCATCGGTCACAGAATAGGGTTTGAGGTTTCGCAGGGCTTCGACTTCCCTACCGTCATCAGTCAGAAGCGAAAGATGGCTAAGGAAATGCAGAGAGTCAGCGAACTGAAGTATCTCTCTGAGAGACAGCAACTGCTCCTTAGCGCCAGAAAACTGTGCATACAGGTGGTCTATTGCAATGCTATCATGGATCATCTTGATGAGGATTTGGAGGAGACTACCGCTATGTCGGAGGCTTATGAGAAACTTTTCCTAAAGGGAGAAGCTACTGTAATCGACCGTAACAAGGCACATCAGGCTTTCCTTTTCTTCAAGACTGAATATGATGAATTCCTCACTATGAAGGAGAATCTGCTCAATGAACTGAAAGCTCTCAATGGTGGCAAAGCCGTAGAGATAAATGACACGGCATTCATCTTCTCGCCTATGTCAAATGATTTCGATGCTTGGCTGTCGCAAAACATCGGTCTTCACCCTGAAATAATGCTGGCGGAAGGCGAACTGAAGGCTGAGAAGCAATCGCTGAAGGTGGCTAAAGGCAGCAGGATTCCTGGACTTAAGATTGGCTATACTGGTGAGTTCACACGCGAAGAGAAGTATCAAGGTCCGACGATTGGGCTTTCCCTCCCCCTCTGGGGCTCTGGTAGAAAGGTGAAAGTGGCTAAGCTTCACGTCGAAGCTGCTGAGAAATCACTGGAAGATACTCGCCTGAATCTCACTACCCAACTGCGAGGTATCTATCGCGAAGCTTTGCATTTACAGGACACTTACCTACGCTACAAGAAGCATCTCACGGAATGTGACAACTCCGAATTGCTCAAAAAGAGCCTCGATAGCGGTCAGATCACCCTGCTGGAGTACCTTCAGGAGCGCCAGTTTGTACACGAGATGCACGAGAAAATCCTCATTGCTGAGCGCGATCTCGCCCTCCGCAAGGCGGAATTGATATTCTAAAATGCGCAATAATTGTGAAACTAATGCACAATAATTGTGAAACTAATGCGCAATAACAAATGAGGCTGTTTGGTTGCAATATCATCATATCATCATGATAAAGCAGCCAAACAGCCTCATCGCCACTGTGTCGGGCGCTTTTACGCCCGATAGTCACAAGCTTTCAAGAAGCAAAATTAAAGCAACTGGAACTTCAATCCAAGCGAAAGTCCAAACATATCCCAGAATTCCACAGTGCCATTACGGATAAGTGGCATGAAATATATATCGCAAGTGCTAAGCTCATAGAAAGCTGTTACCGACTTGATGTAACGTCGCTTGTTATGAGGCACCTCCTTTGTAAAGCGCTGTCCTACGAAGATATTAGGGCGAAAGCGAGTGGAGAAAGGATAATAGCCACTGCTATACTTTGCTGGTTGCTTCGACCAGAAGTCGGAACCAATGACTGAATTGAAATAAATTCCGCACTCCAATGGCTCAAATGACCAGCCATTCTTCATATATACAGACCACGGTATGTAGTTCTGCTTGAGCGTAATGGTCATTTTTGCACACTTGGAGTCATACTTTGGTATGTAGCCTACGAGCAGATGGGTCTCCCATTGCTGATGTTTGCCATACTCCCAACCTATACCTATGGATGCGAAACCCATGTTTCCAGCAAACTGTATCACGTGTTGCGTAGGGATAAGGCTATTCCAATGCGTGCGATAACGATGGATTCGGCGGTCATAATGGCTTCTGATATTTGTCGTATCACTCACTATGATGCTGTCATTGCTCTCAGATGCCATCATGAAAGGCGTGCCTACCGTATATAATAAGGTGGCTATTATGATTCTAAAAACTGATGACTTCATTGCTATATCCTTTTGGAGTGATGGTAAAAATGCGGTATTCTCGTTTCTCTACCGACGCTACTTCATAATATATCGTGCCATTTTCGAAGATATCATGCTCCTCTGTATGATGTCCATGACCATAGAGACAGAACATAAGTCCTGGATAAAGCTGCAGATAATGATTGAAAGGCTTTGCCACATTGTTGTTGAATTGCTCGCTATAAGGCGCTGCGTGCATACAGACAATGGTCCTATCGAATAGCGCGGAGTCCTTTTTTATCTCCGTTTCGAGGAAATCAAAGTCGGGAACAGGTTCGGAATAATCATATTCTATCGCATTGGTGTTTATCATCAAGAACTTTATCCTGCCTGCTATAAAACTGTAATCATTGTTTCCAAACATCTTTCTGAACACCTCATTACCCGTGCCGAGGCAGTCATGATTGCCTTGCATCACGACGAATGGATAGCGGAGACACTGCAGTTTCTCTCGTGCCCAGTTGTATTCCTGCGTAGCTCCGAAGTCGGTTATATCGCCAAGATGTATCACAAAGTCGATGGAATCGCGCTTATTGATGTCATTTATCTCTGCAATAAAGTCCTTATACCACTGGTGCGAGTCGCTTATCACAGCTATTCTAAGCGTATCTTTGTCCTTACAGAGAGGTTCTATCTTGGCTATATTCTTCGCATTTATGTCTATCTCTCCCTTCACCCTCGTATCATAAGGATGCACATCAAACACTGTATCACACGCTGTCAGAGCCAGCAGGGGGAGCGTTATTCCTAAAAATAGTCTGATAATATTCTTTCTCATGATTATAATTTGTCATTCCTGATTAGACCTTGCAAAGGTAACAATTTTGAAGTATAAAAACGAATTATTTGAAAAAGTTTTCTAAGATAGAACGAAATTGAACATAATTAGCGCAAAACCATCACCTGACTACTACGACATAACGCGGCATTATCACCCTATTACGACGCAAAGTCTGCTACGTTACAGCGCAAAATCTATGGCATTGCAACACAAAATCTATGGCATTGCAACACAAAATCTATGGCATTGCAACACGAATTCTGCGACATTATGAAGCGAAAAAGCGGGCATACCACAGTGAATGGTATGCCCGCTCTGTATTTTAAGGAAGACAACAGCCGATGAAAGCTATCATCTTAACATGCTATTTGCATGAGTTTACTCGAAGTCAGAACCGTGATCGAGAGAGTCATTGAAGTCTCTTGGCTCGCGATTATCATGATAATCATTGCGACGCTCATGACGTTCACCACGCTCTGGACGTGGACCACGACGCTCACCACGCTCTGGACGAGGGCGACGCTCACCGCGCTCTGGACGTGGACGACGCTCACGCTCTACGTAACCTTCTGGCTTGTCGATGAGGACACGGTGTGAAAGCTTGTACTTTCCGGTCTTAGGATCAATCTCAAGGAGCTTCACCTTGATCTTATCACCTTCCTTGATACCAGCCTCTTCCACTGTCTCAAGACGCTTCCAGTCAATCTCAGAGATATGGAGAAGTCCGTCCTTGCCTGGGAGAATCTCAACGAAGCATCCATAAGGCATTATTGAACGTACTGTTCCCTCATATACCTCACCAATCTCAGGGATAGCAACGATAGACTTAATCTTGCCGAGAGCAGCGTCGATAGAGTCCTTATTAGGAGCAGAAACCTGCACCTTACCTACTCCATCCACCTCATCGATGGTGATAGTAGCGCCAGTCTCTTCCTGCATCTGCTGGATAATCTTGCCGCCAGGACCGATTACTGCACCGATAAACTCCTTAGGAATCTCGATCTGGATGATGCGAGGAACCTGTGGTTTCAACTCTGCGCGTGGCTCAGCGATAGTATCTGTGATGCACTTCAGGATGTGCTCACGACCTGCCTTAGCCTGTGCAAGAGCCTTTTCGAGAATTTCGTATGAGAGACCATCACACTTGATGTCCATCTGAGTTGCGGTAAGACCGTCCTTAGTACCTGTGGTCTTGAAGTCCATATCGCCAAGGTGGTCCTCATCACCGAGGATATCAGAGAGCACAGCGTACTTATCTTCGCCTGGATTCTTGATAAGACCCATGGCAATACCTGATACTGGCTTCTTCATAGGAACGCCAGCGTCCATGAGAGCGAGGGTACCAGCACATACTGTTGCCATAGAAGAAGAGCCGTTAGACTCAAGAATCTGGCTAACGAGGCGCACTGTGTAAGGGAAATCCTCAGGAATCTGACCCTTAAGACCGCGCCATGCGAGGTGACCGTGACCGATTTCGCGGCGTCCTACGCCACGCTGAGCCTTTGCTTCACCAGTACAGAATGGAGGGAAGTTATAATGGAGGAGGAACTTCATGTAGTACTTCTCCAAAGCACCATCGACCATCTTCTCATCAAGCTTGGTACCGAGGGTACAAGTAGTGAGAGACTGAGTCTCACCACGTGTGAAGATAGAAGATCCATGTGGCATTGGGAGTGGAGAAACCTCACACCAGATAGGGCGAATCTCATCGGTCTTACGGCCATCGAGACGTACGCCTTCGTCGAGAATACAGCGACGCATAGCGTCCTTCTCTACGTCATGATAATATTTATCTACGAGAGCATACTTCTCTTCCATCTCATCCTCAGTGAGGTCAGTGTGAGCTGCAGCGTATGCCTCTTTGAATTCTTCCTTGATAGCATCGAAAGCTTCAGCACGAGCTTGCTTTTCGAGAGCCTGCTTTACTACGTCGTAGCACTTCTGGTAGCATTCCTTAGCCACCTGTCCCTTGAGTTCATCATCGTTTACCTCATGGCAGTACTCGCGCTTAGTGTCTGTGCCGAGCTCCTTCATGAGTTCGTTCTGCATAGCACACATAGGCTTGATAGCTGCATGAGCTGCTTTGAGAGCGTCGAGGAGGTCAGACTCCTGCACTTCCTTCATCTCTCCCTCCACCATCATGATGTTCTCCTCAGTAGCACCTACCATAAGGTCCATGTCAGCTTCCTTCATCTGTTCGAATGTAGGGTTGATGACATACTCACCATTGATGCGTGCAACACGCACCTCAGAGATAGGGCATTCGAATGGGATGTCAGAGCAAGCCAAAGCACAACTTGCAGCAAAACCTGCAAGAGCATCAGGCTGATCTACACCGTCAGCGGAGAAAAGGATTACGTTAACATAAACCTCAGCGTGGAAATCGCTTGGGAAAAGTGGGCGGAGAGCGCGGTCAACAAGGCGGCATGTGAGGATTTCCTCATCGCTTGCTTTACCTTCACGCTTTGTGAAACCGCCTGGGAAGCGGCCTGCAGCGGCATACTGCTCACGATACTCTACCTGCAGTGGCATGAAATCTGTTCCAGGAACTGCATCCTTTGCGGCACAAACAGTAGCGAGGAGCATGGTGTTACCCATCTTGAGGGTACAAGAGCCGTCAGCCTGCTTAGCCAACTTACCGGTCTCAATGGTGATTTCACGTCCATCAGGCAATGAGACAGTCTTTGTAATTACGTTCATCGAAAAATTAAATCTTTATTGTCTTTATATAACATCATCTGCATGGGTTGATACCATGCTTAAATAAAATTCCGTGCAAATATACTAATAAAACGGCTAATAACCAACAGTTTCCCACATTATTTATATTATTTTTGCATATTATTTTTATCGCATACTATGAGGATATGGTCATTATCAGCCGTTGTGGTGGCAAATATGTAGGTTTCACCGCCGTCTTTCAGTTTGAGTTTCTTACGCAAATTCTCCGGTGAAATGGGAAAATTCCGCGTTGCTATGTTTGCTTTTGTCACTCCATCGAGCGCCTTTCGCAGTTCTTTCTTGTTCATAGTGGTCACAGTTCTCACTCTGAATGCTCTTCCTGGGAATCGTTCTACCATAGTATCTGCAAAGAACAGGTGGGAGTTAAGACTAATTTGCCTTATCGGAAACGCATTTTCCAGCACGCTAAAGCATCCTGCTTTCATCACTGAAGCATTGGGAACATAGAGGAATTGCGCCTCAAAGATAGTCTGATTGCCTTGCTTTCTCTCTCCTTTTGCTTCTCTATCGTGGGATGAAGCCTCAGCCGTAGCAGACATTTCTGCATTATCTTCCGCGCTGACTCCATGTATCACAAACCTTTCTGCATCATTGACGCAATGTAATGACAAAGGGGAAGAATACTTATCTGACAGCAACAGGAGCAATTCCTTGCACTCATTGCCGACAGATACGATATGCATCTCACGCACAGCATCATGTGATTGCGCAGCATCATTGAGCTCTCGCACCGCACTATGCCAGTCGAGCATAGGTGAAAGCTTAATCATCACCACTTGAGTTTGGCGCAACAGGTCATCAACACATGAGGTAACGTCAGGCGTGCAGTCGGCTATGGCGTAAGTACGTTGCCCATTTGTATCCCTTCTTGCAGGATCCATAAAGACCACAAGCGGTTTTCCGTGAGCATAATCGCTTACCTTTTGCATCGCCTCCACAGAGTCTGTGCAGACCACTTCAGCATCTTTCAGTCCGAGAAGTGGCAGGTTATGCTGCGCAATATCGCAGAGATGCTCCTGCCTTTCGATGTAAGTGGCAGAGTAAAAGGGCTTTGCCATATATGAGAAATCCACGCCAAAGCCACCTGTAAAGTCGATGAAATGGCACTTTTTTGCTTCATATTGTATTGTAAAAGGCTTGCCCATGACGCTCTGTAGCACAGCCACCTTATACTCAGCAGTCTGCTCTGACGAGCATTGCTCCATCGAGATATGCGGCGGAAAGATGACATCCCCGGCGGCATACCATGACGGCAGTTTCGTCCTTGCCGTCTGTCTGCCAGCTATCTGCTGGAGAGCAAACTGCATATCGACACCTTCGGCTGGCTTGCCACTAAGTGCCACCTTGCGCACATCTTCGTCTGAGTGGCGCGAAATGAAGTCTTTTGTCTCTTGATTGATTATCATATTGCCGACAAAATTATTGCTTTTATTGGGTAAAATTGCGTCAATCTGCAAACTATTATTTACCAAAAGCACGAATTTAACACAAATTATATATAATTGTTTTGTCGATATTGCAAAACAATATAACTTTGTACCGACTACTATATAGAAAGAAAAGAAAAAATAGAACAACACTATTATTCGTATATACCATAAATATCATCTAACTAACTAACAAAGACTCAAAGGATGAAGAAAATCTTTACTCTCGCAGTATCACTGCTTTTGGCGGCCACTGCTTCTGCTTCCCTTACGCTAAAGGCTGAGGGTGGTTGGAACGAATCCGCTTGGATGGAGTTTACTGGACTCGATTCCGAATACTCCTTTTATAATGGTTATGTGTCAGCTGACGGCAATACATGGACCAAACTCGACGCTCAACTGGTGCGTTCCTACGGTTCTTACGGTCGTGTGGATGCCCTTGGACTGAAAGCTGGCAACTATACTCTCAAGGTGGTGCCTGTAAAAAACGGCGCAGAGGTAAGTGCTGACGCTGTAACATCCAGCACTTTGACCGTAAAAAACTTCAACAGAAGCGGTTACGCTCACCACAATGCAGAAGCCGGAGTGGGCGCATACAACGATGATGGCACTCTGAAACCAGGAGCACGTGTACTGTATGTCACTGGCAACACTGCCAAGACCGTGACTATAGATATGAAGAAAGATAAGGGAAATTTGGTCTCTCTCACTGGTTTGCAGTCCATCTTAGCTGCTTATGAGAAAGGTACTGAGACTCGTCCTCTCGCCATCCGCATCATCGGAACCATCAAGAAGGACGATATGGACGCACTGGGAAGCTCCGCCATCGGACTTCAGGTGAAGGGAAAGACACAGAACATGAACCTCACCATCGAGGGCGTGGGCAAGGATGCCACCCTTTACGGCTTCGGCGTACTGGCAAGAAACTGCCGCTATGTGGAGCTCCGCAACTTTGCAGTGATGCTTCATCCGGAGGACGGAATCAGTTTTGACACCAACAATCATCACATCTGGGGTCATAATCTCGACATCTTCTACGGTCAAAACAAGGGCGGAGACAAGGCAAAAGGCGACGGTTCATTCGACGTGAAAGGCACTATCAATGCCACTGTGGATAACAATCACTACTGGGACACAGGTAAATGTAACCTCAATTCCAACGGTGACGAAGTCGATTCCGTAACCTATCATCACAACTGGTTTGACCATTCCGACTCCCGTCACCCTCGTGTTCGCAAGTCACAGCACCTTCATGTCTATAACAACTACTACGATGGCAACGCCAAATATGGCATAGGAGCAACTACAGGTTCATGTATTTTCTCTGAAAACAACTATTTCCGCAACTGCAAATACCCTATGCTCATCTCCATGCAGGGTTCTGACATCAATAATGGAGTAGGTTCTTCTAAAGATACAAAGGGCACTTTCTCCGGTGAAACCGGCGGTATCATCAAGTCTTTCGGCAATATGATGACTGGACAGAAGAAGTTCCAGGCTTACAATGCCAGCGATGCTACAAACTCAAAGCACTTCGATGCCTACGTAGCCGCTACACGCGACGAGAAAGTTCCTGCTGAAGTAATCACTCTCAAGGGCGAAACCGGCTATAACAACTTCGACACCGAGAGCACATTCTACTCCTATACTCCTGACGAAGCGAAGGATGTTCCTTCTATTGTGACCGGCACTTACGGCGCAGGACGCTGCCAGAAGGGCGATTTCTCATTCACATTCAATAATTCTGTGGATGATGCTGACGCTGAGATAAATACTGCTCTTGAAGCAAAACTGAAGTCTTACACTTCTTCTTTCGTGAAGATTATCGGTGATGCCTCTGCTGATCCTACTCCAGAACCAAATCCTGAACCAAATCCTGAGCCTAATCCAGAACCAAACCCAGAGCCTAATCCTGGTCCGACACCTGAGCCTCAGCCAGAACCTACTGCTGCTCTCATCGACTTCCCTACTTCCTTGAGCGGAATCACAGCAAAGGGCACAACAGCCACGCCCTCTTCTTCTCTCTCCATAAAGAATGGATATGTGAGCGGCAGCGGCGAGTCAAAGAAGGTCGGCAACGGCATTCTGCTGAGCGTGGACTGCGGTTTCAAGAAGGGCGACATCGTGACCGTGGCTGGCACTATCAGCGTAAAGACCAGCGACAGCAAGTATGACACGAAGATAGTGACCACTGCAAAGCTCGTGACTGTAGATTCCGAGAATGCAGAACAGACAAATGAGGTGCACAAATTCGGCAAGATGGTGAATACCAAGGAGTCTTCCGAAAATCCAGCCGACCAGACCTTCACTCTCGAAGAGGATTATGCCGAACTCTGGATTATCCGTGACGGCGGCACCACTCTCAATCTTACCAAAATCAAGGTTGTTCGTCCTGACGACACTTCCACAGGCATTGACGGTGTAAAAACAGATACTTCTGGATCCTGTTCTTCCATCATCTATGACCTGCAGGGCAGAGAAATAAATTCTCCTGCTAAGGGTAAGATATATATAATGAACGGAAAGAAGTATATTGGCAAATAAACTCCACTCTCGCAAGCAATAAAAAAGACATCGTAATGCAATAGCTATGCTTTTACCTCCCAATAGCTATGCTTTTACGTCCTAATAACTATGCTTTTAGATCGTAATAACTATGCTTTTACGTCCCGATTTGTAAATCATTATATTTCAATGACTTAGATTTTACAAAAGAAAACGCACGTAAATATGTGAGGAATGGGCTGGCTGGGAGGCAATATTTATCAAATAATGCAGAACATTCCACCTGCCATACTGCGGACAACGCCGCTCATTTCGAGGGCAAAAAGGATGGAGTTGACCTCCGAAAGAGTCATTCCCACTGCAGAAGAAAGGTCGATTGGGTACATTTCACCATTCTTTTCCAGAGCAGAAACGATGATTTCCTCAGTGGGATTTAGTTCATAAAACATACTGCGCTGTATGCCTTTCTTCTTAGCTTGCTGCAGGACAGCATCGCTCTCCCATCCCATTGCATCGATGAAATCATCAGCATTAGTAATCAGGGACGCTCCCTTGGCACGTATAAGATTATTGCATCCCGCACTGGCAGGGGAAGTAACAGGACCAGGAAAGGCATATACGTCCCTGCCATAACCCGTACTTATACCGCAGGTAATCAGTCCGCCACCATGCGAAGCACTCTCTACGAGGATAGAAGCATCACTCATTCCTGCCACGATACGGTTTCGCTGCACGAAGTTTCGCTTGTCGGGACGAGTCATTTGCGGATATTCCGTCAGGAGACCACCGCACGACAACATCTCCTTAGCCGTCTCACGGTGCATGGAAGGATAAATCATGTCGAGACCATGAGCCAGCACTCCCACCGTCTTCATGCCATTGGCGAGAGCATTACGATGTGCGCAAATGTCGATTCCGTATGCCAATCCACTGACTATCAGCGTGTCGGGAGACGCAGATTTAATATCCTTTATGAAGTTTTTGATGATTTCCTGACCGTAAAAGGTGCATTTTCGCGTGCCGATAATATTGATAATGCGGGCAGAATTAAGGTCTGCATTACCACGATAATAGAGCACGAGCGGCGCATCTTCACAGTTTTTCAGTCGCTGCGGATAAGCCGTATCAGTAGGAATGAGCACTTGTATCTGGTGCTTCTCGCAGAAATCAAGCTCCATCTTAGCCCTATCCAATGCGTCAGGCATCGACTGAAAGACCTTTTTCAGTTTGTCAGAAGGCGATGGAAGCACCTCTTCGAGACGGTCATAATTATCCACCAAAGCCGTAGCATCACCCGCCTGACGACATAATTGCATCAGTTGCAGGGGCGACAATGCCGGCCTCAGCATCGTAAGGGCTATGGAGTCGAGCGTATTCTTCATTTAATTAAACAGAGTCTGAATGACAGTCTGACCCACAGCATGAAGCGTGTTGCGGTCGATATGCTCCATATCATCGTGTATGGTGTGCCATGTCGGACCGAAACTGCTCTGCTTGCAGTCAGGATAGTAAGGTATTATGTCGATACAAGGAATACCAATCTCATTGATAGGGTTATGATCGTCGGTGATGAAACCGCCAGGTTCACTGACGAAATACGAACCTACTCCAGCGTCATTTGCAGCACTCCACACCTTAGAGACTATCCTGCTGGCATGTTTCAGCGAGAATCCCTCCTGATAAAAGCGTGCGCCTTCGCCACCTACCATATCGAGCAGAATGCCATATTCGTAAGGACTTACAATGTTTCCCTCAGCATCTTTCGGTGCGGAAGCAGCGATTTGGCGAGCCCATTCCTGCGCTCCGAGTGCCCAAGTGCTTTCAGAATTATCCTGATTGCTCTCCCATTGCGGTGTACCATAGTCCTCAGCATCAAAGCATACGAAGTCAATGCCATAGTTGAGGGTGGTGTCTTTCTGCAAGAGACGTGCTATCTCTATCATCACAGCGACGCCAGAAGCACCGTCGTTAGCACCCATTACCGGAGTGTGCCAATTGGCTTCATCAGGGTCATTGTCAGACCAAGGACGGGTATCCCAATGCGCACAGAGCAGGATACGCTGTTCGGCTTCAGGCTTGAAGCGTGCTATGATATTGGTGGAACGCAGCATTGTGCCATCCCAACCTTTGAGGTCTTTCTTCTGTTCCTCCACATCCATGCCGTAAGAGCGGAACTTATCCACAATCCATTGGCGGCATTTGTCATGCGCTTCACTATTCATTGTGCGAGGACCAAACTCGCATTGCTTTGCACAAAAGGCGTAAGCAGAGTCAGCCTGGAAAGCAGGACCGACGATTTGTGGTGCAGATGTCTCTGCGGAAGCTGTACTTTTAGCGCCCTTGCAAGCAGAGAAAGTCGTCGCTGCGAGGGCAGAAATCACGATGAAATGGGAGATTTTATTCATTATTATCATTGTTATTACTATGTGACAGCGCTGGTATCAGCACTCAATATTGATGTAAAGTCACTACGATAGACGGCAAATAGCGGCGCAAAAGCGAGGCTTATGCTCTGTGATTCTGCACCATAGACATCACGCGGAGCCAGTTGCCGCCCCATATCTTGGCAATATCCTCATCGCTGTAGCGACGACGGAGCAAAGCGAGAGTAAACTGCTGAATCTCTGAAGCATCACGCATTCCACGCACACCACCGTCACCATCGAAGTCGGTTCCTATGCCTACATGGTCTATTCCCATCACTTTTATGGCGTGCTCCAGATGCTTTATGCCGTCCATAATGTCGGCTTCACCGACTTTCTGCAGGAAACCATGATAGAAAGTGGTGTGTGCCACACCGCCCTTTTGAGCAAGTCGGCGCAACTGGTCATCGGTAAGATTGCGCGGATGGTCGCAAAGAGCGCGGCAATTAGAGTGAGAACAGACGATAGGAGTGGCGCTGATGTCGAGCGAATCATAGAAACTCTTCTCGCCGGCATGGCTTAAATCCACCATAATGCCGAGGCGATTCATCTCCTTTATCACCTTTTCGCCAAACGAAGAGACACCATTATGCGTGTTGCAACCACGTGCTGAGTCGCAGATGTCATTGTCGCCATTATGACAAAGCGTGATATAGACGATGCCACGCTGGGCAAAATGTAGGACATTACGCAAGTCATGCTCTAATGCCAGACCATTCTCTATGCCGAGCATGATGCTCTTTCTGCCCATGCGCTTGTCGAGATAGAGGTCGGAAGGCGTGCGTGCAATACTTACATAATCAGACTTTGACGCCACCATAGCCTCGATTTTGTCGAAAATAAGGTCGGCATAAGCGGCTGGTCCCGCCGCTTTCATCTCCACGGCATCAGAGAATTTCTGCCCAATCTTAGGCTGTGGAAGGTACGCCACCATGATTGTAGCGTCCTGACGACCTTCAGTCATCTTGTGAAGGTCAACGAGAATACGTGGGTCGCGCTTTGTGAAATCGACGCCTTGATGGAAGAACATCGGCGTGTCGCAATGCGTATCGAGGGTAAGAATGCGCTGATGCAGGGCGCCGACGCGCTGATATTCGCGTGCTTTATCCACGAGCCAACGGAACAAAGGCTGACCGTCTTCGCCCAGCCATTCAGGATGCCACTGCACTCCCATAATGCTCTTATACTCAGTACTCTCTATTGCTTCGATGATGCCATCATTAGCTCGCGCTGTGACACGGAAGCGTTCTCCCGGATTATCTACCGCCTGATGATGGAAAGAGTTGACATAAAGGGTGAGCGGAGCAGCAGTTTCATCGGCTTCCGGCGCTGGGTTCTGGGGATTATTGATGATTTCTCCAGCGGCAGGAGCAGCGTTATTCTCCTTCTTTGGCGCATAGATGGAATAGAGGAATGAGCCAGGCTCTACACTGACGGAATGAGTTGGCTCGCTACGGTCAGCGTCTTGAGAATGCTTTATCTGCTGTATTATGTCCTGATCGACGTGTCCTCCGAGCGCCATGGCGAGGGTCTGGATGCCACGACAGATGCCAAGCATCGGCTTCTGACGATGGTATGCCATGCGAGTAAGAATCAGTTCGGCGCCATCACGCTCCGCATTGATATTATGAAGTCCCGGCACTGGGTTCTCGCCACACCAGAGAGGATTATAGTCTCCGCCACCAGTCAGGAGGACAGCATCGACGTGTTCCAGCGTGTCAGCGATGATTTTAGCGTCAGCAATAGGGGGAATGATGACGGGAATGCCGCCTGCAGTGACTATCTGCTTATAGTATCTGTCACGCAGTGTTGCGTCAATGTCGGAGTAATTGGCAGTGATGCCGATTACAGGACGGCGGTCTGCCTCAGGGAAAGCATTGTAGGCAGGCTGCAGGAGTTGGTCTATGGAGAAGTGATCCATGATATTCTAATGGAATTTATATCAAAGAATGAGTGGTGAAAACGCGAACAAACCACTACGATTACCGATACGCAAAATACGAATTACCAAGCCACGACAGTCTCTCACTATCAAAAGTAAGAAGACAGCGACCCTGTAATCCGTATCAATTATAGCGAGTGATGAAAATCGTCAGTATTAGTCCTCAACAGGAACTGGCACCTCACGCTTGATGCTCTGCTCAAGAGAGATGAGAGTCTCTGTGGAAACAACGCCGTGAATGCGCTGCAACTGATTATTGAGGAGATCCATGAGTTGCTCATTATCACGCACATAGAGTTTTACGAGCATGGTGTAAGGACCGGTAGTGAAGTGGCATTCCACGATTTCCGGTATGTTGACAAGCTGCTTTACTACGTCCTTATACATAGATCCGCGCTCGAGTCTGATGCCTACGTATGTACATGTAGAGTAACCTAAGGACTTAGGATTAACGTCAAATCCACTTCCAGTGATTACCCCATCCTCAATGAGACGTTGTACGCGCTGATGAATAGCGGCACGAGAGACATTACACTCAGTGGCAACATCCTTGAAAGGCATACGTGCGTTTTGGGAAAGAATGCTGAGGATCTTCTTGTCTAACTTGTCAATTTTTTCCATTTCTTATCGTTCTATGTTCGTTTTTGATAATCGTTGTGTAACTTGGTAAAGTTAAAAGGTGAGCAAAATTACTTATTTTTTATTGAACACCAAACATTTTGATTAAGTTTTTGCGCAACAATCAAATAAAAGAACTAAAATTAACACTTTTTTATAACATTACGGACTTATAGATAGAAAAAAGCAATAATAAAGCTATTATCTTTACATAAGATAGGCTACACCTCGGCAATTAAAGCAAGCTTTATTGCGCTCGGTTTGCACTATCTTTGTAACAGTGCGAGAGCCTTGTTTTCTTCCTGTTCCATTATCTCTCTTTCGCCCGGTCCTTTGTCGTTGATACCACAGAGATGGAGTATTCCGTGGATGATAACGCGGAAGAGTTCTTCCTCGTATGGCTTGCTGAACAGTTCGGCATTAGAGCGCACTGTGTCGAGACTTATGACGAGGTCGCCACTGATTATGTCGTCTTCATCATAGTCGAAGGTGATGATGTCGGTATAGTAATCGTGTCCGAGATACTCATTATTGACCTCAAGGATTTTCTCATCATCTACGAAGAGATAGCCTATTTCTCCCACTTTTCTTCCGTAAGAGGCAGCTACCTTCTTGATCCATGCCGATGTATCGCGCTTGCGTATCTTCGGCATTTTTACATTTTCTGCTGAGTATGTTATCATATTGGTTCTTGTTTTCTTTGTTATTGCGCTCATTAAAGGGCGGGAATATCAGCCGGTAACGCGACTGACACAGGGGCTCTTCTTGAATGAAGAATGAGGAATGAAGAATGAAGAATGGCTGACGCCTTAGCGGTGACTGGCACGGGGCTAATCGGTGGCTGGCTCGGGGCTAATCGGTGACAGGAGGAAGGAACTCGGAGACGTCTCTTCCATAGCTCTTCAGGAGCTTCACTAAGGATGAGCTGACGGCGGAATAGCGTGGGTCTGAGAAGAGGAAAAGGGTCTCGACACCAGACAGATGGCGATTCATCTCGGCTTGATCACGCTCATATTCGAAGTCTTTGACGCTTCTTACACCTTTTATAATATAGTGGATGTCGTGGCGAGTGCAGTAATCCACTGTCAGTCCCGACCAAGAATCGACCTTCACTTTCGGCTCATCCTGCATCACCTTGCGTATCTTTTCCATTCTTTCTTCCACGGGTTCATCGTAGTGTTTCAGTTCATTGAAGCCGATACAGATAGTCAATTCATCGAAAAGTGGCAGTGCTCGCTTCACGATGTCAAGGTGACCGATGGTGAATGGGTCGAAAGAACCGGAGAAAATTCCTTTCTTCATTGTGATGATAGGATTGGTTTGGGATTATTGGAGACTTGATTTCTTACTGTGATACGCACGGATGCGATGGCTTAATCGAAAAGGTCGGGCGTAAGGATGTGGCTGTTTGTGCGATACATATCCCTGCCGAGGTGGGCGTAAGCCAGTTCGGTGACCACTCGTCCACGCTGTGTGCGCTTGATAAAACCTTCCATGATGAGATATGGTTCGTAAACATCCTCCACGGTGCCGGCGTCCTCTCCGATGGCAGTAGCTATGGTTCCAATGCCCACAGGTCCACCTTGGAACTTGTCGATGATGGTGGTGAGAATCTTATTATCGATTTCATCGAGTCCATATTCATCAATATTGAGGGCTGTAAGGGCTATCTTGGCGATGTCGGTGTCGATATTACCATTGCCCCTTACCTGAGCAAAGTCACGGACGCGGCGCAGCAATCCGTTTGCGATACGAGGCGTACCACGGGAGCGACGGGATATTTCGTCAGCGGCATCATCGCTTATTGCCACTCCGAGGAGGCGCGATGAGCGCTTTATAATCCTGGATAGCGTATCAGGATCGTAATACTCAAGGTGCATATTTATGCCGAAACGAGCACGCAAAGGGGCAGTAAGCAGTCCGCTTCTGGTGGTGGCTCCGATGAGTGTAAAGGGATTAAGGTCTATCTGTATGGAGCGTGCAGAAGGTCCCTTGTCTATCATTATGTCAATGCGATAGTCCTCCATAGCAGAATAGAGATATTCTTCCACCACAGGCGAGAGGCGGTGTATCTCGTCGATGAAGAGGACATCGTTGGTTTCGAGGGATGTGAGAATGCCGGCGAGGTCGCCAGGTTTGTCGAGCACCGGACCGCTTGTGAGCTTGAATCCCACGCCAAGTTCGTTGGCAATGATATTGCTCAGCGTGGTCTTTCCGAGTCCAGGAGGTCCGTGCAGGAGTGTATGGTCGAGCGGTTCGCCTCTGTATTTTGCTGCTTCGACGAAGACCTGCAGATTTTCCACCACCTTGCTCTGACCGCTGAAGTCAGAGAATTGGAGTGGGCGCAATGCCTTCTCGAACTCTTTTTCTGCGCTTGAGACTCGCTCATTGTGTATGTTATATTCTTCTGCCATTTATTGTTTTCAATCTATTAGATTGCAAAATTATGAAAAAAAATGGAGATTGCAAAATAAAACGGCTGGAATTGTCGGGGAAGGGCGTCAGCCAAGGACGGCTGACGAGATGGGCTGATGGGGATGAAAGAAAAGGGAATGGATGGAAAGAGCGGAGAGAAACTACCATCAAAGCGAGGGGATGAAATCGTCAAAATGAGGGAACGAAATAATCAACGCGGAGACGGAATAATCAGAGTTGCCCCGCTTCGACCATACGAACGACGCGCTCGGTGAGCCTATCCACGCCATTTGGCTGGTACGCCTTTTTGAGGCTGGCGCCGAAAAGCCATGCAAAAGCTTGATAGAAGGTGGCTTTTGCCGGACCGAGGAATGCCTGGACGAGCTCATAACTGGAGGAATTCGTCTCGCGATAGATAAGCTTGATGAGCAGTTTTCCCTGCGAATAAGTGAGCTTCTTCATCCTTGGCGTGTATTCCTCCTTGATGCTTTTCTCCACGAGTTTCATGTGTTCCTTGCGCGCTTTCTCATTAGGCAGGGTCATGAGGTATTCATAAGTTTCGAGCACAGCCCTGTTGACCTCCTTTGCAAGCGGCAGCACCTTCTTCACATTGTAAACCAATCGATTATAGGCTTCACGCTGCTTTTCATTCTTGAAAATCATTGGAGCATAGACATAGACATTATTCATCTCCATATACTGAATGCTATCCTTGCCTTCGAGCACCTTTCCTACGCGGACAAGAGGCACAAAAGTAGGGCTGTCCATATCGACCTGGTGATCTTCCACATTTTTAGTCTTGACGTCAGACTGCGCCATTACCGCCACGCCATTGACCAGCATTATGATGATTATGATGATATACCTTTTCATTTCAAAGGGCAAAAGTAGTGATTATTTTGGTAAAATGGCACTAAATACGGCAATATTTAATTATTATTAGCACCTTATATGAAAGAAAAGAGAGTCGAAATTTTGTATTTCCCCCTATTTGAATTACCTTTGCAGAAAATTTTCAGACAATGAACAAGATTATTTCCCGCATCACTCGATGCACTCTCTTCGCTGCATGTGCGCTGAGCATCGCCTCATGTCAGCAGAATAAATTCCACGTAAGCGGCAATATCACTGACGCTAAGGACTCTGTGCTCTACTTTGAAAACATGAGTCTGGACGGTCCTGTAGTCCTCGACTCTGTAAAGCTTGGTGAGGATGGCGCCTTCGACTTCAGCGGTGACGCAGTGACAGCGCCAGAATTTTTCCGTCTTCGCATAGCCCGCAACATCATCAATGTGAGCATCGACTCCACAGAGACGGTGGAATTTACCGCCTCCTACCCTACTATGGCTGTGAGATATGAGGTGAAAGGCTCTGACAACTGTGAGAAAATCAAGGAGCTATCCATTCTCCAGAACCAGCTCCTGAACCAAGCTATCGCCATAGAGAAGTCGCCTGTGCTCAGCATCAAGCAGTCTGAAGACAGCATTGAGAGCATCGTGGAGGCTTACAAAGACTACGTAAAGCGCAACTATATCTTCAAGGAGCCAGGCAAGGCGTATTCATATTTTGCTCTGTTCCAGGCTTTGGGCAACCGCCTTATCTTCAATCCTCGCTCCAGCCATGAGGACATCCGCGTCTTTGCAGCCGTGGCTACCAGTTGGGACACCTTCTATCCTGAGGCTGAGCGTGGCAAGAACCTCCACAACATCGCTCTGGAAGGCATGAAGAATATGCGCATCATGAAGGCTCAAAGTCAAGGTCCTGTCATCGACATGAACAAGGTTGGCGTGTCAAACATCATAGACATCAGCCTCATAGACAATAAAGGCAAGCGTCGCAATCTCACTGATCTGAAGGGCAAGGTGGTGCTTCTCGATTTCCATGCTTTTGCGGCAGAGGGCAGCACTCAGCGCATTATGAAGATGCGTGAGGTGTATAATAAATACCACGACCGCGGTCTGGAGATATACCAGGTGTCTATCGACCCAGACGAGCACTTCTGGAAGACACAGGTTGCCGCCCTTCCTTGGGTCAATGTGCATGATAATGACAACCTCGACTCTCAGTATCTGAGACGTTACAACGTGAGTTCTATCCCTACTTTCTTCCTCATCGACAGATCCAACTCGCTCTATAAGCGTGATGCTCAGATAAAGGATCTGGACAAGGAGATTGAGAGTCTGCTTTAAGGAAAGATGTAGTGAAAAGTGAAAAGTGAAGAGTGAAAAGTGAAAAATCGCGCTGACGCGGTTGAGTAAATGAAGACTGAAATTAGTGACAACATTAAAAATAAGCAAAGACAACGGCGTTCGCAGTGACGTAGTGACTGCTGCTACGATAGGACATTTCGATGGAGTGCATCTGGGTCACCAGCATGTGCTCCGTCGTCTTATAGCCGTGGCAAAGGAAAAAGGCTTCGACCACACAATGGCGATAACCTTCGACCGCCACCCACGCACGCTTTTCGACTCGTCATACGTGCCGAATATGCTCACCACGGTGGAGGAAAGGCAAGAACTTATCTCACATTGCGGCATCGACCAATGCGCTGTGCTGCAGTTTGATAAGCCGATGGCAGCCTACTCAGCCCACGACTTCATGAAGGAAATCCTGCACGACCGTCTCGGCGTGCGACTGCTGCTGCTCGGCTACGACAATCATTTCGGCAAGCGACAGCCAGGAGAAGGCTTCGAAGACTACAAGCGCTACGGTGAGGAAATAGGCATTGAGGTGGTGCCTTGCGACGGTATCACCATGCCAGACGGCAGACATTACTCTTCTACGATGGTCAGAAAGCTCCTTGCCGACGGACATTGCCAGCAGGCGATGGAGTGTCTTGGCAGACCATATACAATGCACGGCACCGTGGTGGAGGGCTTTCATGAGGGCAGAAAGATAGGATTTCCTACGGCAAACCTGTCTATCGACCCGCTGAAAGTGATTCCTGTAGGCGGCGTATATGCTGTGAAAGTGAGGGTGGAAGGCTTCTCCGAGACCTTCAACGGCATGATGAACATCGGCCACCGCCCTACTTACGGCATCAACGGACTGACTCTTGAGACCAACATATTCCACTTTGACGCTGACATTTACGGCAGGGAGATGACTGTGGCACTCTACAAGAAGATGCGTGAAGAGCATCGTTTCTCTTCCGTCTTTGGGCTTGCCATGCAACTAAAGGCTGATGCTATGGAAGCGGAAGCTTACCTAAAAGAACAAAGTGAAAAGTGAAAAGTGAAGAGTGAAAAGTGAAAAATCGCGCTGACGCGGTTGCTATTTCTTGATGGGGTGGGTAAAATTATCTACTCAACTTTCACAAGTAGCAAACAGGCTACTAATCAGTAATAAAATATCAATAAATAAAAATAAACAAATATATTTTTATCTATTTTTTTCTTTATTTTTCTCTATTGATGTTTTCACTTCCCCACGGTAGTGGGGACTGAGGGGCTATTTATTGCTTGCGAAAGCTGAGTTATCCATAAAGAAAAATAGGACAAAAACGGAAAGTAAAGAGGGCATTTCGTAATAGCTTAGCTTTTACGCTGCAATAGCATAGTTATTACCTTGTAATAGCATAGCTTTCAGGCGGTAATATCTATGCTTTTACGCCCTAAAAACTATGCTATTATATCTCGTTGATTATCAATATATTATAAAGACGTTAATTCTACTGAAACCAAAACGGGAAAATAGGACAATATCTGCATTGCTGGAAGCTTGACAAACGGGCAAGACTTATAGAATCATGCAATGCTCTGACATTATTCTTGAAACAAAACAACAATAAAACAAACAAAAATGAAGAAGTATTACGACGCACTTTTATATACTTTTACCTTCATCTTGATACAGGTGATGGCAAGTGTCATCGTGAATATCGCTATAAAAATGGCGCACGGCACAAATGCAGGCAATGAGAAAATGATGCTGATAGTAGCCTCATCGGCTTTGTCGGGCGTGGCTGTCACTTTGCTTTTCTGGAAATTAGGCTGGTGCAAAATGAGTATCAACTACTTGAGAAGCAAGTCTTTCGGTACACTATTTCTCACGTTCATACTTTCACTGATGATTGTGATTCCAACTGCCACAATCGAGGATTTCATACCTGAAAAATGGACGCAGAATCTCCTTGGCGACGTTTTCGAGGCACTGTTGGGCAGTTTCTGGGGCTATATCGTCATCGCTCTCGTGGCTCCTGTGGCAGAGGAAGTAGTGTTCCGCGGTGGCGTTCTGCGACGTCTGATAGAGAGAAATGAAGGCGAAGCACCGCTCACTACAAAGCAGACATGGGTGGCAATCGCGGTTTCGGCAGCCTGCTTCTCATTCATCCATCTCAATCCAGCACAGATGCCTCACACTTTTCTCATCGGTCTGCTGCTCGGATGGCTTTACTGCCGCACTGGAAGCATTATCCCAGGAGTCATATACCACTGGGCAAACAATAGTCTTGCCTTCGTTATCGTATGGCTTTTCCCTGACTTGCCTGCCGATGCAAAGATGACGGAGCTGTTCCAAGGCAACCATACCGCGCACTGCATCGCATTCATTATCACCGGAATAGCATCTGTTTGGCTCCTGCGCCGCCTTTATACTATGACTAAACTCTCACAAATGAAAAATGCCCCTCAGTCCCCACTGCCGTGGGGAAGTAAAAATATCAATAGAGAAAAACAAAGAAAAAATATATAAAAATATATTTGTTTATTTTTGTTTATTGATGTTTTATTGCTGATTAGCAGTCAGTTGGACACTTGCGAAAGCTGAATTCTATGACTAAAAAGGCTTGATGCGGACGAAAGAAAGGCAATGACACGGTTTGCCAAAAGCCTGCACTTACGCCCTGACTACAATCAGAAGCTCTCAAGCCAGCCGCGCAATTCCAGTTGCATCTCATTATGAAAAGCGAAACCTTGCAAGTTTCCCCATCCATGACCGCCTACAGGATAGACGTGGAGAGAGGCTGGGACATCGTGGCGATAGAGTTCTACGTAGTAGTTGACGCCATTCGCAGGGAGCACAAGGTCATCGTTGTCGCTGAGCGCAATGAAAGCCCTCGGAGTGGTGCGAGACACCTGCACGTCGCTGCTATACTGGTTTTCTTGCTTCTTTGAAGCCTTCTTTCCTAGGAAATTGTCATGCGACTGAATATGGGTGAAGGCAGGATCCATCGTAATGACTGGATAGAAGAGAATCTGGAAATTAGGCGCGGCATCGCCTTTGCTGTGCGTAGCAATGACACTTGCGAGATGTCCGCCAGCCGAACTGCCCATTATTCCTACGTCTTCAGTATTGATATTCCATGCTTTAGCATTGCTTCGGAGCAGTTTCATGGCATTCTCAGCATCAGCGATAGGCACTCGGCAGTCGCCTTTTGGCATACGATATTCGAGCACAGCCACGGTGATGCCGAGGTTATTGAAGAATGGCGCCCAGTCTTTTCCCTCATGCCCAGAGGCAAGAACCTGGTACGCTCCGCCAGGAAGAATCAGTATCGCCCTTCCAGTAGCCTTCTTCTGAGGCGCCTGATAGATGGTGACTTTGGCGGTATCGCCATTATCGTAAGGTGGTTTGGCATCGCCATAGAGCGACATGACAGTAGGTTTCTGCGCCATTGCAAATGATGAAAGCATGATGGCTGCTGCGAGTAGGAATTTCTTCAGGTTCATTATTTTGTTATTTATGTTGGGATATTTTTTTCATTGCACATATTCCTTGCAAAGGTAAGAAAATATTTTTTATTTGCTACAATATTGTTACGAAAATAGTGTAGTTTGTTAAAAAAGTAAAAATAATTACTATATAATAAGGTGTAAGCAAACTTTTTCTGTACTTTTGCGTCCCGAAAGTATAAACATAACCATCACATGCAAGAAAACTTAGTAATTGTGGAGAGCCCTGCCAAGGCAAAAAAAATAGAATCATTCCTCGGCAAGGACTTTAAGGTAATGTCCAGTTACGGACATATACGTGACCTCAAGAAGAAGGAAATCAGCATCGATCCTGACACATTGATGCCAATCTACGAGATACCGGAAGAGAAAAAGCGCATCGTAGCCGACCTGAAAGCAAACGCGAAGAAGGCAAAGAAGGTGTGGCTCGCTTCCGATGAAGACCGTGAGGGAGAGGCTATCTCATGGCATCTGTGTGAAGTGCTCGGACTGGATGAGAAGAAGACAAGCCGTATCGTCTTCCATGAGATTACCAAGAACGCCATACTTGACGCTATAGAGCATCCGCGTCACCTCGATATGAACCTTGCCAATGCGCAACAGGCACGCCGCGTGCTCGACAGATTGGTGGGCTTCAATCTCTCTCCTGTGCTCTGGAGAAAGGTCAAGCCACTGCTCTCGGCTGGACGTGTGCAGAGCGTTGCCACTCGTCTTATAGTGGAACGTGAGCGCGAAGTGCAGGCTTTCAAGCCAGAACCTTACTACCGCGTGACTGCCATTTTTGCCATTCCTGACGCAAATGGCAATATGAGCGAGTTTCATGCTGAGCTCGACCATAGATTCAACACGCATGAAGAGGCGGTCGCTTTCCTTGAGAAATGCCGCGATGCACAGTTCACCATCGAGGCTATCACGAAGAAGCCACTCCACAGACAGCCTGCCGCGCCTTTCACTACATCCACACTTCAGCAGGAAGCTGCACGCAAACTGGGTTTTGCGGTTACGCAGACCATGATGGTGGCACAGCACCTTTACGAGAACGGACACATTACTTATATGCGTACCGACTCCGTAAACCTCTCCAAACTCTGCATCGGCACTTCTAAGGAAATGGTGACAGAACTCTATGGTGAGAAATACAGCAAGCCACGTAACTACAGCACCCACACCAAGGGAGCACAGGAAGCGCACGAGGCTATCCGCCCTACTTATATGTCAAACCAGACTATCGAGGGCACACAGCAGGAAAAGCGCCTCTACGAACTTATCTGGAAGCGCACCGCCGCTACGCAGATGGCTGACGCTGAGATAGAGAAGACAGTGGTAAACATCAGCATCTCTGGCGAGAAGAGACAGTTTGTCGCTACTGGTGAGGTAGTTACATTCGATGGTTTCCTCAAGGTATATCGCGAGAGTGACGGCGATGATGATAATGACAACCACGAAGAAAGCAGTTCAATGCCGGCTAACATGAAGGTGGGAGACGCGCTTTCACGCATGGAAATCACATCTACTGAGCGCGCTACTATCGGTCCTAACCGCTACACTGAGGCTTCACTCGTGCATAAACTCGAAGAGCTCGGCATCGGACGTCCTTCTACTTACGCTCCTACTATCTCCACTATACAGCAGCGCGAGTATGTGCAGAAAGGCGATAAGAAAGGCGAAGAGAAGACTTTCGTCATCGATACGCTGAAAGGAGACAAGATAGATGAGCACACCAAGACTGAGATGGTAGGCTCGGAGAAGGGCAAACTCATCCCTACTGACATCGGTAATGTGGTCAATGACTTCCTTATGGAGTACTTCCCTGGTATCATGGACTATAACTTCACTGCTAATGTCGAAGAGGAATTTGACGCTATCGCAGCTGGAAAGGCTCAATGGACTTCGATGATAAAGTCATTCTACAAGAACTTTGAACCTATCGTACAGAAGACATTAAACTCACGCTCGGAGCATAAAGCAGGCGAGCGTGTGCTTGGCGAAGACCCTGCTTCCGGCAAACCGGTATCTGTCAAGATCGGAAGATTCGGTCCTGTGGTACAGATTGGCACCGCTGACGATGAAGAAAAGCCTCGCTTTGCCCAGTTGCCTAAGGAACTTAGTCTTGAGACTATCACTCTCGAACAGGCTCTGGAGCTCTTCCGCTTGCCTCGCAACCTCGGCAAATTCGAGGACACTGACGTTGTCATCGGCACCGGACGATTCGGTCCTTACGTCCTTCATCAGAAAAAATATGTGTCTATTCCTAAAGACACCGACCCGATGAAGATTACTCTGCAAGAGGCTATAGACCTCATAGAGCAGAGTCGTGCACAGGAGAAGAAACGCCACATCAAGACCTTCAGCGAGGATGCTGAACTGGAAGTGATGAACGGTCGCTACGGTCCTTACATCGCATATCAGGGCAAGAACTACCGCATCCCTAAGGCTCAGCACGACCGCGCCGCTGAATTGACCTACGAGGAGTGCATGAATATCGTCAATACTCCTGTCAAAAAGAAATAATAACACAATGCCATCTCCGGGGCAAGTCAACGCAAAGGAAAGCCAATAACCCCGCTTTCCACGACAAGCCCCGGAGATAGCACGCCACTGTGCCACCCGCATTTACAACAGGACCCACACAGTCTGCCACAGGATCCCACACAGTCCGCCACTGTGCCAGCCGCGTTATCGGCTGGGTTAAGCAAGAATAAGAAGCAAGAATCCAAATGGCGTCAGCCATTCTTCATTCTTCATTCCTCATTCTTCATTCAAGAAGAGCCACTGTGCCAGCCGCGTTACCGGCTGGTTTACAATAAAAACCAAACAACCAAAGATGAAGAGAATAATCCTCATAGGCTACATGGGAGCCGGAAAGACCACCGTAGGAAAGGTGCTTGCCAAAAAGCTCGGTATGCCATTCTACGACCTCGACTGGTACATAGAGACGCGAATGCGAAAGAAAGTGCCAGAAATATTTGCCGAAAAAGGCGAAGAAGGCTTCCGAAAAATTGAGCATAATATGCTCCATGAGGTAGCGGAGTTTGAGAATGTGGTCATCAGTTGCGGTGGAGGAACGCCATGTTTCTACGACAACATGGACTATATGAACTCCGCAAGCGACGTCGTCTATCTCAAGGCTACGCCGGAAATACTCTATGCACACCTGCAGATGGGAAAGGGAATACGCCCACTTCTCGTGGGAAAATCCAAGGAAGAACTGCTCTCTTTCATCACCGAACAGCTGAAATACCGCGAGCAATTCTATATGAAAGCTAACCATATCATCGACATCTCACTGATGGACAGCGAGGAAATGGTAAACCTTGCCGCTGAAAATATTATTAAAATAACAAATTAGAGAATACGATTTCTTTTGATGTTCGCGAAAGATTTCAAGACACGAACTACTTAATCAACTATCAAACAGTAAGAAATGAAAAAATGGACCATTGAAGATTCCAAGGAAACCTACAACATCAAAGGTTGGGGAGTCAATTTCTTCGGAGTCAATGAGAAAGGACACGTCTATGTCTCCCCGAAGAAAGACAACGTTCAGGTGGACCTGAAAGAACTCGTGGACGAACTTGCTACCGCCCACGTCTCCGCCCCTATGCTGCTACGCTTCCCTGACATACTCGACACAAGAATCCAATCTACAGCCGCTTGCTTTGAGAAAGCTACTAAGCAATACGACTTCAAAGGTGACCATTATATCGTCTTCCCTATCAAGGTCAATCAGATGAGACCTGTCGTAGAGGAAATCATTTCGCATGGAGCTAAGTACAATATCGGACTGGAAGCCGGCTCCAAGCCTGAACTTCACGCCGTACTTGCACAGCACATGGACTCCGACAGCATCGTAATCTGCAACGGACACAAGGACCAAAACTACATCGAAATGGCACTCTTGGCTCAGAAAATGGGTAAGAGACTATTCCTCGTGGTAGAGAAACTGCCTGAATTGCGCATCATTGCTGAGACTGCCGCTAAACTGAATGTGAAGCCTTTCCTCGGAATACGTATCAAATTAGCCTCTTCTGGCGCTGGAAAATGGCAGGAAAGCGGGGGCGATGCCTCTAAATTCGGACTCAACTCTTCCGAACTTCTCACCGCTCTGCAGCTGCTCGATGAAATGGGACTGCGCGATTGCTTGAAGCTTATACACTTCCATATCGGAAGCCAGATTACCAAGATACGCCGTATCTCCACTGCTCTTCGTGAGGCTGCACAGTATTATGTCCAGTTGCACAACATGGGATTCCCTATCGAATTCGTGGATTGCGGTGGCGGATTGGGCGTCGATTACGACGGTACAAGATCCAGTAACTCTGAATCAAGCGTCAACTACTCCATCCAGGAGTATGTCAATGACTGCGTATATACCTTCACAGATGCGGCAAATAAGAACGGCATACCCCACCCTACACTCATCTCCGAGGGCGGACGCTCGCTCACTGCACACCATTCTGTGCTCATCCTTGATGTACTTGAGAGCGTATCAGTGCCACAGATGCCGGAGGATTTCCAGCCTGGAGAGAACGATCACCAGCTCGTTCACGACCTCACAGAGATATGGGACAAGCTCTCTACACGCTCTATGCTTGAGGATTGGCATGATGCTGAAGACATCAGAGACGAGGCTCTCGACCTCTTCCGCCACGGTATCATCGACCTGAAGACCCGTGCACAGGTGGAATCACTTTATTGGGCTATCGGTCATGAGGTAGCAGAACTGGCTCACCATCAGAAGCATCTGCCTGACGACCTGCGCAATATGGATAAGCAAATGGCTGACAAATACTTCTGTAACTTCTCCCTTTTCCAGAGTATGCCTGACTCTTGGGGCATAGACCAGCTGTTCCCTATCATGCCAATACAGCGCCTCAACGAGCGTCCTACTCGCTCAGCGCAGCTTCAGGACATCACTTGCGACTCTGACGGAAAGGTCGCTGCCTACGTGAATGGAGGACAGCAGACCAGTTATCTGCCGCTTCATGCTGTCAAGCCAGGCGAGCATTATTATATAGGAGTATTCCTCGTAGGCGCTTATCAGGAGATTCTCGGCAATATGCACAATCTCTTTGGCGACACGAATGCTGTGCATATATCCGTCGATGAGAATGGTTACACCATCGACAAGACCATAGATGGAGAGACGGTAGCCGACGTATTGGAGTACGTGCAGTACAGTCCGAAGAACCTTGTGCGCCGCCTTGAGATATGGGTTGCCAAGTCTGTGAAGGAAGGAAAGATTACTGCCGAAGAGGGAAAGGAGTTTATATCCAACTATCGTGCAGGTCTTTACGGTTACACTTATCTCGAATAGACATCAGCATTGCGGAGGGTTTTGATGCCGTTTTCTTCAACGGCAGGATGAAGCCTTCCGCATTGCATTTAATAAACATACAAGCAAACAACACAAATAATAATGGAAAAGATTACCGTAGTGAAAGTAGGAGGAGCAATAGTAGAGAGCGAAGACCAGCTCAATGCGCTCCTGAAAGATTTCTCCGCCATAGAAGGCAAGAAGATACTCGTGCATGGCGGCGGACGAAGAGCCACCAAAGTAGCCGCAAGTCTCGGCATAGAAAGCGTCATGATAGGCGGCAGACGCGTCACGGATGCTAAGATGCTGGAGGTGGTAACTATGGTATATGGCGGTCTTGTCAACAAAAACCTTGTGGCAAAACTGCAAGCCAACGGGGTCAATGCCATCGGATTGACCGGTGCCGACATGAATATCATCCGTTCACACAAGCGTCCTCTGAAGAAGATGACCATCGAAGGTGTCGATGAAATGGTGGATTTTGGCTTCGTAGGTGATGTAGATCGTGCCGACGGCTCAGCCCTTTCTGCCCTCATTGAGCAAGGTGCCGTGCCGGTAATTGCCCCTCTTACCCACGATGGAATGGGCAATATTCTCAATACCAACGCCGACACCATGGCTGCCGAGACTGCCAAAGCACTGGCAGCTGTGGGCTATGACGTCACTCTCATCTACTCCTTTGAGAAGAAAGGCGTGCTCAGCAACCCTGATGATGACGACAGCGTGATACCTGTAATCACCCATTCCGACTTTGAACGCTACAAAGCCGACGGCACAATATCAGGCGGTATGCTTCCAAAAATAGAGAATGCCCTCGATGCTATCGACGCTGGAGTGACAAGAGTAATCATCACTCTCGCCACTGCCATCGACGGAACGCAAGGCACTATCATCCAGAAATAGCGGCAATCCCGCCACTGTGTCAGCCGCTTTTACGGCTGATTTATCTAAAAGAATGTTAAAATAGCGACGCAGTTTGTAACTTTCCCCCAAGTAATATAGTCCTTAAAATAGAGCAAAGATGAAAAATATCAGTTTCAAGACAGATGTTCTGCCGATGAAAGACAAGCTCTTTCGTCTGGCATTACGCATCACGCTCAACAGGCAGGATGCGGAAGACATCGTCCAAGAGACACTGATAAAAATCTGGAACCGAAGAGACCGCTGGGAAGAAGTGGAAGCTATCGAGCCGTGGGCTATGACAATAGCACGCAATCTCGCCATAGACACTGTCAGAAAGCAGGAGACAAGGCGCACGATATCCATCGATTCACCCTCTGAAAGCAAAGACGAAGAAGGCTCTAAGTCACCGCTCTCCAACGTGATAAGCGACAATCTCCACAGCACGCCCTACGAAAGGATGCAGGAAAAGGAGCGCTTGCAGGTGGTAAGAAGCCTGATGAATGCACTTCCAGAGAAGCAACGCACAGCGATGCAACTAAGAGATTTCGAAGAGAAATCATACAAAGACATCGCTGAAATCATGGAGATAAGCGAAGACCAGGTAAAGATAAACATCTTCAGAGCTCGCCAGTATATCAAAACAAAGTATAATATCATTACTCAATATGGACTATAAATATATCGAACAGCTTTTGGATCGCTATTTCCAATGCGAGACTTCGCTCGAAGAGGAACGCATCCTGCGCACATTCTTCTCACAGAAGGACGTGCCAGTAGCACTGTTGCCATACCGCGACCTGTTCGTATATCAGCAGTCCGAAACGATGGAAGACCAGCTGTCAGCTGATTTCGACCGGCGCATCCTCTCCATCATTGGCGAAGAAGAGACACCTCATGTCAAGGCACGCATCATCAGTTTGCAGACACGTCTCAAGCCTCTCTATAAGGCTGTGGCATGCGTTGCCATCGTTCTCTCGCTCGGTCTCGCTGCACAAATGCCTTACAGACAGGCTGAACTGCAGGACGCACAGCAGTTTGCTGAGTCCCATAAGAAGGACAGCGTCACCGTTTCCACCACGAACAGCGTTGCAATGAACGACTCCACGAAGGTCGATTCCACTAAGACTTCTACGCTGGTAAGGTGATTAAAACGACAAATTTCTATGCTTTCTAATATAAAATAACAAAATCCTGTTTACTAAAACACAGATGCTGGCTGTGAAGCTTGCCTCTGATAAGCAAGAGTTGAATGTAGGATGTGAAAGAGATTTCCACCCAACTTTCAACTCTTTGTTTTTTGGCTATAAACTGAGAATCGAGCTATAACGAACCAAAATGAACCTATTCATTTGCTAACCCCGACTTTGCAGAATTGCATTATTTTGTATTTTTACACGAAAAAAAACGGAGAAATACGCTCATAGTTACAAAAAAATGTTATATTTGCAAAATGTTCAGTATGTATTTTGTTATATCCTTCCAGATTCTTACGATGGCAGTCTGCATCGCAAGCATCATCTATTGCCATAGAATGCACTCGATGGTAAAAGCTATCATCGCTAAGCAGCCTATGGATGAAGACGATATGACAGAGGAAGAACAGGAGGAACAACAAACTGCAGACAACATAATCATTGCTGATGCCCACACCGTCATCGAAAAGAAAGACATCCTCGACACGGAAGATGAGGTGCAAAAGGAGGCATATCTCGCTATGATAGCCAATGTGGAGGAGAGAGATGTGGAGGAAATGAGCCACAGAGATATGCTCCTTCTCCAGCTTCGCACTCTCATAGAGCAGGAGAAAATCTATCTGAAAGCAGGACTGAAACTGGAAGAAGTGGCAATGACTCTCGGCACTAACCGCACTTATGTCGCTCGTATGATGAAGGAATTGTATCAGCATACGTTCACCGAACAAATGAATATCTTCCGCCTCGAAAGCGCAAAGCAAGACTTATTACGCCGACGTAACGCTTCCATCGAAGAAATAGCACTATCCAATGGATTTAATTCCAGCAATACATTCAATAAGGTTTTCAATCAACATTTCAAGTGCTCACCAGCCACTTGGAGGAATGAACACTAATTATCTCTCTACTTTTACTACCGCAACTTAGAGAAATGACCACTGATCACTTCTCTACTTACTACCGTAACTTAGTCGTCCCAGGAGTCATAAGGACTTTCTGGGAGTTCTGGTATTTCCCTTTCTACGCGATGATGGGGCAAACTGTCGAGACTGCTGCATGAGAAGGAGGAGCATATATAAAAGCCAAGCGTGCACTCTGCTCACGCAGGTTGCACGCTTTATTTTTGTATTAGGTTGCAGTTTAGTAATCTTGAGTTTTTTATAAAAACTGATTATAGACATAGCTCCATTCTCATTGAATGGATTTTCAGAGTAATTTCTTAGCATAAGTGGCACTTTCACGTAAGTGCCAGTTCTCTCTCTACTCCATGATGTCGTATCCTTCGTCTTAACCACTCAGGTTTGACACAGAACATACTTCGCGATTTGTTTTCGTTATGGGGTAGTATGCAGAAGATGATTTGCTTCATCTTTCTGTTTGCAAAGGTAGTGGTAAAAATCTTAATATTCTTTTCCAATCGTAAAATCATCGGTGAAAAATGGAGAAAAAGAATGGATTTTTAGAAAAAATATTTCATTTTTTTACGATAATCATGAAAAATGTTACATAAAAATGTTACATTCACCAGACAATCATCTGACAGAGAAGCACTTGCAACGTTTTTACGATTATCACTCCCCAAAAAGGCGATTGGAGAGCAACAAATAAAAACGCCCCTCCGAAGAGGGGCGTTTTAATTTCTATTTATTTATCTGTTTTTTACCATTTCGGATGACGATACCACGGTAATTGGAGGTCACTCTCTGTCCGGAGAGATTATAGATGACAGGAGAAGACGTTGATGGAACGGTGGCAGGAAGGTCGAGGATGCCAGTGGAAAGGTCGGAATAATGTATATTAAATGTACGTGTGAGGGACACGCCTTGATATTCTGCCTTCACTTTTACAGAGGCTAAGCTCTCAGTATTCACCGATGAAATGGCGATTTTTTGACCAGACAAGCTTGCATTATCACCTTCCGCGATGGAGAATGACGTGCTGGAAGGATAGCCAGCAAAGTAAGGCATGAGGTCAATCTCTACGCTCTTACCGAGAGGTATCTCGAAATGAGGGAGCGCCATCCAGTTGAGATAATCCTCAAGAGCGGTATATCCATCGCCGTTGGCATCGGTATTATTGTCAGGCACATTAGGATCCAGACCGTTAAGACGCTCCCACCAGTCTGGCATTCCATCTTTGTCGGTGTCGAAATCAGCAGGACGGGCAATCTCTTCGATAGCAACATATCCCTCTGCATCCCATTCACGGTCGATAAGACCACGCTTGCCAGTCTTGCTTCCCACGGTGGAAGAGGTGCCATTATATGTCTCGGTGACCATTCTTCGGTCGTGAGCATTGAGCAGAGGGAGGTTGCAACCGACGTCAGAGAGCACATTCCTGTAAGCTGCTTCAGCGCTCTCTATGGCAGCAAGCGACTCAAAGAATGGCTTATCATTCCATGGTTTCCACGTCAACTGCTGTCCGCCAGACAGTTCATACTTATACGTTACGCCCTCAGCATCCTGCGTCATGGCTCCATTTGCTGTCACGCGGACGTTACCACTGACGTAAGCTGCTTGCGAACCCTTGCCTGTTCCCTCAAACTGATGGCGCAAGAGGAATGTCTGGGTGGTGGCAGGGCCCATCTTATAGTAATTGTTTACGAAGTTTAGTTCATGGGTACCACCGTCCGTAGCACGCTTTCCCCAGTTATATACCACATTATTAAATACGTCATGCGCTCCGTCATAGTAGCCAGAACCATCGAGACCACCAGACAATGACCAGTTTCTTCCCTCACAATGTGCCAGCAGATTATGATGGAAAGAGCCTACGCCATAGCCCTGTCCGCCACCGATAGTAGCGGCATAACCGTGGCAAGTGCCAGCAGAATAGTTGGGATGGTCGGCACAGTTGAGCGCTTCAGAAATCATAGTGCGTTGCAAAGTGATGTTCTTCGCATTGCGAGAAGAGAAGGCTTCGTCAGTAGTCCATGAGATAGAGCAGTGATCCAGGATAGAGTTGTCATTGCCAGCCATTCCTATTCCGTCGAGTCCTTTGTTTTGTTCTTCGGTGGAAGGCCCTGCTTTTGTGCCAGCATAACCACGATAAGAACGGATAAATCGGGTGATTCCATCGGAAGCAAAGCCGAGCGGAGCGCCACGGAAGGTGATGCCTTCACCAGGAGCTGTCTGTCCTGCTACGGTGACATAAGGGTCTGAACAGGTGAGGCGTCCCTTGAGAGTGATATATCCGCAGACATCAAAGACGATGGTGCGAGGCCCTTTTACCTTAGTGATGCCATAGCGGAAAGTGCCTTCTGCAGGGTTTTCCACGTCGTCATCGAGGGATGTGACATGATAGACGATGCCTCCTCTGCCACCAATAGCATAGCGACCATAGCCTTCAGCGCCAGGAAAAGC
>URJQ01000008.1 GCA_900548195.1 uncultured Prevotella sp.
ACGGTGAGCACCTTCAGCGCAAGCTGGTTGCCATGAAAGTTCTTGCCGTTTACCTTCACATTGAGCGCAGGAATCACGTACACCTTTTCATCAAACGATGTCAGCGTATAGTCGCGGCTCACCACCATGCGGTCGTCGCCTATGTGCGAAGTGTCGCCTTTACTCTGCTCAACCACTTCCACTCCCGGCGTAATTTGCTGCTGCGGCTTGAAAGATGGCAATTCCACCTTATCGCCTTGCTTCACCGAAGCCTTCAGATGCAGCACAGTCTGCTGTCCTATCAGTATCTGCAGCGAGTCGATGCGTTGCTCTACCTGCTGGGCTTGAGCCAAGCCTGAGCACCCCAGGAGAGCGAGCGACAATATGATATTCTTTACTTTAAACATAGTTTCTTTACTTTGAGCTTTCGGTTTATCAGCCCCTCTGCTTGAAAAGCATCAGGAGCGCCTTCGAGAAGTCCTCGTTGGTGGCAATCGAAGTCCAGTCGACCTTGCTTTTGGCAAAGTCGGTTTTCAGATTCTCCTGCTGCATCAGCCATTGCTGTGTATGGGCCATTCGCAGTTTCTTCGAACTTGTATCAATATACATTTCGTGTCCGGTTTCTGCGTCCATCACCTTGAGCAGTCCTACATCAGGCAGCACCTTGGCACGCGGGTCGTAAACCTGGATGGCTACTACATCATGCTTCTGGTTGGCAATCTGCAGCTGATGCTGGAAATCCTTATGATCGTAGAAGTCGCTGATTACGAAAGCTGTGCAGTGGCGTTTCATCACGCGGGTGAAATATTCCAGGGCGCAACCGATGTCGGTACGCTGGCTCTGCGGCTGGAAGTTGAGCATTTCTCTGATGATATAGAGAATATGCTTTCTTCCCTTCTTAGGCGGAATGTACTTCTCGATACGGTCAGAGAAGAAGATGACACCTATCTTGTCATTGTTCTGAATGGCACTGAAGGCGAGTGTGGCAGCAATCTCAGTAGCCAGATCGCGCTTCATCTGCTTCATCGTACCGAAATCGAGCGACCCGCTGACGTCTACGAGCAGCATCACGGTAAGTTCCCTTTCCTCTTCAAACACCTTGACATAAGGCTTATGAAAGCGGGCGGTCACGTTCCAGTCGATGTCTCTCACATCATCGCCATACTGATATTCGCGCACCTCGGCAAAGGCCATTCCCCTACCCTTGAAGGCAGAATGATACTGACCAGCGAAGATGTTCTGACTCAGTCCGCGAGTCTTGATTTCTATCTTCCGAACCTTTTTTAAGATATCTTGTGTATCCAATTTACTTTGAACTTTGAAATTTGAACTTTGAACTTTATGAATTGCAAAGCAAAAGAATTCTTCACTCTTCGTTCTTCACTCTTCACTTAATCAAGGCACTTCCACCTTATTAATGATGCGGCTTACGATTTCCTCGCTTGTCACATTGCTTGCCTCAGCCTCGTAAGAAAGGCCGATACGGTGGCGCATTACATCGTGGGCCACAGCTCTTACATCCTCTGGAATCACATAGCCGCGATGCTTGATAAACGCATAGGCTCTGGCTGCCTTGGCAAGAGAAATGCTGGCACGAGGACTGCCGCCGAAGGTAATCATGTCTTTCAGCTCGCCCAGTCCGTAACGCTCAGGATAACGGGAAGCAAAGACGATATCGGCAATATACTGCTCAATCTTCTCATCGAGATAAACCTCATTTACTATCTTGCGAGCCTTCAGAATCTCCTCAGCTGATGTTACAGGAGTAACCTCAGGAAGTCCGCCCTGGATATTCTCGCGGATGATGAGCTTCTCCTCTTCCAGTGTAGGATAATCAATGATTACCTTGAGCAGAAAACGATCTACCTGAGCTTCAGGCAACTGATAGGTTCCTTCCTGTTCTATTGGGTTCTGAGTAGCCATTACAAGGAATGGTTCTGGCAGGAGGAAGGAGTTATCACCTATTGTAACCTGATGCTCTTGCATTGCTTCAAGGAGAGCACTCTGTACCTTTGCAGGTGCACGGTTGATTTCATCTGCCAATACGAAGTTTGCAAATACAGGTCCTTTTTTTACCTGAAAGTTTTCATCCTTTTGAGAATAAACCAAAGTTCCTATCACGTCAGCAGGAAGAAGGTCTGGAGTAAATTGCACACGACTAAACTGTGCGTCTATAAGGCTTGAAAGTGTCTTGATAGCAAGCGTCTTTGCAAGTCCTGGAACACCTTCAAGAAGGATGTGACCATCAGAGAGAAGTCCTATAAGCAATGAATCAACAAGATGCTTCTGTCCTACAATGACACGATCCATACCTGCTGTCAGATTTGTAACAAAATTGCTTTGCTGCTCTATGAGAGCATTAAGTTCACGAATGTCTATAGCGTCTGCCATAAGTATATTATTATTTTATATTTATTCAATTGCAAACGCAAAGTTACTATTTTTTTGTCACATTACGGCAAAACGTAATATGTAAATGAGTAATTTTCGAAAAATTTAACGTAATGTAAACACTTGATTTTAGGCATTATCAAAATATAAAACTTTTCTACAATATTAGACTTATCTCAGCATTCCACGGACATGGAATGTCTTATGGTTAGAAATGCTTACTATATCAACAAGGGAGGCAACATATAAAATAAAAATCAGCAGACTGCAACATTCATATAAGAAAGCTACAATCTGCTGATGCTCAACAAAATATTAGCATTGACAGGCAATCAGAATTATTTTGATAATAAATAGATAAGAATATACTCTTTTCTTTATTATAAAAATAATTCTAATCACCTACTTAATAGAAATGCAATAGACAAATATTGCATCAATGAAGCAATACTTCTAAGGAGTATTCTGTATGATGATAAAAGCAATAACAGATTTTACTATCATACTTTACCTACACAAAAAACTTGCGTCAGAAATTGAGCGTGTTGATTTAAACAATTATATTGCCTTACTGAACTCACTAATAACTTGTATAAAAACAAGGATATGTATTCTATATCCAATATTATTGATGGTCAAATAGCATAATTCTGACTATATAATCATTTGATAAAGAATTTATATACTCAATTCTTTCAAAACTTTTATAAGTTTCTTATCGAAAGGTTTATCTGAACGAATAGCCTCAGAAAGAGGAACATAAACGATTTCATTATTACGAACACCGACCATCACATTGCGCTGTCCCTGCATGATTGCTTCGATTGCGCCTACTCCAGTACGGCTTGCTAAGATACGGTCACGAGCTGATGGACGTCCACCTCGTTGAAGATGTCCGAGAATAGATACACGTACATCATAGTCTGGGAACTCTGCCTTTACACGATTTGCATAGTGTAGAGCACCACATTTTTTGCTTTCAGACACGATAACGATACAACTCTTCTTTGACTTACGGAAGCCACGCTTCATAAGTTCGGCAAGCTGGTCCACATCTGTCTGCTCTTCAGGAATGATAGCAGCCTCTGCACCACACGCAATGGCTGAATTCTGTGCGAGGAAACCAGCATCTCGTCCCATTACCTCGACGAAGAATATACGCTCATGACTTTGAGCAGTATCACGAATACGGTCAACACACTCTACAATTGTATTCATGGTAGTATCATAACCAATTGTATTATCTGTGCCATAAAGGTCATTATCTATCGTACCAGGAAGACCTATACAACAGAAATCATACTCTTGTGCGAACAGCATGGCACCTGTCAGAGAACCATTACCTCCACATACTACCAAAGCATCAATTTCATGGTTCTTCAAGGTTTCATAGGCCTTAGCACGTCCTTCCACTGTTTGGAATTCATTACTACGTGCTGTCTTAAGAATAGTTCCTCCTTGCATGATGATGCCACTAACATTCTCAGTAGTAAAATCTATGACCTCCCCATTAATCAGTCCGTCATAACCACGATATATGCCTTTTACATTAAAACCATTATAGATAGCAGCACGCGTCACTGCGCGTATTGCAGCATTCATACCTGGAGCATCTCCACCAGAAGTAAGAATTCCGATAGTTTTGATCTTTGCCATATTGTAATTAATTTAAAGTGTTACCTGATGTTTGCGTCTTATATTTAAAGTGATTAAGTTTGTCTTTTTCATGCGCTATATTTGTATTTTAGAGAATTAAAAGCCATGATATCACAGTCTTTTAGTTATGCTATCTGACTATAATCTCATTCATACAGTAAAGAAAAGGATAGACATTCCGATTAATCCAGCCAGCAGAACTTTCAATCCTACGTGGCGGAAATACCATGTCATGCCTACATGCTCTGACTGCATATAAACAATACCAGCCATACTTCCCACTGCAAGAACACTACTACCGAGCGCAGTGCAGTAGGCTATTACTTTCCAATACGCACCATTCTGTACCAATTCCTGTGCAAATGGCGTAACAGCTTCGGCAGTTTCCTTGACATCGAAGATTGAAACCATTGTCATTGCAGTGGCAAAATTATCAAGGAATATGCTAATCAAAGCGCTTATTGCTCCTAACAGCCAAATATTGTCAGCGTATTGCTGAATCATCTCTCCCACCCAATCTAATGCACCTGTCTCTGCTACCGAACCAACAGCAAGCATTATACCCATTACATAGAGCATTAGTTGGATGATAGAGTATTGTAACTGCAAAGGTATTGAGCGTGAGACTTTACGTCCTACGGACATAAGCTTTCTATTGAATATCTCATTTACCACCCATAATACACTTAAAACGCAGAATGCTCCGAGGAAAGGAGACAACTTTGTAATATTATGGAATGTAGGAATAAACCACAAACCTCCAATTCCGACAATGAGCATCAGAAGCCTTTGCCAGACATTAAGATTCGTATCATCACCACGATATGGCATTGTAGGCCTATCGAGTTGCACAGTCTCATTCAGTGTTCTGCCTATAAGATATGTAGGAAGCATAAATCCTACGAGGCAAGGAAGTAAGAGAGAGAAAGAGTAAGAGGTCGCAGTAATAGCCTGCTTGTTCCACAATACAAGAGAAGTCGGATCTCCAATAACTGTAAGAGCACCGCCAAAATTCACAGCGAGAACTACTACAGAGCCATAAATAATCCTATCTCTTGACCTTGGCAGAATAGTATTCATCACAGTAAGCATCATCACTGTGGATGAAATATTATCGAGATTTGCAGATAAAAGGAAAGAAAAAGCAGCGAGTTTCCAAAGCAAAACTCGACTATTCTTTGTACGCAACCAGACAGTTAAGAAATCAAAGCAACCATTATTATGGAGTATCTCAACAATAGTCATAGTCGCGAGCAGGAAAAATACTATCTCAGAGCATTTACCGACACAAGGAAGGAATACGTCATGCCATATATATTTCTTTACAGCATCACTGTTTGCTACGGTTCCATTGAGAAAATCCATATAATCACCCTGATGGTTGGACATCACATAGTCACTGCCGTAACTGATATAAAGCACCCAACCGACAGTGCCGGCAAAAGCAGCAATGGCAGCTTTATTGACATTGGTAAGTCTCTCCGTAGCAATAAGGAGATAACTGGCGAGTAATATTCCTACTATAATGAGTGTCATTGACTGGTTGATTATTATCTGATTAAAGAAGCATAAAATTGTAGTCGTAAATCTATATGATAGAAGAAAGACATTTCTCAGCCTCGATTACTGGGAACAAAAGTACAAGAAAATAATGAAACTTGCAAATTTTTCTACTCATTTTTCTCTTGAAAAACAGCCGACATGGACAAAATTCCCATGTCGGCTGTTAGAATTTATGTATTGACAGTCAAATAAATATTAAAATAGAGTATTAGAGAAAATCTAACTCTAATAATGCAATAAATACTGTCAAATATGCATTATATACTGCTATAAAGAAGCGTATGATATATAAGACTTACAGATTTGCTTCGATATCATGCAGAAACTAATTATTGATAGAACCACCAACGATATCGAGCAATTCACTTGTAATAGCCTGCTGACGACTCTTATTGTATTGCAAATTAAGATCTCTCAGCAATTCATCTGCATTATCCGTAGCAGTCTGCATAGCAACCATACGAGCTGCATGTTCAGATGCATTACTGTCAAGGAGCGCAGTGTAAATCATAAGATTGACATAGCGAGGAATAAGCGCATTAAGCACAGTTTCCTTATCAGGCTCAACGATGTAATTATCGTTGAGAGGCTTAGCTTTAGACTCCGAACTTTTACCTCCGAGAGCCTTATGTCCACCCTGTTCATCGAGATATGCTTGAGCATCAGCTGTCACAATATTATTCTCGAGGTCACGAGTATGGTCATAATCCATAGCCTTTTCCACATCAATCGGCAACAATTTCTTGGTAAGAAGAATCTGCGAACCCGCACTCTTGAAGTGATGGTATATCATCTCTACAGCGTCTATTTCGTCTTTGCGGAAGAGTTCCTGAAGTTCTTCACCTATCTTGACGCAGTCACGAGCATTAGGTTTGTCTGCAAGACTATTGAAATTGCCAGCAGTATTCAATCCCAGTTTATTAACTTTCTCGCTTACTTTTCTGCCTACAGGATAGATGATGACTTCTACACCTCTCTTTTTATAACCGACAACAGCTTGCTGCATCATCTTCAGGACATTGGCATTAAATCCACCACATAGGCTTGAATTGCTGGCAAAGACGACCAATGCAGCTTTCTTCACCTCACGTGGAAGCGTGAGCACAGTCCTTGCATCAACTTCAGCCTCGAGATAAGTCTTGAGCATAGACTCCAACAGATTCTCATAAGGGAGCATATTCTCAATCATCATCTGAGCATGATGAAGTTTACTTGACGCAACCATCTTCATCGCACTTGTAATCTTACGAGTGCTCTGAACAGATGTTATACGGTTTTTTATTTCTTTTAATGACGGCATAATATACTATAGATAAAGATATTACGGTGATATTGCTTCACCATTACTTCTTGTACTGGCCAGCAACGTCAGCCATTACCTTTTCGATGACAGCAGTTGCATTATCATCAATCTTGCCACTACCAAGTAAATCAATAACGTCCTTATGACTGTTGCGCATGATTTCAAGGAATGAATCCTGACATTCACGAACTTTCTCTACAGGAACAGGAGCCATAAGACCGTGTGTTCCGCAATAAAGAATAGCGACCTGCTCGCCAACAGGCATAGGAGAATACTGAGGTTGGATGAGAAGCTGATTATTCTTACGACCTCTATCAAGAGTCATCGCAGTAACAGCGTCCATATCACTTGAAAACTTAGAGAAGCTTTCAAGCTCACGATACTGGGCCTGGTCAATCTTAAGAGTACCAGCTACCTTCTTCATAGACTTAATCTGAGCAGATCCACCTACACGAGATACCGAAATACCAACATTGATAGCAGGACGGAAGCCTTGATTGAACAAGTCACTTTCGAGGTAAATCTGACCATCAGTGATTGAAATCACATTGGTAGGGATATAAGCAGATACGTCACCAGCCTGAGTCTCAATGATAGGAAGAGCGGTAAGAGAACCACCACCTTTAACTTTACCCTTAAGACATTCAGGGAGGTCATTCATTTGCTCAGCAACTTCTTGCTGTTCGTTGATCTTAGCAGCACGCTCAAGAAGTCGAGAGTGAAGATAGAACACGTCACCAGGATAAGCCTCACGACCTGAAGGGCGTCTCAAGATGAGGGAAACCTCACGATAAGCAACAGCCTGCTTTGAAAGGTCGTCATATACTACAAGAGCATGCTCACCACGATCACGGAAATATTCTCCGATAGCAGCGCCAGCAAAAGGAGCATAATACTGCATCGCAGCAGGGTCACTTGCAGTAGCCGCTACAATGATAGTATATGGAAGAGCACCATGTTCTTTAAGATTTTGCACGAGAGCAGCAACAGTAGAAGCTTTCTGACCAATAGCCACATAGATACAATATACAGGCTGACCAGCTTCATAGAAAGCTCTCTGATTGATGATAGTGTCAATAGCGATTGCCGTCTTACCAGTCTGACGGTCACCGATGATAAGCTCACGCTGACCACGACCAATAGGAATCATGGAATCGACAGCCTTGATACCAGTCTGAAGAGGTTGCTTTACAGGTTGGCGATAGATAACGCCTGGTGCCTTTCTGTCAAGAGGCATTTCGTATGACTCCTTGAGGTCTATATTTCCTTTGCCATCAATAGGCTGGCCAATAGGATTGATGACACGTCCGAGCATATTGTCATTGACACGAATAGAAGCGATACGTCTGGTACGCTTAACGGTCTGACCCTCCTTAATGTCACTTGTAGGACCCAGGAGCACACAACCTACGTTGTCCTCCTCCAAGTTCATCACAATAGCCATAGTGCCATTTTCGAACTCAAGAAGTTCGTTAGCCTCGGCATTGCGAAGACCGTATATACGTGCAACACCATCACTGACAGTGAGCACGGTGCCAACTTCGTCAAACTGTGTGTTGTCATTGATACCACGCAACTGACTGAGAAGCACTTCGGAAACTTCGCTTGGTTTTATTTTGTCCATTGTTTTACTTTTTGTTGTTTTGTTGTTTGGTAGATTGGGACCTAAATGATTATGTGATGAAAAGAAAACTAATATGCTTAGATATTCATTTAAAAAATCAGCATACGAGTTTAATCAAGACATTAAACCAAAGATAGAACACCAAAAGACCAAAGTCAAGATCTTTAGACAACTAAATGTTTAAGAATAGTGCGCAACTGCGACTGTACGCTGACATCCATACGATAGGTATCATATTCGAGTATGAAACCACCGATAATGTCCGGGTTCACCTCTGTCTGGAACTCTACTTGGGCATTAGTACGCTTCTCGACCATCTGACGCATCTTAGCCTCAGTTTCCTGTGCAACAGGAACGGCTGTGATAAGTCTGGCGGAAACCATATTTCTTTCCTTTTTGTAGAGAGAGATAAAGGCATTGGCCATAAACTGTATAAGGTTTTCCCTACCCTCCCTGAGCACGAGTTTACAGAATTTCACTGTAAATTCCGAAGGATTACCTCCGCACGCAGTGAGGAGCAGTTGCTCCTTATTCTGTTTCGGCAACATGGGATTGTCAATGGCTGCTCTCAGCTGTCGCACATCGAGGAAGTTATGTGCAAGAGACTGCATATCTGCATATACAGCATCCTTCACCTCCTGCTTGTCAGCACTCTTAAGAAGAGCACGTGCATAGCGAACTGAAATTACACCAGTATTCATATTGATATACCCTATACTTAATTAGTTATCACCCTGAACCTCATCCAACATACGGTCAATCAACTGCATCTGACGCTTGTCACCTTGAAGGTCGGCACGTACCACCTTCTCAGCGATCTGAACAGAGAGTTGTGCTACCTGAGCCCTGATATCGCTGATAGCAGCTTGCTTCTCGTGCTCAATCTGATGATGAGCTTCATCGATAATGCGTTCAGCCTCTGCTTTAGCTTTGTTCTGGGCATCGGCAATAATAGCGTCACGAGCTGCGCCAGCCTCTTTGATGATGGCAGACTGTTGCTCACGAGCTTTCTGTACCAATGTCTCACTTTCCTGTTGTATATTCTCAAGTCTTGCAGCAGCCTCATGAGCATTCTGCAGACTCTCATCGATGAACTTCTTACGTTCTTCAACCATGCCAACGATAGCAGGGAATCCGAACTTAGCGAGCACACCGAATACTACGAGGAATGCGAGGAGCATCCAGAACAGTAGTCCGAGATCGGGGGTTAATATTGATGGGAGATTCTCCATTTTTCTTTCTAAAGGTTTCGGTTTCGGGTTGTCGCAAAATTATGGGTTTGATAAGACAAGAAGACAAATGAAAGGCAATAACTTTTTAATTGTCTCATTATCATCATCTAATCGTCCTTGAGAATATCCCTTTTACGACAACCAGAAACCTGATATTTTTCTATTACTTGATAAGGAATGCGCATGATACAACTGCAAAGAGAGCTACACCCTCTACGAAAGCTGCAGTAAGAATCATGTTAGTCATAATCTTACCAGATGCCTCTGGCTGGCGAGCGATGGCATCCATGGCATTGCCACCAATTTTACCAATACCCAAACCAGCACCGATAGTAGCGAGACCAGCACCGAGACCACAACCAAGGGCTGCAATACCGTCTAAAAGAAGTGATGAAATCATAGTTTTAATAGTTTTTAAGTTATTATTATGTTATTATTTTATTCGTTTCGCATCTTAGGAAGAAACCGTAAGATACAGTTTTGTTTTATTTCATTATTCCGCATGATGTTCAGGACGAGAGAGTCCGATGAACACAGCAGAAAGCAGAGTAAATACATAAGCCTGCACGAAAGCCACGAGGACTTCGACGAGGTTCATGAAGAGCAACATGATACCGCTGAAGACGTTAAGTCCGATACCATACGCTGTTCCCATAGACCATCCGAGGAAGATGATACATGTGAAAGAGAGAATAACCGCGTGACCAGCCATGATATTGGCAAAAAGACGGACCATCAATGCGAAAGGCTTAGTAAATATACCTATGAACTCAATGACAGGAATCAGTGGTGCAGGATAAGCCTTAAGGAACACAGGTACATCAGGCCAAAAGATTTCTTTCCAATATTCTTTATTACCATTGAAATTGACTGCAATAGTAGTACAGATAGCAAGGAAGAAAGTGACATTGATATTGCCTGTTACATTACCGCCACCAGGGAATACAGGGAGCAAACCGACAAGGTTAGTGGTAAAGATAAAGAAGAAAACCGTCAGCAGATATGGTGCATAACGCTTGTAATATCTATCGCCTACGATGGCTTTCACAACGTCATCATGTATCATCATGACAAGCATCTCCATGCAACCGACAAACCCACCAGGAGCTTCAGACTTGCTGTCGTGGTTTTTATACCACTTTGCACATGATAGGAATATGGCAATAAGGATAGCCACTACAATCCATATCTGAGCTACAGACTTAGTAATACTGAGATCGATAGGGCGTTCCTTGGTACCATCAGGCATAATCTCATATATCTTTCCATGCTTCTCTTCATTGAACTCAAAGTTCTTAGGCAGGGACTTCATGGTACAGATAGTCCACTCGCCAGTAGCCGAACTGCGAACAATGATAGGAAGTGGAATGCTCAAGTGCTTGCCTTCGTAAGAGCAGATGTGCCACTCGTAAGTATCTGACAAGTGTTCGAGCACTATCTCAGGAATATTGATAGTCTCCCCTTCCTGTCCTTCAGCCTTCTCACCATGTGATGCGAAAGCTGCAAAGGGCAAGAGTAACATTGCCAGCAGAAGGAGTATCGTTTTAATGTTTTTCATTATATAAAATAATGTACGTTACTGTTATCTAAAGAGTTTGTTAGCCATCTTTGCAAAGAACAGAGAATGCAATATTAGCAAGACGAAGTAATAAGCGAGGAAAGCCACCACATAAGGCACGGCTTGATCTCTACCAATCACAGCTGCTATTATACCAAGGATGATAAGAACGAGTAACATTCTGAAGCCAGAGACCACAGTATGATATGTTGACAAATAGTCCTTATGTCTGGCAGCAATCCAACTCCACATCCACGTCACTACGTTAAGTTCCAGAAAGGAGAACGCCACTGCCCATGAAGAAGCTTTTCGATAAATGATATAATCTTCAAGCCCAATAAATCTACCACCTATAACTAAAGCGATATGCAAGACCGCGATAGTGATGGTGCAAATCCAGAGATGCCTGATGCCAGCCTTTCTTATCTGATCTATTGTCATCGTCATTCTTACAGTTCTACGCAAAGGTTAACCTGATTATGCTGAGCAGAAACGAAGCCAGCGTTGATACTGACTGATTTCTTGCCTTCAGCAGTCACATATACGACATCGCCTTTTTCCAGTGACGAAATAATGGGAGCGTGATTCTGAAGAATTTCAAAACTGCCCATCGTTCCCGGAACGACAACTCTTTCGACATCACCTTCAAATTCAATTTTTTCAGGAGATACAATTTTAAGATTCAGCATATTATATGTCGTTTTTGATAGTGAATGTTGAATGAAGACTATCATCTATTACTCGTTATTCCAACAAAGAGAATCATGATGCAATCAGACAATGTCTAATCAACAAATATCTGAGCGCTCGGCTATCGGGCATCGAGTTGCCAAAACGATATAAAGACCATTTCGACAATGAAAATGCCGAATAGCCGTACGCCAGAAGAAACAACTTACCCCTGAGCCTGGGCAAGGAGTTTCTTACCTTTCTCAATAGCCTGCTCGATAGTACCAACATTGAGGAACGCCTGTTCAGGAAGTTCGTCAAGTTCACCGTCGAGAATCATATTGAATCCCTTGATGGTATCTTCGATGCTAACCATCTCACCCTTAACGCCAGTGAACTGCTCAGCGACAGTGAATGGCTGTGAGAGGAAACGCTGTACACGACGAGCGCGATTTACAGTCAGTTTATCCTCATCAGAAAGCTCATCCATACCGAGGATAGCGATAATATCCTGCAATTCCTTATACTTCTGCAGAATCTGCTTAACTCTCTGAGCGCACTCATAATGCTCCTTACCTACGACATTAGGATCGAGGATTCGAGAAGTAGAGCCGAGAGGGTCAACGGCAGGATAGATACCAAGCTGTGCAATATTACGAGAAAGCTCGGTAGTAGCATCAAGGTGAGTAAATGTTGTAGCAGGAGCAGGGTCAGTCAAGTCATCGGCAGGAACGTAAACAGCCTGCACAGAAGTGATAGAACCAGTCTTTGTAGAAGTAATACGCTCCTGCATGGCACCCATTTCAGATGCGAGAGTAGGCTGATAACCTACCGCAGAAGGCATACGACCGAGAAGAGCAGATACCTCAGAACCAGCCTGAGTGAAACGGAAGATGTTATCGATGAAGAAAAGGATATCACCACCCTGATCACGGAATTCCTCAGCCACGGTAAGACCTGAGAGAGCAACGGAAGCACGTGCGCCAGGTGGCTCATTCATCTGTCCATATACAAGAGTAGCCTGTGATTTCTTAAGTTCTTCCGGGTCAACGAGAGAAAGGTCCCATTTGCCTTCTTCCATTGCCTTCTTGAACTTGTCACCATATTTGATAACGCCGGACTCAATCATCTCACGGATAAGGTCGTTACCCTCACGAGTACGTTCACCAACACCAGCGAAAACAGAGTATCCGTTATGTCCCTTAGCGATATTATTGATGAGCTCCATGATAAGCACGGTCTTACCTACTCCGGCACCGCCGAAGAGACCAATCTTACCACCCTTAAGATAAGGTTCAAGCAAGTCGATGACCTTAATACCAGTTGCGAGCATCTCCTTTGATGTAGAGAGCTCCTCATACTTAGGAGCAGCACGGTGGATAGGATAAGTGTTTTCCTGATTCAAGGTCTTCATGCCGTCGATAGGCTGTCCTATCACATTGAGCATACGACCTTTGATTTGTTCTCCTGAAGGCATGGAAATAGGAGCGCCAGTAGGCAATACTTCAAGTCCACGCTGAAGGCCTTCGGTGTTATCCATAGCCACGGTGCGCACAGTGTCCTCGCCGATATGCTGCTGTACCTCGATAATGAGGTCGCGGCCATCGGTACGCTTTACTACGAGAGCGTCGTGAATCTTAGGCAGCACCTTCTCAGCTTCCAAACCCTTTGTATCGAAATAAACGTCGATTACAGGGCCGATAATCTGGGATATGTGTCCGATAATTTGTGACATATAGTTTTTTATGTTTAAAGTTAATTCATATAGAATATTAAGTCGAATAAACGACTACCGACCATCAAAAGGGGGATAGCGGATATCGAATTAACGACTGCAAAAGTACGACTTTAATTTCAACTACAAAAATTTTTCTTGTATTTTTTGTGTGAAAAAATCGTTAAACTGTAGTTACAACTTTGTTTTTATGGTATTATTGAAATGATATGTGGTATTTTTCTCGATTAAGGTATTAGTATTTTTTTAGGAATGTGTAGAGCTCTTTAAGAGCTTATCTCTATAGGTATTATTCGATAATGGTTTTCATATTATAACAAGGCAGTGAAAAATGCTCAATACATCTATTTACGACGTATAGTCCTGTATCCATAAATTGCGATGAACAGGAAGCATATGAGTGGCAGCGCAAAACTGATATTTACAGCAGGATAACCAGCCAGTGTGCCGTAATCGATAACCATCCCTTGCAGAGGAGGCATCAAGGCACCGCCAACGATAGCCATTACGAGGAATGCCGCACCAATGGTAGAATCCTCTTGACTGACATTTTCAAGGGCTATACCATAGATTGACGGAAACATTAGGCTCATGAAGAAACTAATCGCTATGAGGCAGTAAAGTCCAGTCATTCCAACAAAGCAGATAGTGCCTACAGTACAAAGAGATGCTCCGATGGCAAAAGCCGTAAGCAACTGACGTGAACCTATATAGCGCATAAGGAATGTAGAAACAAAGCGTGCACAAAGAAACATTATCATTGCGATGATATTGTAATTCTGAGCTGTAGCCTTGTTAATTCCGAGGTTGTCAGCATAATGGATTATGAAAGTCCACACCATTATTTGTGCAGCCACATACATCACCTGAGCTATAACCCCCTCACGGTAAACGGCATTACCAAGAAGGTTTTTCATAGTTTCCTTGCAATTCACTTTCTTTGCGCAACCGATTGTATATGGCATCTTAACGACAGAAATCAGTAAAAGAACAACCAGAACAACAAGCCCGATAGCAACGTAAGGATCACGAATGACAGCGAGGTCATGAAGGCGGATATTTGCTTTTTCCGCCTCAGAAAGTCCGCTAAAAAGAATCTCTCCAGCACTATTGCGCTTATCAGAAATAAGATTAGGAAGCACAAGGAGTGAGGCTACAGCCATGCCACAAAGAGAACCCATAGGATTGAACGCTTGTGCAAGGTTGAGTCTTCGAGTGCTGGTCTCCTTGGTTCCGAGGGAAAGAATATACGGATTTGCTGTTGTTTCGAGGAATGCGAGTCCAAAAGTAAGTATATATAGCGAAATGCAGAAGAAAGAAAACTCCTGATATACTGCAGCTGGGATGAACAGAAACGCTCCAACAGCGTAGAGAGCCAATCCCAACATAATACCTCTCTTATATGAATACTTTCTAATAAATAGCGCAGCAGGCAGAGCCATTGTAGCGTAACCTCCATAGAAAGCAAACTGCACCATAGAAGCCTTTGCCGCACTTATTTCCATTAGTGTCTGAAATGCAGCCACCATCGGATTAGTAATATCGTTGGCAAAGCCCCAAAGGGCAAAGAGCGATGTTATAAGTATAAATGGAAGAAGATATTTTTTCTCTATCATTATTGTTTAGGGTCTGTAATGTCGAACTTTTTAAAAAAGCGATGCAAAGGTAATACTTTTTTACTTAACATCCAAATAAAAATAGAGACAAAAGGGCTGTTGCATTGATTTTTCTCCAAAAATAAAGCAAGAGAAAAAGATACGTTGTGAAAATTATAGAGAAAAAAAGATAATCGGACAAATAAAAAATAAAAAAACAAAGCGTTCTTTACATAGCTTCGCAACTGTTATACATTTTTTCACAACAGTTAAAACACAAGAAAAATCCTCCACCTGCACAACAGGAAATTTTAGAGTAATAAGTGCTTTTGTGACAAAAAGAGTCATAAAAACATCAGGAAATCAATTTCAGTTTGCAATAACTAGGATATTACGAGGTAATAACTAAGCTTTTACCCTGTAATAACTAAGCTATTAGACAGTAAAAGCAGCGCTTTTTCGGTCGTTTTCGGCAGTTTTTTTGACACTTTTTGAATAGCTTTTATTTCACAACAATCAAAACTTATTGATAATCAACGTTTTTCAAAAATCACGAGAATCGCGTATTCGTGGACAGAAATTAGTTTCCTGAATTTCAAATGTTAAAACATTGCGAATTTAATCAATCCCAAAAGGAAGTCGCATTATGACGAAACGATAAAACAACTATATATCATCCAGGAAACGTAACACAGCCAGTCGAGACACAATGCCCCAACTGGCTGCGCATTATAAGATAACAACCTACCCTAATGGATAAGTCTTTACAATTTCAGTTCTTTCAGAATTGCAGCAATCTTCTTTAACGTGGTCACTCTGGTAGGGACAAGAGGAAGGCGAAGCTGATTCTCAATGAAGCCCATCTCGCAAAGCAACGCTTTAACTCCTGCAGGATTGCCATCCACAAAGAGGAGGCTGTAAAGATCAGTAAATTTATGATGAATCTTCTGAGCAGCATCAAACTCGCCACGAAATTCCAAGCGTATCATTCTGGAAAATTCCTTTGGCAGAGCATTTCCAATCACAGAAATAACGCCCTTTGCGCCACAAGCTATCATAGGATAAGTAAGAGCATCATCACCAGAGATAACCTCAAATTCGGCAGGTTTATTCTTTAAAATCTCATCAACCTGCTCCAATGAGCCACTCGCTTCCTTGATAGCGACGACATTCTTACAATCTCTTGCGATGCGGCAAGTAGTCTCAGGCTTCAGGTTTATGCCCGTGCGACCAGGTACATTATATAGAACGACAGGAAGACTTGTAGCATTAGCGATAGCCTTAAAATGCTGATAGAGTCCTTCTTGTGAAGGCTTATTATAATAAGGACACACAGAGAGCACACCATCAATGCCAGAGAAATCGCCATTTTTGAGTTCCTCAACCACCGCAGCAGTATTGTTTCCACCACATCCCATGAGCAACGGAACGCGTCCCTTGACCTGCTTTACTATAAAATTCTTTATCTGATGCTTTTCATCAGTTGTAAGACAAGGGGTCTCGCCTGTAGTGGCAAGAATACAAAGGAAATCGGCACCATTCTCTAATTGGTACTCTATAAGACGATGGAGAGCATCATAATCCACTGCGCCATCTGCCGTAAAAGGGGTAACGAGGGCTATGCCAAGACCGCGGAATATATTGTTCATTTTGTTAACTATTTACTATTAAATTGGAAAATTCGGTGCAAATTTACTACTTTTTCCTTATAATCGTGCAAAATATTGCAAGTTTTTTCTACCAAATAGTAAGATTTTACATTTTAATCACATTCTAACGTGCTCCGAGCCATAAGAAAACGAGTCCAAGTATTACGAGGAACAGGTCCACGAACTTTGATTTGAGGTTCTTCTCATGAAACAACAAAGCTCCAAAAAGGAAACTTACCACCACGCTGGCGCGACGCACCATGCTTACAATGGAAATCATCGCTCCGTCTATACTCAAAGCATAGAAATACACGAAATCAGCTACTGAGAGGAAGATACTTACGAGAACGATTGACCAGCGCCATCGGAAAGGCGTAGTCTTCTTATGAGTAGGCCACCACAAAAGCAATACCATTGCGCCCATTATGAAAGCCTGATAGACATTATACCAAGACTGTACGTCCATTTTATTCAGACCTACACCTCCACTTGAAGGTGGCGCCATCAAATACTTGTCATACAATCCGCTAAGTGCTCCGAGGACTGCAGCACCAGCTATGGCAAATATCCACTTGTTATGTTTGAAATCTATTCCCTCCTTCTTGCTCGTTCGACTGAGCATAAAGTAACTGATTACGGCTAATCCTACACCTATCCATTGGAACTTATTGAGTTGCTCACCAAAAAGCAGCAACGCTCCCACAAGCACAAGGATTGGACGCGTAGCATTGATAGGACCGTATATCGTAAGAGGAATGTGCTTCATACCAAAATAAGCGAGAAGCCAAGATGAAAGGACTATCAAACTCTTGAGCAAAATATACTTGTGTACATCCCAACCTACTACAGGAACATAAAACATACTACCGTCGAGGCATCCTGTCGTAGCAGACAAAACGATGAACGGCAGAAAGATGAACGAACAGAACAGGGTATTGAAAAACAAGACAGGAAGTACAGCATTGCCATCCAATGCCTGTTTTTTAAACACATCATAGAATCCCAGCAATGCTGCTGAAGTGAAAGCTAAAAGTAACCAAACCATAATTCTAAATCTTTGATTTCTATTTGCGACGCAGAATCAATCTAATACGGTGCAATTATCCTGAATATCAAAATGCGCCTTTATCCTGCATTCATATACTTTTTAATATTATTTTTATCTAATATACACTTTCTAAAATCAGTATTTTACCTCCTCAAGAAACAGTGCATTACCAGGCATACTCTCTCCAGCACGAGTTCTTTTCTTTCCTTCAATGACAGCGCGAAAATCATTCAAAGTCATTTTGCCGCGACCCACCTCTACGAGAGTTCCAACTATAGCTCGAACCATATTGCGAAGAAAACGATTCGCTGTCACTCGGAAATACCAGGAATCATCCGCCTGTCGTACCCATTCTGCCTCAGTAATCGAGCACAGCGTGGTCTTTACATCTGTGTGTGACTTGCAAAAACAAGCAAAATCTTCATATTCCATCATCACTTTAGCCGCTTCATTCATTGCATTGAAATCCAGAGAGAAATGGCATTCGTATGAATATTGACGCTTGAATGGATCTTTTTGCTCATGAAGGTAGTAATGATACGTGCGACTGAGTGCCGAAAAACGAGCATGAAGATTATCATCCACATGCTCTATTCTCTGTATGCTGATGTCTGGCGGAAGCATTCTGTTGAGCTTGTAAGCCAATTGCTTTCCGTTTATCACGAAGGCATTTGCATCTTCTCCTTCATGCTCGGAGTCAATCAGGTCTGACGAGACTTTCCCCATTTCTTCTGCAGAAATATCAAAATGCGCAGCCATCTGACGGGCATGAACTCCCGCATCCGTTCTTCCCGCCCCTACAATATCAATAGGTGTACGGAGAATCACGGAGAGACAACGCTCTATTTCACCCTCGACAGAGATACCATTAGGCTGTATCTGCCAACCGTGAAAACGCGTGCCATCGTACGATAAGTGAATAAAATATCTCATTGCGACTGCAAAATTACAAAAAAATATGCGAAACCTTTCTGCAAGTCACTAAAAATTTGTACCTTTGCACGACAAAATCAAATAAAGAAGTATAAGATAACGAAACAACAAAACAATATAATATGAACATTTCTTACAAATGGCTCAAGGAATACGTTGACTTCAACCTCACTCCAGACGAGGTTTGTGCAGCTCTCACAAGCACAGGACTCGAAGTCGATGCCCTTGAAGAAGTGCAGGCTATCAAGGGTGGTCTGCAGGGATTGTATGTAGGTGAGGTACTCACTTGCGAGGTACATCCAAACTCTGACCACATGCACATCACCACAGTGAATATCGGCAAGGAGACTCCTTCACAAATAGTATGCGGAGCACCTAATGTGGCTGCCGGACAGAAGGTTATCGTAGCTGACCTTGGATGTACACTTTATGACGGTGACAAGGAATTTGTCATCAAGAAATCAAAGCTCCGCGGAGTGGAAAGTTGCGGTATGATATGCGCTGAAGACGAAATCGGCGTAGGAACAGACCACAATGGCATCATCGTACTTCCTGCTGACGCTCCAGTAGGACAGCCTGCTGCTGAATACTATCACCTCGAAAGCGACTGGCTCATCGAGATTGACATCACAGCAAACCGCGCAGATGCACTCTCACATTATGGTGTAGCTCGCGACCTCTATGCATGGCTCAAGCGCAATGGTTATGAGACAAGTCTCCATCGTCCAAACTGCGAAGCTTTCCATGTAGATGACAACTCTCTGCCAATCGACGTAGAAATCAAGAACACAGAGGCTTGCAAACGCTATGCTTGCGTTAGCATCACTGGATGCGAAGTAAAGGAATCTCCTGAATGGCTTAAGGACAAACTCAACGTAATCGGCTTGCGTCCTATCAATAATATTGTGGACATCACCAACTATGTCATGATGGCTTACGGTCAACCACTCCATTGCTTTGACGCAGACATGGTTAAGGGAAATAAGATTGTGGTAAAGGATGAGAATGCAGGTCTTACTTTCGTCACTCTCGATGGCGAAGAGCACATACTTGGCGAACACGACCTTGCCATCTGCAATGCAGAAGAGCCTATGTGTATCGCTGGAGTATTCGGAGGTAAAGGTTCTGGAACATACGAGACAACTAAGAATGTAGTTCTCGAATCTGCATATTTCCACCCTACATGGATAAGAAAGTCAGCACGTCGTCACGGTCTCAGCACTGATGCAAGTTTCCGTTTCGAGCGCGGCATTGACCCTAACGGCACAATATATGCTCTGAAACAGGCTGCTATTCTCTGTCAGCAACTCGCTGGAGGTAAGGTTTCTATGGAAATTCGTGACGAATACCCTACCCCAATCGCAAACCCTGAAATGCGCTTGGAGTATGCTTACGTCAACAATCTCATCGGTAAGGAAATCGGAAACGACATGATAAAGAGCATCCTTACATCTCTCGAAATAGAGATAAAGGCTGAGGATGCTGAAGGTTTGGAAATTTGCGTACCTGCTTATCGCGTGGATGTACAGCGTCCTTGCGACGTTGTAGAGGACATCCTTCGCATATATGGATATAATAATGTGGAGATTCCTACTCAGCTTAAGTCTTCTCTCGTCATAAAGGACTTCGAAGACCAGCGTCACAAAATGGGTAATCTCGTGGCTGAACAGCTCGTTGGTGCTGGTTTTAATGAGATTCTCAACAACTCTCTCACTAAGGGCGCATACTATGAAGGTCTCGAAAGCTATCCTGCTGACAAATGCGTGAGAATCCTCAATCCACTCAGCTCTGACCTTAACGTAATGCGTCAGACTCTTCTCTTTGGTGGTCTGGAAAGCATCATGCGCAATGCAAACCGCAAGAACCCTAACCTCCATTTCTTCGAGTTCGGCAACTGCTACTCTCACGACGAGGCTAAGCGCAACGACGAGAAGCCTATGCAGGCTTATAAGGAAGAAAACCACCTCGGACTTTGGATTACTGGTAAGCGTGTAGAAGGTTCATGGCTCCATGCTGACGAAGACTCAAGTTTCTATGAGTTGAAGTCTTATGTTGACCTCATCCTTCGCAGAATTGGCATCCCACAGGGTATGCTTGTAGTCTCCAAGTCTCAGAACGACATCTTCTCTGCTGGTCTTACCATCCAAAATCGTGGCGGAAAAGTGCTCGTAGAGATGGGTATCGTAAGCAAAAAGCTTCAGCATAATGCAGACATCGACCGTGAAGTATATTTCGCAGACATCAATTGGACTCTCATTACCAAGGCTGTAAAGAATGCAACTGTGGATTTCCATGAGATTTCCAAGTTCCCTGCTGTAAGCCGAGACCTTGCCCTTCTTATCGACAAGAGCGTAGAATTTGCACAAATTGAGCAGATAGCTCGTCAGACAGAGAAGAAAATTCTCAAGAATGTAGAACTCTTCGATGTATATGAAGGTAAAAACCTTCCTGAAGGAAAGAAATCTTACGCTGTAAACTTCATCCTACAGGACGACCAGAAAACTCTCAATGACAAGCAGATTGAGGCTATTATGAATAAACTCATCAATAATCTCAAGAAGCAACTGGGTGCAGAACTGAGATAAAAACCGTAAATATAGCATTGGCACTCTCTATTTATAGGAAGTGCCGACTTGCATTGACGGAAATACTCTTCTGATTTCTCGTCCTTATTTTTCACTGAACTTGAATTCAACAATATTTTCTCATAGAAGAACATTCAAAATAACAATCATAATAAAACTATAAAACAAAAACAAAACAATGGGAAGAGCATTTGAATACCGCAAGGCCACCAAGTTGAAGCGTTGGGGCCACATGGCTAAGACTTTCACTCGTCTGGGCAAGCAGATTGCAATCGCTGTACAAAGTGGTGGTCCAGAACCAGAAAACAACCCTACTCTCCGTTCCATCATTGCTACATGTAAGCGTGAGAACATGCCTAAGGACAACATCGAACGCGCTATCAAGAACGCTTTGGGCAAGGACAAGAGTGCATATAAGGAAGTTACTTATGAAGGATATGGCCCTCACGGAGTAGCTGTGTTTGTCGATACTCTTACTGACAACACCACTCGTACCGTTGCTGACGTACGCTCTATCTTCAACAAGTTCTCTGGTAACCTCGGTACAACAGGTTCTCTCGCTTTCCTCTTTGACCACAAGTGCGTGTTCACATTCAAGAAGAAGGAAGGTGTGGATATGGATGACCTCATCCTTGAGCTTATCGATTTCAACGTAGATGATGAGTACGATGAAAACTTCGACGAAGAGAAGGACGAGACTACTATCACTATCTACGGTGATCCTAAGTCTTACGCTCAGATACAGAACTATCTTGAGGAACAGGGATTTGAGGAAATCGGTGGTGATTTCACATACATTCCTAACGACCTGAAAGACGTGGACGACGAGCAGCGCGCTACAATCGACAAGATGGTAGAGAAGCTTGAGGAGTTCGATGATGTGCAGAATGTTTACACTAACATGAAGCCAGAAGACGTAGAAGAATAATAATTCTTAACAGATTTGCAAGGTTTCTATTTTTCATTCTCATGAAAGAAATAGTTTACGAAACGCAAGGTACATGCTCAAAGGCTATCCGCATTGTCTTGAATGACGAGCAGAAGATAGAAGAAGTAGAATTCTTCGGCGGATGCGATGGCAACACAAAGGGCATTTCCACTCTCGTGCGTGGAATGAAAGCTGAGGACGTGATAAAGAAGCTCCGTGGCATTCGTTGTGGTTACAAGGCAACTTCATGCCCTGACCAGTTGGCTCAAGCATTGGAAAAGATGTAAGACCAAGCAATATTTGCTGACATAACACAAAGTAGGAAGAAAACCAATATATAAGTTTACTTCCTACTTTTAGTATGTTAAGTAAGTATCTAAATTAGTTTTATAATATCTATTCATGATCAAAATAATTTAGATTACATACTCATGATTTGCATATTATTAAATAAATAGCCAGCCTGCATTAACACAGACTGGCTATTCATTCTATTCTACGTATTTCAATTTGGCTACAATAACACGGATTACCTGATCATCAGAATCATTGGCTACCTTGGCAATGTGCCAGTCGCCAGGGAAGAAAATAAAGAATTCATCAGGCTTACTATCATAAAATCGAGCACGGTTCACATCATAATCATAATGGATTACGTCAGGACGGTACTTGCAATTAGGTTTGGAGGTCTCATGATCTATGACTCCAAAGCGTTCCACTCCTTTTACTACAAGCATAAAATCTACAGTATGGTAATGGCTTTCAGAGCGGCGTTTCTCAAGTGGTTCATTCTTTGAGTCTTCCACGCTCACCTTAATTTCCGTACCATCTATCATGTGCTTTCCTGCAGGAATAGCGAGGAGGTCTGTGTCCTGAAGCCACTTGAAGAGAGCTTTCCACTGCGCCTCGTTCTTCTGATATTGAGTAAAGAAATCTGCAGCATTGACACTAAAATGAGGTTTCGCCTTCTTAAATGGTCCACGCCACTTCTTTGAATTGTTCTTCCACTTCACAGCACGCTTTACGAGCGCTTTGTCTGAAAACTCTTTGGTGTAACAGCCCTTGCTTTCTGCATTCTGGGCAAACGATGATAGCGTAATCATCACCGTAGCAATAAAAGTCAGTATCTTTCTCATTATAGTTAGTTTTAATAGGTGCAAAATTACTCATATAATCCTAATTAACCAATATTTTAGCATGATTTTTCAAGATAATTTCGTATCTTTGCACACAATAATAATAAATAAGGTGTAACACATGGATTCTATCATAAAATATTTCCCAACGATTACTGACGAGCAACGTCACCAATACGAGCAACTATTCGAATTATACAAGGACTGGAACTCAAAGATAAACGTAATATCACGTAAAGATATCGATAAACTCTATGAGCATCATGTGCTCCATTCGCTTGCTATAGCTAAGGCTTTGCGCTTCAAGGATGGCACTAAGATAATGGATTTCGGCTGCGGCGGCGGATTTCCTGGCATTCCTCTTGCCATTATGTTCCCAGAATGTCAGTTCAAACTCATTGATGGTACTGGCAAAAAGATACGCGTTTGCCAAGAGATAGCATCCGCTATAGGACTCAGAAACGTAGTGGCTGAACATCTGCGTGGTGAGGATGAAAAAGGTAAATTCGACTTCATCGTCTCAAGAGCGGTAATGCCACTGCCTGATATGGTGAAAATCGTGCGAAAAAACGTGTCAAAAGAGCAACATAACGCAATGCCTAACGGTATATTCTGTCTTAAGGGAGGAAACCTTCAATCTGAAATTCACCCATTCAAGAATATAGTAGAGCAGACGGATTTGTCCTCTTTCTTCAATGAAGAATGGTTTAAGGAGAAACATCTTATTTATCTCCCGATTTAAAGTAGGTAAACGAAATTATTTAATAATGAATAGAAACTAACGGAAACTTTTCATTATTATAATATCTATACTCTCTTCCACGCATCCACGCCCTTCTTCATTAGTGATGATGCCCGCATCATTCATCCCTCACAGAACGTAGTTGCATCTCAATAGAGAATAGCTATTATAAAAATAATGCTTACCACCTACCTAAGACGCATAACGTATTTATAACCTTCAACTAATAAAGACAAGATAATGCTCAACATAAAAAAATTTGAAGTCAATCCTATTCAGGAGAATTGCTATGTGATAAGCGATGACACAAAAGAATGTATCATCATAGATTGCGGTGCTTTCTATCCTGAAGAATTACAGGCTATCTACAATTACATTCTCGAAAATGGTCTGAAGCCTGTGCTATGTCTCCTTACTCATGCTCATCTCGACCACGTATTCGGTATAAAAGGCATTTGCGATAGATACAATCTTAAGCCTATGCTTTGTAAGAAAGACGAGGAATTGTATCTCAATTTCCATAACCAACTCAAGTCTTTCCACATGCCAGACGTCGATTATAATTTGCCAGACATTGGTTCTTTTGTGAAAGATGGAGACAAATTGACCTTCGGTAACCATACAATCAACGTGATAGAAACACCTGGTCACACCAAAGGAAGCGTATTCTATTATTGTCCAGACGAGAAAATTGCATTCTCTGGTGACACTCTCTTCAAAGGTAGTATTGGCAGAACTGACCTTCCTGGAGGTTCGATGTTCCAGATTATCCAGTCCCTAAGGATGATTACGCAATTACCTGATGACGTAGTGATTTTGCCAGGACATGGCGATAAGACCACTATCGGATTGGAACTTGCATCCAACCCTTATCTTGACCGATAGATGAAAGCGGAGAAAATCATACTTGGGATCGACCCGGGAACCAACGTCATGGGCTATGGAGTCATCAAAGCGAAAGGACAGCAAGCTGAAATCGTAGCCATGGGCGTAATTGATATGCGCAAAGAAGCTGACCCTTACCTACGACTTGGACACATATTCGAGCGTGTAACAGGTATCATCGACTCGTATTTACCTGATGAAATGGCTATAGAAGCTCCATTTTTCGGAAAGAATGTCCAGTCAATGCTTAAGCTTGGAAGAGCTCAAGGCGTAGCTATCGCAGCGGCTATACATCACAGTGTGCCTATCCACGAATACGCTCCGCTAAAGATAAAGATGGCAATAACTGGCAACGGACAAGCTTCTAAAGAGCAAGTGGCTGGTATGCTCCAGCGCATCCTACATCTCAGCAACGATGAAATGCCAAAGTTTATGGACGCTACTGACGCTCTTGGTGCTGCTTATTGTCACTTTATGCAGATGAATCGTCCAGAGACTGACACGCATTATAGTAGTTGGAAGGATTTCGCTACCAAGAACCAAAAACGGGTAACTGGCAAAGAAGATAACAAAAAAGACACAAATAATAGTAGGCAGCGCAGACTCTCACCTCAAGAGCAACTGCTCGCTGCACTTAAAAAGAAATAACAATGCAAAAGATTATCGAGATAACACAAGGCATAACAAGAATGCCTGAATGGAGAATGGCTGAGCCTGTTGACTTTTGCCTTAATGAAAAGGAACATATCGCTATCGTAGGTGACAATGCTGCTGGCAAGACAATGCTCGTTGATATAATAACAGGAAGTCACCCTCTACTCATGAAAGATGTCGCTTACGACTTTTCTCCTAAGTCAAGCAAGCTGGCATCTGATAATATCAAGTATATCACATTCCGTGATTGCTATGGTGGAGACAGTGACCGTAACTACTATCTTCAGCAAAGATGGAATCAACATGATATCGACGAGAGCACTCCTACAGTGGAGAGCATGCTCAATGATGCTTACCAAATGAATGGAGAAGATACTGAAGAGCGAAGAATGCTACGCGAACATCTCTACGATATATTTAATCTTCGTTATCTCCTTGACAAATACATCATCTTCCTTTCTTCCGGTGAATTGCGAAAATTCCAACTCGCAAAGGTGCTTATGGCAGACCCACGCGTACTGATAATGGACAATCCATTTATTGGACTCGATAAGGAAACTCGCCAACAACTGCGTGAACTTCTCGAAAAAATATCCGAGGAACGCAATCTTCAGATAGTTCTTGTACTGGCTAAGGACGAAGATATTCCTCATTTCATTACACATGTAGTGATGGTAAAGAATATGAAGGTCATGCCAAAACAATCTCGGATAGATTATCTGGCAATGAAGGAATCTCTCCATGAAGCTGACTCTCCTGATTGGCACCTCAGCGATGAAGAAAAAGAAACCATACTATCACTCCCCTACTCCGATAATGAATACCACACTAACGAAGTGGTAAACATGAAGAATGTCTCCATTCAGTATGGACAACGCATTATTCTCAAAAGCCTTGACTGGATAGTACGAAACGGCGAAAGATGGGCATTGAGCGGTCAGAACGGTGCAGGAAAGAGCACACTGCTCAGCCTTGTCTGCGCAGATAATCCTCAATCCTACGCTTGCAACATCGTACTCTTCGACAGAAAGCGTGGATCTGGAGAAGCTATATGGGACATAAAAAAGCACATAGGCTACGTATCTCCTGAAATGCATCGAGCTTACAACCGTGATATGCCGGCAATACGAATCATTGCGAGTGGTCTGAAAGATTCTGTAGGTCTTTACGTAAAACCTTCAGAACGAGATTATGAACAATGCCGTATCTGGATGAAAATCTTCGGAATAGATTATCTTGCCGATAGGACATTCCTGAAATTGTCAAGCGGAGAACAAAGACTTATCCTCCTTGCAAGAGCTTTCGTCAAAGATCCGGAACTGCTTATCCTTGACGAACCTCTACATGGACTTGATGCAAAGCATGGAGAGAAAGTAAAGGAAATCATTGATGCGTTCTGCAAAAGGAAAAATAAGACCCTCATTATGGTAACCCATTACAAGGAAAATCTTCCGCAGTGTATCACCAATTCAATATTCCTTAAAAAGAATGTATAGTGTAATTTTCGTTTGCAGGAGGTCATAATTTAAATAAATCACGACCTCCTGCGAAATAAAATAAAAACTAAAAAAAAGAAAAACAGGAGATAAGTTCCATGTCTTCTGTTTCTCTCACTCTCTTTAACCACAAAAAACCACAACCAAAATACCAAATGAAAAAAATTCTAATAGCCACAGTTATCCTACTGACGTCTATGCTTTCACAACCTTGTTTCTCTCAAGCAAAACGAGAATTCCGAGGCGCATGGATACAATGTGTTAACGGACAATTCCAAGGTATGGGCACAAAAAGAATGCAGGAGACCCTTACCTATCAACTCGATGAACTGCAAAAAGACGGTGTTAACGCCATTATCTTCCAAGTACGTCCTGAGTGTGATGCTCTATACCAGAGTTCTCTTGAGCCTTGGAGTCGTTTTCTTACTGGCGTTCAAGGTCAAGCCCCAACACCATATTGGGACCCTCTACAATGGATGATTACAGAATGTCACAAACGTGGCATGGAACTTCATGCATGGATAAACCCATTCCGCGCTAAAACAAAAAATACAAACAGCCTCGCTTCCTCTCATATTGCGGTTAGAAAGCCAAACTATGTATTCCAATATGATGGACTATACATCCTCAATCCTGCATACCAAAGTAACAGAACTTATATTTGCAAGGTTGCAGCTGACATCCTAAGACGCTATGATATCGATGGTTTCCACATCGATGATTATTTCTATCCATACCCGGCAGCAGGTCAAGTAATTCCTGATAGTAAAGATTTTGCTGCCAACAGCAATGGTATAAAAAATATAAGTGACTGGCGCAGATATAATGTAAATCAATTTATACACGAACTCCATGACACTATCCGTGCAGTAAAGCCATGGGTTAAATTCGGAGTTTCCCCATTCGGCATATACAGAAACAAAAAGAGCGATCCTGCAATGGGCTCAAATACCAATGGACTTCAGAATTATGACGACCTTTATGCAGATGTCTTGCTATGGATTAACAATGGATGGATAGACTATTGTGTCCCTCAGATTTACTGGGAAATAGGCAATAAAGCTGCTGATTACGAAACTCTCATACGCTGGTGGGACAGATATGCAGGCAAGCGTCCTCTGTTTATTGGCGAAGATATAGAACGAACAGCAAAGTTTCCAGACCGCAACAACCCTAAAAAGCACCAGATGGAAGCTAAATACAAGCTACATGAACAAATGCGACACGTCCAAGGTACTGTTCTATGGTACGCAAAAGCGGCTGTTGACAACATAGGAAATTATGGCACAATGCTTCGTAACAAATATTGGCACACACCAGCTCTTCAACCTCTCATGCCTTTCATCGATGATAAAGCACCAAAGAAGCCGAAGAAGATAAAGCCAATATGGACCGCTGATGGTTATATCTTGTTCTGGAAAGCGCCAAAAGGTAAAGGCTGGAAAGATGCACCACACAAATATGTAGTCTATCGCTTCGCTAAAGGAGAAAAAGTGAACATTGATGATCCGAGCCATATAGTACTCACCACATACAATACTTTCTGCTCTCTCCCATACGAAAATGGCAAGAAAAAATACACATATGTAGTCACAACTCTTGACAGAATGAGCAACGAAAGCGCACCTGTAAAGAAGAAAATAAAGTTGTAATAATGTGCTAAACTTATTTGTTATCGTACACAGAATATTGATGAAAATCAAATAAATATCACTTTTCCAAATATTTACGCAATGTTCTGTGTACGAAAAACAAATAAATGATTATCTTTGCAATAATAAATATTAGATAAAAAGATTACTTAGAATAACATATTCCGGAAATATCAATTCATCAAAGCATAAATATTATGGCAGAAACAACAACAAAGAAGGCTGCAACAACTAAGAAAGTTGCTGCTCCTAAAAAGGCTTGTGCAACTAAGAAAACTTGCGCAACTAAGAAGGCTGTTAAGTCAACAATCGACATTACCGAATACAATATCGGCTTCAGAGCAGGTGATGTATATCAGGCTATCGCTAAAGCTGAGAATGGTCTCCCAGTAACAGATATTGCAAAGGTTGCAGGTATATCTGCAGAGGAGGTTTATCTTGGTCTTGGATGGCTCCTTAAAGAAGGCAAGGTTGCAAGCGTCAATGACGTTATCGTCCTCAAATAATATGTCTTTATAAACAATAATGACTGCTAATAATTCAATTATTGCAATCATATATCAGTCATATTATAGAATAAAAGGAATGTTCAATTAAGAACATTCCTTTTATTTTTATCTCCAAAACTGTTGTTAATCAAATAAGAAATACTTGTCAATAAAGCTTGTTTTATGATAGACATTTAGCTAATCATTATCTTCTTATTCGAACAAATGACAACTGTCTGAATTTCTATAAACAAATTTTTTACTTATTTGCGAAGCGTTTTGCTTGTTCTGCGATGAGTTCTTTATCATCGAAATAATCAATTCGCATTGCATGGCGAACTTCCTCAAGGGTCTTACGACCGACCTCACGTGCTGCTTCTGTACCTTTCCTGAGAATTTCATATACGCCAGGAATATCCTTTTCGTACTCAGCACGACGCTGGCGCATTGGCTCCAGACGATCATTCAGCACATTAAGAAGGAATTTCTTACAAGTTCCGTCTCCAAGACCACCACGACAATAGTGCTCCTTCATCTCATCAAGGTTTTTATAATCAGGAAGGTATTTCTCGAAATCGCTATCAAGGCAGAACGCATCCAGATAAACAAAGACAGTATTTTGATACTGATGTTCATTGCCTTCTTCGTCGGTATAAGTGCCCTGGAGATGACCTGGATCCTCAATGTTAAGATGCTGAGGGTCAGTAAACATAGAGTTTACCTTCTTCTTTAAATCTTTTGGAGAATCTGAAAGATAGATACAGTTTCCTAAAGACTTAGACATCTTAGCCTTGCCATCAGTACCAGGAAGACGAAGACAAGCAGCATTCTCTGGAAGAAGAATCTTAGGCTCTATGAGAGTTTCACCATATACATGATTAAAACGACGAACAATCTCGTTTGTCTGCTCAAGCATAGGTTTCTGATCCTCACCTACAGGGACAGTAGTTGCCTTAAATAGAGTAATGTCAGCAGCCTGAGATATAGGATAACAGAAGAATCCTGTTGGTGTACCACCTTCGAATTTACGCATTTCAAGCTCAGTCTTTACAGTAGGATTACGCTGAAGACGCTGAACGGAAACAAGGTTCATATAATAGAATGTGAGTTCTGTTAACTCTGGAACGGCTGATTGAATGAAAATATTACACTTCTCTGGGTCGAGACCAGCAGCGAGATAATCGAGTGCCACCTCTATGACATTCTGACGAATCTTTTCAGGATTATCAGCGTTATCAGTTAAAGCCTGTGCATCAGCAATCATGATAAAAATCTTATCGAACTCACCTGAATTTTGAAGTTCTACACGACGGCGAAGCGAACCGACATAATGTCCAATATGGAGTTTTCCTGTAGGACGATCACCTGTAAGAATAATCTTTTCCATTGTAATATTTATAGTTTATATATTTGAGTTGTTTGTTGTTTGATATTATTATTGTTTTGCGATTATATTATTTTTATTCAAGAATAGAAAAATAGATTATTTTCGAGAAATAATAATGATAGTAGAACTATCACAAAGGAATTATCAATCCAAAACTGGTAAATAAATATCAAATGCCTTGCATCAAAAAATAACTACTTTTTCTTTTTCTTCAATTGTAGCTGAGGAATCTTGATGCTTTGACCTTCAGAAATTTGAGTAATACCACCATTATATGCCTCTACATAGCATTCCATTCCTTCACCAAGATAAGTTTTTGATATAGACTTGATGGTCTGTCCTGCACGTACTGTTACGGTTTTCGCAGTACCAACAATAGTGTATGCACCTGTCCTTACTCTTGGGTCAGAATCATATTTTTCATTAGAGGAAGATTTTTCTGAATGAAGTGGATTCTCCTTGCCCTCTTTATCCTTCTTATTAGTTACGCTTTCAGCTGGTGGCATAGCAGGAGAAGAAACCGAATTGGTTTCTTTATTCTTTACTTCTACGTTCTGATTATCTTCATTTCTCTGAACTGAATCAAGAGGATTTGCTGTGGTATTCTTATCATTTATAGTTTCATTTTCCACATATTCAGCTGGCTGAACAATATCATTCGTTTGATTTATATTTAAACCGAGCCAATTATTAGTGGCACAGAGATAACCAATGACGAAAGCTATTCCTGCAACAAGAATATTGACCACAATCGCATACAGAAGAAATACTTTTTTACAATCATTGTCAGAATCATTAGGGACTTCGTCAACAGAATGTTTATTTTCATCCTTTTGTTCTGGTTCTTCCTTCTCTTGTTCATGTGAGGCAGAAAATTCTGCTATAGGTTTAACAACTGCGGACTTCGCTATAACGTCATTTTCCTTCTGAGAATTGGATAGGTTATCATTGATAATAGCGTCATCTCTTACTGTTTGAACACTCTGTGAAACTTCCTCTGGAACAGTATTAATATCCGAGGCTTGCTCTGAAATCTCAACTATAGAGTTTGACTTATGTGAATAAGCAGAAATAGATGAAACTGTTTTTTGCTTATCATCCACCTCATTCTTATCTTCTAAAGTATCACCATCAACAATAGTTTCTGTTTCATCAGACTCAGACTTAACCTTTTCAACTTCTGGCATATTGGTTACCTTCATCGTTTCATCAAAGCGAGACAGTTCTGAGGATTTATCATTTACATCATTCTCTGCCTTTGATTCTGACGCAAAAGTTTCATTAGCCTCGATAACCTTGTCAATTTCGTCCATATCGGAATTTAAATTCTCTCCTAAAGGCATATCATCAAAGTTGACATCATCAGCCAAAACGACAGTCTCAAACTGAGCGAAAGGCTTATTAACAATATCACGCATTACAGCATCAGGAGTGAAAGAAATCTTATCATGTCCAGAAATCACAACCCTCTCACCAGTATTGACATTGACACTTTCACGATCACGCACAGCAGTAACTTTGAAAGTACCAAAACCTTTTATCTTTACCTGACGATCGTTTCTAAGACCCTCAAGTATAGTTTCGACGAAAGCAGAGACAAATAAATCTGCATCACGTTGCTTGAGTTCATGTTTCTGAACCAGTATTTTTGCAATATCTTTCAGTGTTGGCATTATAAATATATTGATGATGGAGATTGGTGAAGGCTTGACTATTTAAATCCGTTATTCTGTTAACTAACAAGAAACAGTACTATTCTAAGTTGTTCATACTATCTTTTACAGAACTGAGGGGTTTGAAATTAACTACAAGTTTGGGAGGAACAAGCATTCTCTGACCTGTTCCAGGATTATTGATGACTCTTTCCAATCGTTTCTTTACATCAAAGGATCCGAGACGAGCAATAGTCACATTTTCCCCTGCTGTCAAAAGTTCAATGATAGCATTTACAGAAGTACGTACCATACGCTGAGTATCATCAGTTTTATAGCCTGTACGTTTGGATAGAGATGATATAAATTCCTTATTATTCATTCTTTATAAGTAGATTGAATATATTCCTCTTCATTTTACAGGAGAAGGAACAAGTCCATATTATTATTTGCTTAGTGAAATCACATCACCATAAAGATCAAACTCCTCAGCTCCTGTGATTTTTACATCATAGAAACATCCTCTTCTAAGTCTGCGATTTGCAACAGGAATGAGCACTTCAGGATCGACCTCTGGTGAGCAAAACTCCGTTCTTCCGATGTAATAATCACCTTCTCTGCGGTCAATAATTACGCGAAGAGTTTTACCTACCTTCTCAGCCTCAATCTCAGCTGATATACTTTGTTGAACTCTCATTAGTTTGCTTAATCGAGCTTCTTTAACTTCTTGAGGGACATCATCTTCATAATGCTCTGCGCTATAAGTTCCTTCTTCCTCAGAATAAGCGAAAGCACCCATTCGTTCGAAACGTGCCCACTTCACGAATTCTACAAGTTCCTTGAAATCTTCTTCTGTCTCTCCTGGGAAACCAACCATAAGAGTAGTTCTCAAATGTATTCCAGGCATTGCTTCACGAAGTTTTTCGATAAGATGCATCGTTTCTTCCTTAGTGGTATTACGGTGCATTCTATCAAGCATATGATTGGAAATATGCTGTAATGCTATATCAAGATACTTGCATACATTATCGTGACGACGCATCACTTCAAGCAATTCGAATGGAAATTGGTTTGGATAAGCATAATGTAAGCGTATCCATTTGACACCTTTTATCTGCGCCATTTCATCTATTAGTTCAGCGATGTGACGTTTTCCATCAATATCCATTCCATAGAAAGTCAACTCTTGAGCGATTACCTGAAATTCCTTTACGCCCTCACTGACAAGACTTTTCACCTCGTCAAGTATTTCTTCCTTTGGTCTTGATATGTGCTTGCCAGTGATAAGAGGGATTGCACAGTATGCACAACGACGATTACATCCTTCACTTATCTTGATATAAGAATAATGTGAAGGAGTCGTGTCCATCTTTACCTTAGAGCAGACAGGCAAATTGATAGATACATCCGTTGGCTGAGGTAAATCTTCAAGCAACTGTTTATAGTTGAATTTACCATAATATTTATCTACTTGTGGAATTTCAATCTCAAGCTCCTTTTGATATCTCTGTGAGAGACAACCCATCACATAGAGACCATTTATCAAGTTAGCCTCACGAGCTTGTGCAAATTCCAATATAGTATCAATGCTTTCCTGCTTGGCATCCTCTATAAATCCGCAGGTATTTATGACTACATACTCGCCTTCTACACGCTCTGCATCATGCTTACACGTAAAACCTTTACGCTGAAACAAGCGCATAAGTGACTCGCTATCGACAAGATTTTTGGAGCAACCGAGTGTTATAATATCTATTTGATTTTTCTTCATAAACTGTAATACACCAAGGACTTATAGGTTTATTCACCAAAAAGGCTATCAACAAACTGACGTTTATTGAATAATTGCAAGTCTTTCATGCCCTCACCGAGTCCAATATACTTGACAGGCACCTTGAGTTGATCACTAATTCCAACTACGACACCTCCCTTAGCAGTGCCATCAAGCTTAGTAATAGCCATACTTGAGATGTCGGTAACAGCAGCAAACTGTTTTGCTTGTTCAAAAGCATTCTGTCCAGTAGAACCATCGAGCACAAGCATTACCTCATCAGGAGCATCAGGCATCACCTTTTTCATTACATCCTTGATTTTCTTCAGCTCATTCATAAGTCCCACCTTATTATGCAATCTGCCAGCAGTATCAATCAGGACTACGTCAGCTCCATTAGCTTTTGCGGAAGAAATTGTATCAAAAGCGACAGAAGCAGGATCTGAACCCATCTGTTGCTTGATAACGGTTACACCCACACGCTCTCCCCAAATACACAACTGTTCTACCGCTGCAGCGCGGAATGTATCAGCAGCACCGAGATAAACTTTCTTACCAGCCTGCTTGAACTGCCATGCAAGTTTGCCAATAGTAGTGGTTTTTCCCACTCCATTGACACCTACTACAAGGATTACATAAGGTTTATGATCGGAAGGAAGATCCCAATCATCAAGGTCATCTGAATGATTTTCTGCAAGAAGAGCAGCAATTTCATCACGTAATATGCCATTGAGTTCTTTCGTAGAGACATACTTATCACGTGCCACACGTTCCTCAATGCGTTGTATTATCTTCAAAGTAGTGTCAACACCGACATCACTTGTAATAAGCACTTCCTCCAAATCATCGAGTACATCATCATCCACCTTGCTCTTGCCAGCCACGGCACGAGCAATCTTATCAAACATACTCTGTTTGGTCTTTTCCAAACCTTTGTCTAATGTCTGCTTCTTTTCCTTATTAAATAAGCCGAAAAATCCCATATTTGTTATTTAGCTCTTGATATTAAGTAAACTTTATGCAAAAGTAAGAAAAAAATACGACATTCTACCCTTAATCGTCGAAAAAAGCAATAATTACACAAAAAGAAATGCACAAACATCATGTTTTGTGCTATTTTCAGAAGAAAAAGAAGAGGTACAAACAAAAATGTGCACATTTTATTTTGGAATGTGCAGAAAAGTGAGTACCTTTGCACAGTAATATATAGATTGTGCAAATATAATAGCATGGAACAAATTAAAAGTTTTAATGCGTGCATAGAAGAGAGCATCAAGAAGCATTGGAATCTTGATGCACTTACTGACTACAAAGGAGCTACCCTTCAATATCAGGACGTGGCACGCAAAATAGAGAAACTGCATATCCTATTTGAAAACTGTGGTCTTCAAAAGGGAGACAAGATTGCTTTATGCGGACGCAATATGAGCAACTGGGCAGTAGCCTTTCTCGCTACATTGACTTACGGCGCTGTGGCCGTACCAATTCTTCATGAGTTTACTCCCGATCAGATACACAACATCGTCAACCATTCTGAAGCAAAACTGCTCTTTGTAGGCGATGTAGTGGCAACACAGATTGACCCCACCAAGATGCCCGAACTTGAAGGTATCATCAATATTCCTGACTATTCGCTCATGCTTTCGCGCACTGAGAAACTTACTTATGCGCGTGAACATCTAAACGAATTCTTCGGCAAAAAGTTCCCGAAGTATTTCCGTAAAGAGATGATTGAATACTACAAGGAACAGAGTCCTGACGAACTTGCTCTGATCAACTACACATCTGGCACTACAGGGTTTTCGAAAGGCGTTATGATTCCTTACCGCGCCATGTGGGGCAACCTTGATTTTGCTAATCAGGTAATGTCTAAAATACTAAAGCCCGGAGGAAATACTATCAGTATTCTCCCTATGGCTCATATGTATGGAATGGCATTTGAATTCATAGTAGAGTTCATGTCTGGTTGTCATATCTTCTATCTTACGCGCATTCCGTCCCCTGCTGTGGTAGCACAGGCTTTCTCAGACATTAAGCCTATCATTATTATTGCAGTGCCTTTGGTTATTGAGAAGATTATCAAGAAGAAGGTATTGCCTAAACTTGACACACCAGCAATGAGAATTTTACTCCATACTCCTTTCGTTTCGCGTAAGGTAAGGGAGAAGATTAGAACTCAGGTATATAAGGCTTTTGGTGGAAAACTCTATGAGATTATCATCGGAGGCGCTGCATTCAATCAGGAGGTGGAACAATTCCTCAAGTCTATCGATTTTCCATTCACAGTAGGTTATGGAGCAACTGAGTGTGCTCCTATCATCTGTTATAATGATTGGCACGACCATGTACCTACTTCATGTGGTAAAGCCGTAGTACACATGGAGGTAAAGATTAACTCTGCAGATCCACGAAACATCCCTGGAGAGATTCTTACTCGCGGAATGAATGTAATGCTTGGTTATTTCAAGAATGAAGAAGCCACTGCTGCCGCTCTTGACAAGGAAGGCTGGTACCATACTGGCGACCTCGGCGTTATAGACGAGAATGGTAATGTTTACATAAAAGGACGCAGTAAGAATATGCTTCTTGGAGCTAGCGGACAGAATATTTTCCCAGAAGAGATAGAGGACGCACTCAACTCCCTGCCTATGATAGTAGAAAGCATTGTAGTTCAGCGTGGTGACAAACTCGTAGGATTGGTACATCCTGACATGGAAGTAGCAAAGACTCAGAATATGAATATGGAGCAGATTAAGACATTGATGGAACAAAATCGCCAAACTCTCAATGCCACACAGCCACCATACTGCAAACTATCTGCCATCG
>URJQ01000009.1 GCA_900548195.1 uncultured Prevotella sp.
ATGCATGCATATAGCAGATGTATGTGGATGAACCTCCGAAGGATGGTAATATTCCTGATTTCAACATTTCAAAGATCGATATTTGCCCTTTTCGGGTCTGTCAGAGAAGCTTTCGGCTCTTTCATGGCAATTTCTCGAAAGGTATTCACCTGCGAAGCCGATTGCTATGTTTCACTCAGCATGACCACACTGATCATGCTGGATTCAAAATATGCCCCCTTTTTAAAGTGGGCTCAGTAAACAACCAAACCACAAAACAAACAATCCTCTCCTTAGAATTTTCTGAATCTGATTCTGATTCCTTCCTTGCTTTCGAGTATCATCCATTCGCTGGAAAGGCGGAGAATGCGGAAGGAGGAGGAGAGTGAAGGGATGCCGTAAGGAAGAAGCAGGGTGGAGTCGGTGAGAGGGGTGTCCATGCCGTCAGGGTCGGTGATGGTGGCTTTATATTTGACTGGGTCGTATAGGTGCAAGGTGTCACCATCATGCTTGAAGCGCAAGAGGATGGTGGTGGAAGCGCCGGTGTAGTCGGATGTCTTGAGCAGTTTTGCCTGAAAAGACCAGAAACGACGTGAGGGAACCATATTGACAGTCTTGCCTTCGGCGATGGAGTCGATGGTGTGCATCTGCCAGAAACCGTCCAGCTGTCCGTTGCTGTGCGTCTCCATCTCGCAGGATGCTATGCTAAGTGTGAGGACTGCCATGAGGATGGCGAGAAGAGGGGTGTGAAACTTTATCTGCATAATAAACCTTTCCAAATAATACTAAACTGTGCACCTGTATTGTCACCGAGGAGCATGCCCCTATCTGTACCAACTGTGGCGCGGAGGGTGATGTCGCGGAGTGATTTGGGGAGAGTATATTCCGCTTCTGCCATAAGACTGACGTTACGTTGCACGTCGAGGAATGGATTGGAATAAGTGCCCCAGCTCTTTTGCCATGTGGCGAAGAAGCGATAAGAAAGCAACGGCAGCGGACTGCCAGCAAAGGCTATGTGGATAGCCTTGAAGCGGTTGGACGTGGTGATGAGGGCATGGCCGTCATAGAGTGGTGCACGATAGAGTGGGTTTCCGTTAATCTGTCCCCAGTGTGACCAACTGCCATACGTGCCGTGGTTGAGATAGTTGTCTGTACCACCGATATGGTCGGGGATATACATGCTGTGGTCGTGATAGATAGGTCCGCTCTGATAGCGGCTGCAGATATATTCCACTACGATATGGTGGAGGGGCTGGAAGCGTTTGAGATGCACCTCCATGCCAATGAGGATGTCGCGAAGAGGATAGAGCAGTACGCGGTGTCGCTTACGCTTGTCCCATTCATCCCCTTTGCCATAGCCGTCGAAGTCCATCATAAAGAGTTGTGAGTCATCCTCGAAATAATGGTCAGCATAGGCGGAGAGGGCATAGGAAGGGCGGTCGTAGTTGATGCGCATAAGCCATGATCCGAGCATATTACCTTCGGCGGAGCGATAGTTGCCGCTCTCTTTATCGTTCTTTCCGCCATAGATGGCTTTGAAGAAAGCCTTCGGACTCTTGTCGTGCCTTACGACAGTGCCGTCGGCATAATATGTGGAGCCGCCAAACTGTGTCGCCATTTCGAGACCTACCTCGATGGTGAGTGGACGGTCGGGCTTGCCGAAGCGCAGGAAACCAGACTTATGATGTACGAGGACGTCTTTTAGGTATCTATTGCTTTCCATGCGTTCCTGGAAATGTCCGTCTGTCTGCATACCATAGAAGAAATGTCCCTTGAAGCCCATCCATCCATGTAAGAAGGGCACGTAATCGTCGAAGGCGAGGCGTATGCCCGGCAGAGGTCGGGCGTTAATGCCAAGGGCTTGACTACCTGTGGTGAGGGACTGCGGTTTGAGATTGAGCGGTTCCTCACGCTGTCCGATGGTGAGTGATGCTTTACGGTAGCGTATCTTGAGATACAGTTGCTGGAGGAGTACGTCGCTGGAGAAATGATTAGCTGCGGCGACGTCAGCAGCATAGCCAACTCCCCAGATACGGGAAGAATCGCAGTGGAGCGGACGCTCTGCCTTGACTCGGACGAAGCCATTGGTGGAGCTAAGGGAACTCATGCCGTAGCGATTGGCATTGAGCCACAGCGGGGTGGTGCCGTCGGAGAACGATGACTGCATCTCCACTGTGCCCTCGATATGCTCGAATGGCTTTTGCGCCTTGATTGCTTGGAAGGGCAGGAGAAGGGCGAGTGCAAGGAAGAGGGGGGCGTAATTCATTCTTTTAGTTAAGAGAGAAAAGTGAAAAGTGAAAAATGAAGAGTGAAAAATCGCGCTGACGCGGTTATTAAATGAAGAATGAAGAATGGGGGAGTTCGTATTCTATGCTTGAGAAAACCGCAAGCAGGAAAACGTAATCCCTATTCTTCATTATTCATTCAGAAGAGTTCTTCATTCAGAAGAGTTCTTTATTCAGAATGTCTCTTAGTAGCTACGAGCGATAAGCACGCGGCACTTAGATGGCTTACCAGAAACCATGTCGATGCCTGGTGTCTGCTCAAAGGCAAAAGGAACGCAGCGGATAGTAGCCTGTGTATCTTCCTTAATCTTTGCCTCGGTCTCGGCGGTGCCGTCCCAGTGGCAGAGGAAGAAACCACCATCCTTCACCCTCTGCTTGAACTCCTCATAATCGTCGCACTCATAGATATGAGCATCACGGAAGGAGCGAGCCTTCTCGAAGATATTATCCTGGATGTCGTCAAGCAGATTCTTCACGTAATCGACTATGCCCTCGAAAGGAACGGTCTCCTTCTCCAGAGTATCGCGGCGCATTACTTCTACAGTGCCGTTTTCAAGGTCACGACCACCCATCACGAGGCGTACTGGCACACCCTTGAGCTCATAGTCAGCAAACTTGAAGCCTGGGCGCTTATTGTCGGAGTCATCAAACTTTACGCTGATGCCGAGCTGGCGGAGACTGTCGATGACTGGCTTCATTGCCTCAGAGACAGCAGCTATCTGGTCAGCCTTGCCAATAGGGATGATTACAACCTGGATAGGAGCGAGACGTGGAGGGAGCACGAGACCATTATCGTCAGAGTGGGTCATGATGAGAGCACCGATGAGACGTGTGCTGACGCCCCAAGAAGTAGCCCATACGTATTCTGGCTTGTTCTCCTTATTAAGATAGGTGACATCGAAAGCCTTTGCAAAGTTTTGTCCCAAGAAGTGGGATGTACCGCTCTGAAGAGCCTTGCCATCCTGCATCATAGCCTCGATGGTGTATGTGTCGAGAGCACCGGCAAAGCGCTCTGTCTCACTCTTTACACCCTGCATCACAGGTACTGCCATCCATTTTTCAGCAAACTCAGCATAGACCTTAAGCATCAACTGTGCTTCCTTCTCTGCCTCCTCACGAGTGGCGTGAGCAGTGTGACCCTCCTGCCAGAGAAACTCGGAAGTGCGGAGGAAAGGACGTGTGCGCATCTCCCATCGCATCACGTTACACCACTGATTGCACATGAGAGGCAGATCGCGCCATGACTGAATCCAATTCTTATATGTATTCCATATGATGGTCTCTGAAGTAGGGCGGATGATGAGTTCCTCTTCGAGCTTGGCGTTAGGGTCCACCACAACGCCGTCGCCAGTTTCATTGGTCTTGAGACGATAGTGGGTCACCACAGCGCACTCCTTAGCGAAGCCTTCCACATGCTCAGCCTCGCGAGAGAGGAAAGACTTAGGGATGAGGAGAGGGAAATATGCGTTTTGCACTCCAGTCTCCTTGAACATCAGGTCGAGCTGATGCTGCATCTTCTCCCAGATGGCGTAGCCATAAGGCTTGATAACCATACATCCTCTCACTGCAGACTGCTCAGCGAGATCCGCTTTGTTGATGAGATCATTGTACCACTGACTGTAATTGTCAGCGCGTTTAGTCAATTCTTTAAGTTCTTTTGCCATATTTAGTATGAATTTTATATGCTAATGCCAAATTTGCCTGCAAAAATACAAAAAAATGTTGGAAAATAGTGATACTTTCATGTTTTTGTTTGGAGTTTGTGGAAAAATGATTAACTTTGTCGTCAGTTTTGGTAAAAAGAATCGTATTTTTTAACTTTTAATTTATTTATAAATAGAATTATGAAAAAGTTTAAGTTTGGAGCAATTGCAGTATGTCTCTGCATGCTCATCTCAAGTTGTGGTACTAATACAGGTAACGGCGCTATCATCGGTGCAGGTGGCGGTGCAGTGCTCGGCGCAATAGCAGGACGTCTCCTCGGAGGTAACGCAAAGGGAACAGCAATCGGTGCAGCAGTAGGCGCTACAGTAGGTGGTGGCACAGGTGCTCTCATCGGCAAGCACATGGACAAGAAGAAGGCAGCGGCAGAGGCAGCAGCCGCAGCAGCTAATGCTAACCTCTCAGAGATTACTGACGCTAACGGTCTGAAGGGATATAAGTTTGAGTTCAACGAGCAGGGCATTCGCTTCGCTACAAATAAGGCTGACCTCAACGATGCTGCAAAGAACAATATCGCATCTGTGGCACAGTTCCTCAAGAACAATACTGACTGTGACGTAACAGTGGTAGGTCACACCGACAGCACTGGTTCTGACGCTATCAACAACCCTCTCTCTGAAAAGCGTGCGCAGAGCGTGAGCAACTATATGAAGATGCTCGGTGTATCATCTTCACAGGTCAAGAATGTTATGGGCATGGGTTCTACAGTGCCTGAGGCAGACAACTCTACAGCTGCTGGTCGCTCTAAGAATCGTCGCGTAGAGGTTTACGTTTACGCTAACGCTGAGACTATCAAGGCTGCTGAGAAGGGACAGTTGTAATATTGTTGTTCGGTTGTCTGCTTGCTTGATGGTAACCCAATAGTAAAATGCTGTTGGCATCTGTGACAAGTCCACGAAACACGAAAACATATCAATAGATAAAAAAAGGTTATTGGTTTTTGGTTATTGGTTATGGGGCTAAGTCTCTATAGTCGTAACCTACCAAACACCAACAATCTACAATCCAACACCAACAACCCATCATTCTCTATTGATGTTTTCTTTTCAAAGCAGTAAGACAACAATTTAACTATATTTCTGTGAGACTTTTTATAAAGATAATACGATGGATAGTGGTGGCATTCTTTGCCTCCACTATTCTTGTTGTAGTGGCTTACCGTTTCTTCCCTGTTTATGTCACACCGCTGATGTTTATCCGCCTTGGCGAGCAGATGGTATCGGACGAATATGAAGTAAGGCTACATCATACTTGGGTGCCTCTCGACGAGATGTCCAAATATATGCCTGTGGCAGTGATGGCGAGCGAAGATCAGCGCTTCCTGATGCACCACGGCTTTGACTTCAACGCAATACAGAAAGCGGTGAAGCACAATAAGAAAGGGGGAACGAAGCATGGTGCAAGCACCATCACCCAGCAGACGGCTAAGAACGTATTCCTCTGGCCGGGCAGATCATGGATAAGAAAAGGCTTCGAGATGTATTTCACAGTCCTGATAGAAGCCCTGTGGGGCAAAGAGAGGATTATGGAAGTGTATCTCAACTCGATAGAAATGGGCAACGGATTATATGGAGCGCAGGCTTGTGCAGAGTATAACTTTGGCAAAGACGCAAAAGACCTCACCCGCGGTGAGTGCGCACAGATAGCTGCCACACTGCCTAACCCACGCAAATTCTCCAGTGCGAATCCTTCGCCATATATGAAGAAACGACGCGCTCAGATAGAGCATCAGATGAAGTTTGTGGACTTGTTTAAGGCTAAGTAAATGCCAGGGAGACAATATATTGATGATGTCCTTGCTCGTATTTGGAATTAAATATCAATAAATGAATTGGGTTGTTGGTTTTTGGTCGTTGGTTTTTGGTTAGAATGTGTATGCCTCTTGCAGGTTTATTTCACTATAATACCCATAACCCACGACCAATAACCAACAACCTATAACTCTCAACCAAATTCTCCATCCCCCAGTAATCGACAATCAACGAAATGAAAAATATAGATAATTTGCCAGAAAACCACTCTTCATCCACATCAGAAAGACCTGAGACAGCAGAGGCACTTTGGGAATCACTCTCAAAGCAGCTCAATCCTGCCCAACTGCAAGCTGTGGAATACATAGATGGGGCTTCGCTCGTCATTGCTGGTGCTGGTTCTGGAAAGACGAGAGTGCTCACATACAAGATAGCATATCTCCTCACGCAAGGCTACAAACCGTGGGAGATAATGGCGCTCACGTTTACTAATAAAGCCGCCAACGAGATGAAAGAGCGTATTTCGCGCCTCGTGGGAGAGTCGGCTTATTCGTTACAGATGGGCACGTTTCACAGCGTATTCTCCAGAATACTCAGAAGGGAAGCATCGCTTATAGGCTACGATTCCAATTTCACCATCTATGATGAGGCCGACTCCAGGTCGCTTTGCAAGAATATCGTCAAGACTCTTGGACTTGATGATAAAATATATAAGCCAGCAGAGGTGCACAATCGTATCTCAATGGCTAAGAATAAGTTGATTCTGCCAGCACAATATGCTGAGAATACTAATATTATGGTGCGCGACCGACAGTCGAATATGGACCGTATGTCAGCCATTTATTCTATGTATGTGGATAATTGTCGCAAGAGCAACGCAATGGATTTCGACGATCTCTTGGTATATACCTTCCGCCTCTTCCACGACAATCCGGAGGTAAGGGATAAATACAGGGAGCGTTACCGCTTCGTGCTTGTGGATGAGTATCAGGACACCAACTACGTTCAGCAGCAGATAGTGTGGCAACTGACCGGCGGTCATCAGCACGTATGCGTGGTGGGAGACGATGCACAGAGTATCTATGGATTTCGTGGAGCTAATATCGACAATATCCTCGACTTCCAAGAGCAGTATGATGGAAGTCGTATGTTCAAATTGGAGCAAAACTATCGCTCGACTCAGAATATCGTCAAGGCGGCTAATAGCCTGATAAAGCACAACTGCCGACAGATAGAAAAAGACGTGTTTAGCCAAAATTCGGAAGGAGAGAAACTGCGCCTCAGAGTGCTCTCAAGCGATAAAGAAGAAGCTATTAGCATCTGCAAGGACATCAAACGCGCCGTGAAAAGCGAAGGAAAGCATTACTCTGACTTCGCCATCCTTTACCGAACAAACTATCAGAGCCGTACTTTCGAGGAGCAGATGCTCAAGGATAATATACCTTATAAGATATATGGAGGCATGAGCTTCTATCAGCGTAAGGAGATAAAGGACGTGATAGCCTATTTCAGACTTGTGGTAAACCATCACGATGAAGAGGCTTTCCGAAGGATAATCAATTATCCTGCGAGAGGAATCGGTGACACTACGGTGAATAAAATCGTGGCTGGAGCACAGGAAAGGAATGTCAGCCTATGGACCGTGGCGCAGAATCCATTAGCTTACGGAGTGGAGATAAACAAGGGAACGATAAACAAACTCAGCCTTTTCTGCCAGATGATAGAAGTTTTTTTGCAGCGTCTAAATACTGATAATGCTTATGAACTCGGTAAGGACATCATCAAGATGAGCGGAATAACGGCTGATATATACAGCGGAACGAATGCTGACGACACTTCACGACAGGAAAATCTGGAGGAATTGGTCAACTCCATGCAGGACTTCGTGGAGGATGGACGCGAGGAAGAATTGCCAGTGGGGCTTACAGACTTCCTGCAGGACGTCTCGCTCATGACTGATCGCCAGACTGGCGACGATGATGATAATGATAAAGTGTCGATGATGACCATACATAGCGCAAAGGGACTGGAGTTTCCTATTGTCTATGTGGTGGGAATGGAGGAGAATATCTTCCCTTCGCCTATGTGTACAGACTCCATGCGACTGCTGGAAGAAGAGCGACGCCTCTTCTATGTGGCAATCACGAGAGCGGAAAATTCTTGCGTGCTGACTTGTGCTAAGACGCGTTTCAGATACGGAAGAATGGAGTTTGACGCGCCAAGTCGCTTCCTCAAGGATATAGACCCAAGGCTTATAGAGATGGATTCCAATTCGTCAGAGATAGGTTCGTACGGCAGAAACAACAGGAAAAACTATGGGTCTTCCTCTTCTTCAAGATATTCTAACGGCAGGATGCAAAACTCTCATCCAGTTGCTTCACAGTTTATGGCAGACCCAAAGCCGAAGGTTACGGAAGGCAGAAAGGCAGAGACACCTGTCAATCCTTTCAGCCCTGCCTTTGAACGTGAATTGGAAGCGCGTGGAGGCAATCTACGTAAGGTGCGTGAGGCTTTGTCGGTGGGAACGAATCGTAGCAGCATGCTTCGTGGAAGTAGCACAATGGATGCGCCTTCCGCTTCATCAAAACGCAGTTCTGTCACTTCCAGCGCTCCTGCAAACATCCCAACGCTTTCTATAGGAGACAAGATAGAGCACAATCGTTTCGGTGTAGGCGTCGTCACAGATCTCTCTGGCGAAGGTCCTTCTGCAAAGGCAACGGTGGATTTCCAGAATGCTGGAACTAAGCAGTTGTTGCTGAAATTTGCAAAGATTGTGGTTCTTTCATAAATGAAGAAAATATAAAGAAGAATGAAGAATGGAAGTTGTGATTATCTTTTTGCGGTTTATTAAGCAAACAAGACCAACTTCTATTCTTCATTCTTCTTTCTTTATTCTGCGTATTCCTTTTTATTCTTCGTATTCCTTTCTTTATTCTTCGTATTTCTTTTTATTCTTCGTTCTCTTTTTTTATTCTTTGTATTCCTTTTTTATAATGTTCTCAAAGCACTAAGCAACTCTGAGTTCTCCTCTTTTGTGCCAACAGTGATGCGGAGACAGTTGTGGCAGAGAGTGATGCGAGTGCGGTTGCGCACTATGATTCCCTTAGCCACGAGGTAGTCATAAGTGGATTGCGCATCCTCCATCTCAGCGAGGAAAAAGTTGGCATCAGTAGGATATACCTTCTTGCAGATAGGCAGGAGAGAGAAGGAATCCATGAGTTGACGGCGTTCTTGAAGGATAAGCTTCACCCATTGTTCTACCTCAAAGTTGCGGTTGAGACGGTCAAGAGCCTCCTGTTGTGTCAATTTGTTGACGTTATATGGATATTTCACCTTATTAAATATAGATATAATTTCCTCACTTGCGAAAGCCATTCCGCAACGAATAGCGGCAGATCCCCATGCTTTGCTCATGGTCTGGAGAACGATGAGGTTAGGGAGCTTAGCGATATACTTCGTCAGGCTCTTCTCCTGCGAGAAGTCAATGTAAGCTTCATCCACCACTACAAGTCCTTCAAATGTGGTCAATACCTTAGCTATCTCGTCGCGATCAATGCTGTTTCCTGTAGGATTATTTGGCGAACAAATCCATATCACCTTAGTATTCTCGTCGCAAGCATCGAGCAAAGCCTCTGCTTTGATCTGGAAATTATCGTCCAAAAGCACAGGGCGATACTCCACATCATTGATGTCAGCGCTGACCTTATACATTCCGTAGGTCGGTTCGATGGCTACAACATTATCCTTCTTAGGCTCGCAGAAGCAACGATACACGAGGTCGATGGCTTCATCCGAACCATTGCCGAGGAAGATATTCTCCACTGGAATGTGCTTGATTACGGAGATACGCTCCTTCACCTCCTGCTGGAGAGGGTCAGGATAGCGATTGTAAGGATTATTGTAAGGATTCTCATTGGCATCGAGGAATACGCGAGCTACGTGGCCGGAGTATTCATTTCTCGCACTGCTGTATGGAGCTAACGACCATATATTCGGTCTTGTCAATTCTTTTAGTGGTTTCATTGTTTATTTTTTTAGTCGGGGAATCGGGCGGTGACGCGCCCGACACAGTGGCGGACGCATGAGTATATTGTGTGAAGAGGTGTGTCAAGCCTTGAGTATATCGTGTGGGGAGGCGTGTCAGGCCTTGAGTATATCGTGTGAGGAGGTGAGGCGGACGCTGACTTTATCTTGTTTTAAGAATATTGTTGACCCTCACACGCATAGCATTGGCATGAGCTTCCAGTTGCTCATTCTCAGCCATGCAGACCACGGAAGGACCGATGGAGCGGATGCCTTCAGCAGAAAGATGCTGGAAAGTAATCTTGCGATTGTAGGAATCGAGATTTACTCCGTTATAGGCAAGGGCGTAACCGTGGGTAGGGAGCGTGTGGTTAGTGCCACTGGCATAGTCACCAGCAGACTCACAAGCATACTGACCGAGGAATACACTGCCAGCATTTATCACCTGTTCGGCAAGTGAATCGTAATCGAAAGTGGCGATGATGAGATGCTCTGGAGCATAAGCATTGCTGAGGGCCATTGCTTCCGCCTTGTCGTGAACGAGTACGAAATTGGAATTCTCAAGCGTCTTCTCTGCTATTTCATGACGTGGAAGCACTGCCAGTTGCTTCTTCAGTTCTGCTTCCACTTCAGAGAGCATCGCCTCGGATGTGCTGATGAGAATGACTTGAGAGTCAATGCCATGCTCAGCCTGTGATAGAAGGTCGGCAGCCACGTAGGCGGCATTGCTTGTCTCGTCAGCGATGACGCAGACCTCACTTGGTCCGGCAGGCATATCTATTGCGGCGTCATGGAGAGAAACTTGCTGTTTCGCTGCCATCACGTATTGGTTTCCTGGTCCGAAAATCTTATAAACCTTCGGCACAGACTCCGTGCCATAAGCCATTGCACCAATAGCCTGAACGCCACCAGCCTTGAAAATCTTGTCCACGCCAGCCACACGAGCCGCCATAAGGATTGCTGGATTCACTTTACCTTCTTTGTTAGGAGGGGTGCAGAGCACTATTTCCTTGCATCCAGCAATCTTGGCAGGAGTGGCAAGCATGAGAACGGTGGAGAAGAGTGGGGCAGTGCCACCAGGAATATATAGTCCTACCTTCTCTATAGCTACGCTTTTCTGCCAGCATACCACACCTGGGGCAGTCTCTACCTTCTGAGTCTCAAACTTTTGCGACTCATGGAAGCGTGCGATATTGGCATGAGCGAGGATGAGGGAATCTTTTAGTTCTTTGCTTACAAGGCTTTCCGCCTCCAGCATCTCTCCTTCGGTGACTGCGAGTTGGGTGAGGTTTGCTTTGTCAAACTTAGCCTCATATTCCATCACCGCTTTGTCTCCATTAGCCTTTACGTCAGCCAAAACTGTGGCAACAGTAGCATTAAGCTGTGAGACGTCGAGGTGTGGGCGCTCTATTATCTTTGCTATCTCTTCTTTGGTTGGGTATTTTGTTATTCTCATTTGCTTGTGCTCTTTATTTGTGGAATCAGGTGTAATAGTACCCTGTCGTAGTGGCTTTTAGATTTGATTGGAGTAGTTGTGGCTTTTCTTTACAAAAGAACCCAAAACCAACAACCTACAACCGACAACCACACATTAAATAATCATCTTCTCAATAGTATTGACCAAAATGCCCTGGGCACCGAGTTCCTTCAGTTTACCGATTATTTCCCAAAACACTTTCTGTCCTATTACGGCGTGAACAGAGCACCATTCCTCATCGGCAAGAGGGATGATAGTAGGACTCTTGAGTCCTGGAAGCACTTCTACTATCTCTTTGAGCCTTGACTTAGGAGCATTCATGCGAACATATTTCTGTCCTTCAGCATTCTTTACAGCCTCAAAGCGGAAGAGCATCTCATTGAGAATCTCGCGCTTTTCCTCAGAGAGACCTTTGTGGGCTATGAGCAAAGCTTCGCTCTGAGTCACCACTTCTACTTCGCGGAGATTATTGCTGACGAGGGTAGAACCGCTCGACACGATGTCGAAGATACCATCAGCAAGGCAGATGCCAGGCGCAATCTCCACGCTTCCTGTGATGATGTGTATCTCTGCGTCTATATTATTCTTCTCGAGGAAGTTGCGCAGGATAACAGGGTAGGATGTAGCAATCTTTTTTCCGTTAAACCATTCCAATCCAGTATATTCCACAGACTTAGGGATGGCAAGTGAGAGTCTGCACTTTGAGAAGCCAAGTCGGCTTACTATCTCAGCATCTTCCTCACGCTCAAGGAATTCGTTCTCTCCCACGATGCCGATATCTGCCACGCCTAAAGCTACGCTTTGGGGAATATCATCATCACGGAGATAAAGCACTTCGAGAGGGAAATTGCCTGACTGGGCGAGGAGAACTCGCTTGCTGGAACTTACTTTGATGTCTGCTTCATTGAGCAGATTGATGCAGTCTTCGAAGAGACGGCCTTTGGATTGCAATGCTATTCTTAACATTTGTATTATGTGTTATTTACTTATCTTTTTACCTTTACTAATTACAATATGTTTGCAAAGGTAATCATTTATTTTCATAATGCAAAGAATAACGAGGAAAATGTGCGAAATTGTTTCTTTTTGGGGAAGTTGTACCTTTGAGTGAAGAGTTTAATTAAATGAAGAATGGGGAGCTACACCTTTTAGTGAAAAGTGAAAAGTGAAGAGTGACGAGTGAAAAATCGCGCTGACGCGATTGCGATTTCTGCAATTTTATTAAATGAAGAATTGATTAAATGAAGAATGTAGAAAGAAGAATAGGGATTACGTTCCTCGGCTTGAGGCTTCTCGTGGCTCCTCAAGTAAGAAAACAAACTCCAATTCTTCATTCTACATTTATCATTCTTAATTTAAATCAGTTTTTTTATTTATTAACCAAGCAACTATCTAAAGTAATTTCACCAGCCAAGCAACGCTTCATGTGGGCAGTGACGACGCATGGATCATTGTGGAGAGCAGTGAGATGCATCAGTTTGGTAGTGGCTGCCTCAATAGTGCTATCGTAGCCAGAAAGCACACCAGCTTTAAAGAGATGAAGGCCAGCACCATATCTCTCCATTTCTACACGACCAGCCACACACTGAGAAATATTGACTATTACTACGCCACGCTCTACGGCTGTGGTAAGCATATCGGTGAGCCATTTCTGCTGTGGAGCATTGCCAGAGCCATAGCTGCGCATCACGATTCCTTTAAGGTTAGGATCATCAATGATATGCTTGAATACAGACTCCTGAAGTCCAGGGAATAAGGAGAATACCAGGATGTTTGGATTCATCTCTTTATGAGGAATCATCGGACGGGTATAGTCTGGTCGGAGAATATGGTGGTGATTGAAATTAAACTCTACTCCTGCTTCGCACAGGTGAGGGTAATTGAATGATTCAAAGGCATTAAACTGCTCAGCGTCCTGTTTCGTACTACGATTGCCACGGAGCAATCGTCCGCCGAAGTAAATGCAGACCTCAGGGATTGGCGTAACGCCATGCTCATTGGTCAGCGAAGCCAGTTCGATACTTGTAAGAAGATTTTCCTTACCGTCTGTACGCAACTGACCAATAGGCAACTGTGATCCAGTCAGAATGACAGGTTTGGTAAGGTTTTGCAGCATAAATGAGAGAGCGGATGCTGTATAGGCCATCGTATCCGTTCCGTGGAGGATGACGAAACCGTCGTAGCGGTTATAGTTTTGACTTATTATCTGCACGAGTTCTGACCACACGAGGTAGTCCATATCGCTTGAGTCTATAGGTTTGTCAAACTGATAAACCGTGATTTTTGCCTGAATCTGATCCAGTTCCGGAATACGGGAGAGGAGATGGTTGAAGTCGAGAGGCTCAAGAGCGCCAGTCTTAGAGTTATGCCCCATACCGATTGTGCCACCTGTGTATATAAGGAGAACGCGCTCGGTACGCTTGAGAGATTCATGCAGTGTGGAGGTTTTCATGTTCTTGTTTTTATAGGGTTAATAGGTCTTTATTGCCTTACTGACTGCAAATTTAGTTATATTTTTTGAAAAATCAAGGGAAACATTCTTTATTTACAAAAAAAGTAGTACATTTGCATCGAAAAAGGGCAGCATTTGAGAATATAAGCCCATTTTCTGCTACTACTGCATTAACAAACAACAATATTTTAAATCTAAACTGAAATGAAACAATTCAACGACGAGAACTTCCTTCTCGAGACAAAGACAGCGCAGGACCTCTATCACAACCACGCTGCCAAGATGCCTATCATCGACTATCATTGCCACCTTATTCCTCAAATGGTCGCTGAAAACAAGCGCTTCGACTCTATTGCGCAGATCTGGCTTATGGGTGACCACTACAAATGGCGTGCAATGCGTTCAAACGGTATCGATGAGCGTTTCTGCACAGGCAAGGATACTACTGACTGGGAGAAGTTCGAGAAATGGGCTGAGACTGTGCCTTACACATTCCGTAATCCATTATATCACTGGACACACCTTGAGCTCAAGACTGCTTTCGGAATTGACAAGTTACTCAATCCTGAGACTGCACGCGAGATATATGACGATTGCAACAATCAGATAAAGAATGACCCAAAGTTCTGCCCACGCGGAATGATGGAGCACTACAACGTGAAGATTGTCTGCACCACTGACGACCCTGCTGACTCTCTCGAGTGGCACAAAGTGGTGAAGGATGACCCTACTGCCAAGACACGTATGCTCCCTGCTTGGCGTCCTGATGCAGGTATGAATATCGATGCTGCCACTTGGAAGGCTTACATCGAGAAGCTCGCAAGCGTTGCCGAAATGCCTATCACCTGCTTTGCTGAGCTCGTTGCCGCTCTCCAGAAGCGTCACGACTTCTTCGAGACAATGGGATGTAAACTCTCTGACCACGGTATTGAGGAATTCTACGACGAGCCATACACAGAGGCTGAGATTGATGCTATCATGAAGAAGGCACTCGCTGGCGAGGCAATCACTAAGGAAGAAGAGCGCAAGTACAAGCACGCTTACCTATTCGAGCAGGGCAAGATGGATTATGCTTCTGGTTGGGCGCAGCAGTATCACTACGGTGCTATTCGCAACAACAACTCTAAGATGTTTGCTAAGCTCGGTGCTGACACTGGCTTCGACTCAATCGGTGAGTTCACCACAGCAAAAGCAATGTCTCATTTCCTTGATGAGCTCAACACTAACGGCACTCTCGCAAAGACAATCCTCTACAACCTCAACCCATGCGCTAATGAGGTTATCGCTACTATGCTCGGTAACTTCCAGGATGGTTCTGTTGCAGGAAAGATTCAGTTTGGTTCTGGTTGGTGGTTCCTCGATCAAAAGGATGGCATGGAGAAGCAGATGAACGCTCTCTCAGTGCTCGGTCTTCTCTCTCGCTTCGTAGGTATGCTGACCGACTCACGCTCATTCCTCTCTTATCCACGTCACGAGTATTTCCGTCGCACACTCTGTAATCTCCTCGGTAATGACATTGAGAAGGGTCTTATCCCATTCACTGGTTACGAAGAGAAGCGCGTGCGTCAGATGGTAGAGGATATCTGCTACAACAACGCAGCTCGCTTCTTCAACTTCTAAGTATTTCCCATACTTCATATAATCCAGCCACTCTGCTCAGATTCCATCAGGTCTCTTGCAGAGTGGCTGGTCGTTTTTTTTATGGCTTTGCCAAATTGCTGGTAGTTGGTTTGTAGAATATCAACTCAACAATCTCAAACAGTAAATCACCAATCCGTTCACGCCATTCAGGATATAGATTATCAAAAATGCGATTGTAAGACGGAAAGCTTATTTTTAGATAAACTGTAAGTAAAAGCTGTATATTTGCTTATGGTTTTAGTTGGGTATGGTTGGGCAATGCAAAAGCTATGCTTTTACCGCCTAAAAGCATAGTTATTAGCCCCTAAAAGCATAGTTATTACATCCTAAAAGCTATGCTTTCAAATTGTAATATCATAGCTTTTCCAAAATCAAGCCAAAACGCTCGTTTATCCACTAATGTTTGTTTGATTAGTTTGTATTTGTTCTTTTGTTTTGCAATCTGCAAACTATATATAATAATGTGTGAAACAGCACTGAATGAAAGGTTGTAGAAAAGTGTTCGATTTACACTTCAAAATCTCATTTTTGCCCCATTTTGCTTAGAGCAGATAGCAAAATGAGGGTCTTTCTTTCCATTTTTGGCAAATATTATATATGTTTTCTTGCATGGGTAAAAAAAATAGATTACCTTTGAAACGATTTTGATTAAACAAATGCAAATCTATTCAAAATACTAAGCAATATGAACAACCTAAAGACTTTACTTTTCTCTGCAGGCGTTGCCATGGCAATGTTCTCTGCTTGCTCTTCAACGGAAGGCAAATCTACACTGACACAATCTGGACTTGATGCCGCTGCTTTCGACACTGTGATTGGTGGTAAGAAGGTGGCTCTCTATACCCTCACTAATGCCAACGGCATGGAAGTCTGCATCACAAACTATGGTGGACGCGTAGTTTCGCTTGTGGTACCTGATAAAGATGGCAAACCAACTGATGTTGTCCTCGGTTTCGACAATATCGCACAGTATGCTGATACTCTCAATTCTCCAAGTGATTATGGCTCTTCTGTAGGTCGCTATGCTAACCGTATCGCAGGAGGTAAGTTCTCTCTTAATGGACAGGAATATCAGTTGAAGCAGAATGATAAGATGAATTGTCTTCACGGCGGTGGTACTACAGGCTGGATGAACCAAGTCTATGAGGCAGAGCAAGTTGGTGATTCTATCCTCAAGCTCACCATTACCGCACCTGATGGAGAGAATGGTTTCCCTGGTACTGTAAAGGCAACCACTACATACACTCTCAAGTCTGATAATACTCTCGATATGGTATGGGAGGCAACTACAGATAAAGAGACAATTATCAACCAGACAAACCACAACTATTATAACCTTAATGGCGACTTCAACAGCGTTGGAACTGACATGATTCTCTATATCAATGCTGATAATTTTACTCCGTCTGATGAATTCTATATCCCAACAGGCGAAGTTAAGCCTGTCAAGGGTACCCCATTTGACTTTACCACACCTCACGCTATCAAGGATGCTATCGGTGCAGACTTCGATCAGGTGAAGAATGCTAACGGAGGTATTGACCATAATTTCTGTCTCAATACTTACAAGGATGGCAAGGGTGACGATACTCAGGTGTGCGCTTCTCTCTATTCTCCAAAGACTGGTATCTTCTTGGAGATGTTCACCAATGAGCCTGGCGTGCAGTGTTACACAGGTAATTTCCAGGGTATCGGCAATGAGCCAAATATCAAGCACAAGGGTGGTAAGTACCCACAATATGTCAGCGTATGTCTCGAAAGTCAGAAATACCCTGACTCTCCTAACAAGAAAGACTTCGTACAGCCTACACTCAAGCCAGGCGAAAAGTACTATAGCCACGCAGCTTACAGATTCTCAATCAAGTAAATATAACGCTTTTGTCACCGATTGCCTTTTGGCTTTCGGTGACTTAGCGTGTCATTGATTGTCAGTCTATTATGGTATTAAAGCTAAAGAAAAAAAATAAATATAATTATTAAAACAAAACTCAAAAAAACTCTAACAAAACAATGAGCGTATTAGAAGCTTTAAAGAACAATGGCTTTGAGACTATCGATTATGTAGTATTCATTGCCTACATTGTACTTCTTGTAGGTTTGGGAATGTTCCTCAGCCGTAGCAAGAAAGGTGAAGAGAAATCATCTACAGACTACTTCCTCGCTGGTAACACCTTGACTTGGTGGGCGGTAGGTGCATCTCTTATCGCTGCAAATATCTCAGCAGAACAGTTTATCGGCATGTCCGGTTCAGCTTTCGCTTCAGGTATCGCGCAGGCAGCTTACGAGCTTATGGCTGCAGCTACTCTGATCGTAGTCGGTAAGTTCCTCCTTCCTCTGATGATCGAGAAGAAGATTTTTACTATCCCACAGTTCCTTCGTGAGCGTTACAACTGGGGTGTAGGACTTGCATTCTCTCTCCTCTGGCTTTTCCTCTATGTATTCGTAAACCTCACCTCTGTATCTTGGCTCGGTGCTCTCGCTATTCAGCAGATTCTCGGTCTCCCTACTGACATGATTATCAATGTAGGTGGTATCGAAATCGACCAGGTTCGCATGGTTATCATCCTCACACTCTTCGTTATCGCTGGTGTTTACTCCATCTATGGCGGTCTCGCTTCTGTGGCATGGACCGACGTTATGCAGGTGACATTCCTCGTAGGTGGCGGTCTTATCACTGCTTATGCTGCTCTCTCCGTAATCGGTCACGAGGTATGGGGATGCGGCGCTATTGAGGCGTTGGGCAATATATTTGATTGGTGCGTCAACCAGCCTGGTGACAAGCACTTCAATCTTGTCGTAACCCGTCAGGAAGAACTCTATCCAGTAGTCAATGGAGTGGTAGAAAATGGTGTTGTAGTACAGAAGGAAGACCCATTCTTTACTAACCCTGGTATCGTTCTTATCTTTGGTGCTCTCTGGCTTACAAACCTCGGTTACTGGGGCTTCAACCAGTACATCATCCAGAAGGGTCTTGCTGCCAAGTCTCTCTCTGAGGCTAAGAAGGGTATGATTTTCGCAGCATTCCTCAAGATTCTTATTCCATTCATCGTTTGTATTCCTGGTGTTTGCGCATTCTACATCATGAATGGCGATGGCGAAGCCCTCGAAACTCTCCGTCATACTCTCGCTGGTGGCATTGAGCGTTCTGATGATGCTTATCCATTCCTTATCCGTAACTTCACCCCTACATTCGTTAAGGGTCTCTCTTTCGCAGCTCTCGCAGCCGCTGTTATCTCTTCTCTTGCTTCAATGTTCAACTCTACTTCCACTCTCTTCACGATGGATATCTACAAGCAGTTCATCAACAAGAATGCAAGTGAGAGACGTCTCGTTACTGTAGGTCGTATGACTTCTGTTGCTGCTCTGCTCATCGCTCTCGTTGCTGTTTATCCATTGATGGGCGGTATCGACCAGGCATTCCAGTTCATCCAGGAATACTCTTCATTCGTATATCCTGGCGTAGTGGTAATCTTCGGTCTCGGACTCCTTTGGAAGCGTGCTTCCGGCACCGCAGCTGTTGTTGCCGCTATCGGTACTTTCGCTTTCTCTATCCTCTTCAAGTTTACAATGCCTGATGTTCCATTCCTCGTTCGTTCTGGATATGTGTTCATCGTTCTCGTAGTTCTCTTCGTAGGTATCTCATTGAGAAGTGGCAAGGCAGAGCCTGCCGACCAGCTTTCTGACAGCACTATCAAGACTCAGCTGTTCTGGAGCACAGTGCTTTATGCTGTGTGTGGCTTGTCTGTAGTATTCCTCGTGCTCTCTTACTTCAACACAACTCTCGCAGTTCACGGTGTTGCAGGTGCGATGATCTTCATGGCAGCTATTACAGCAACCATCGGTTTCTACCTCCGTTCTAATGCTCTTGACAAGGTACAGGACCCTAAGCGCGTGCCTATCGACCTCAACATCTTCAAGACTGACCGTGCTTTCAATATCGGTGCATGCGGAGTAATTCTGATTCTCACAATTCTCTATATTGCTCTCTGGTAATATGAGAATGCCAATATAATCATCAATGATGAGATGGGAAGTGGCAACTGTAAGCCAGATTGCCACTTTCCACCTCAACATTGAATTTTCAATTGAAAACAAAAAGGTTTCCACCTTATTTATATATAGGCGGTGACTTTATTGGGCACAATAACTGAAAATCTACGTCAAACGTGAGATAACAAAATCTCACACAAAAAAACGCAATCGCCCGGTCGGCAAAGTCGTGAGACTGCGAGCGATTTTAGTACTTTCTTAAACAATAACACACATAAGGGTAGCGAAAGAATATGACGCAATACTATGACAATATCGAGCCGATTTTAGTGTCTGTGGACTGTATCGTCTTCGGATTTGATGAAGGAAAACTCAAACTTCTCATCGGCAAGAGAAAATTAGACCCAGGTATGGGACAGTGGTCGCTTTACGGTGGCTTCGTTAGACCTAATGAGAGTCTTCACGAAGCGGCAGAGCGTACACTGAACGAACTTACAGGTCTCGGCAATATGTATCTGACTCAAGTAGGTACATACGGTAAGATCGACCGTGACCCAGGTGAAAGGGTTATCTCTGTGGCTTACTGTGCGCTTATCAATGTAAGCGATTATAGTGAGGTACGACAAAAAGAATATGGAGTGGAGTGGGTCAATGTGGATAGTCTCCCCAAGCTTTACTCTGACCATGGCAAGATGGTGAATGATGCTTTAGCTAAGCTTCGTCGCCACATCTCTAACGAACCTCTGTGTTTCAATCTGCTTCCTGAGTTGTTTACGCTTACTCAGCTGCAGTTGCTTTACGAGGCTATTTTAGGCGAAGAAATTGACAAACGTAACTTCCGCAAGCGTATCAAGGGTGTACCAAGCATACAGAAAACGGAATTTATCGACAAAAATACAAGCAAACGAGGCGCTTACCTCTATCGTTTCAGCGAGAGCGGATTTATCAAGGATGCTAAGTTTGTTCTGAAATAATCGAGCTTCTGTCGTTTGGTTGCTTCGTTGTTCTGTCCCTTCAGTCCTTAGGCTTAAGCCCAGAAATCAAGGCAAGGCAACCAGACCTGACAGCCATAGTGCCAACGGCAACGTCCGTAGGAAGCATTATATCTAAAATACTAATAAATAACCAATTATGTTAGAAGAACTTAAGCAGAAAGTATTCAAGGCAAATCTTGACCTCGTCAAGCAAGGGCTCGTAATCTTTACCTGGGGAAATGTCTCAGGAATTGATCGTGAGAAGGGACTCGTAGTTATCAAGCCATCTGGCGTTAGCTATGATGAAATGAAGGCAGAAGATATGGTAGTCGTGGATTTGCAGACAGGCAAAGTCGTAGAAGGTGACCTTAACCCTTCAAGTGACACTCCGACTCACCTCGTGCTCTATAGAGCTTTTCCTAATATCCAAGGCGTTGTACATACTCATTCCACTTATGCCACTGCCTTTGCACAGGCTGGTAAGGATATTCCAAATATAGGAACTACTCACGCTGACTATTTCTATAAGGACATCCCTTGCACTCGTGACATGAACGAAGCAGAGGTAAAAGGTCAATACGAATTGGAGACTGGTAACGTAATCGTAGATGAAATCCTCAATATCCGAAAGATAAATCCTGACCATACTCCTGCTGTTCTCGTCAAAAATCATGGTCCTTTCTCATGGGGTACATCGCCTGACAATGCAGTCTATAATGCTAAAGTAATGGAACAGTGTGCAAAAATGGCATTCATTGCTCTGAGCGTAAACCCGAATCTGACAATGAATCCACTGCTTGTTGAGAAGCATTATATGCGCAAGCATGGTCCTAACGCTTATTACGGACAGAAGGGAAAGAAGCATTAACCCCTTCCCTCATTGCTTTTGTATGCTAAGTTTAGGATAATTTATTACTCCAATAATCATTTTCTATATCTATAATTACTATAACTATGATTGAAGCATTTAAAGAATTGGAAGTGTGGTTCGTCACAGGAGCACAACTTCTCTACGGAGGTGAAACCGTAAAAATCGTTGACGGTCACTCTCAGGAAATGGTCGCAGGACTTAATCAGTCTGGCATCATTCCTATAAAGGTAGTCTATAAAGGCACTGCTAACTCATCCGCTGAGGTGGAAGCTGTCATGAAGGCAGCTAATAATGACAGAAAGTGTGTAGGTATCATCACATGGATGCACACCTTCTCACCTGCTAAAATGTGGATTAAGGGACTCCAGGCTCTTCAGAAGCCTTTGCTCCATTTCCATACTCAGTATAATGCTGAGATTCCTTGGGACAGTATAGACATGGACTTCATGAACCTTAATCAGTCTGCTCACGGAGATATTGAGTTCGGACATATATGCTCTCGTATGCGTGTGCCACGTAAGGTGGTAGTAGGTTACTGGAAGAGCGAAGAGGCTCAGCGCCAGATTGCTGTTTGGGCACGCGTTGCTGCCGCTGTAGCTGACTCTCATGATGTTCGTTGTCTTATGTTCGGTATGAACATGAACAATGTTGCTGTTACTGATGGTGACCGCGTTGAGTTCGAACAGCGCCTCGGTTATCACGTTGATTACTATCCTGTTTCCTCACTCATGGACTACTTCAAGAAAGTCACTGACGCTGAAGCTGATGCTCTCGTTGAGGAATACAAGAAGGAATATACCATCAAGATTGATGAGTCTGGCGAGGAAGTATATTGGGAAAAGGTAAAGAATGCGGCCAAAGCTGAAATTGCTCTTCGCAGAGTACTCAAGGATGAGGGCGCAACAGCCTTCACAACAAACTTTGATGACCTCGGTGATGCTGATATCAATGACCCTAACTTCGTAGGTTTCGACCAGATTCCTGGTCTCGCTTCTCAGCGTCTTATGGCTGAAGGTATCGGCTTTGGCGCTGAAGGTGACTGGAAGACTGCTTGTCTTTACCGTTCTCTTTGGGTTATGAACCAGGGTATGAAGAAGGGTTGTTCTTTCCTTGAGGATTACACTCTCAACTTCTCTTACGAGGGCACATCTTCTCTTCAGAGCCACATGCTTGAGGTTTGTCCTCTCGTTGCTGTGGATAAACCTACTCTTGAGGTACATTTCCTCGGCATCGGAATCCGCAAACAGCAGACTGCTCGCCTCGTGTTCACCAGCAAGACTGGTGCAGGATGCAAGGCTACTATCGTAGATCTTGGCAATCGTTTCCGTCTTATCACAAGCGATGTCGAGTGTATCAAGCCAAAGCCAATGCCTCATCTTCCTGTTGCTTCTGCTCTATGGATTCCACAGCCTTCATTCGAAGTAGGTGCTGGAGCATGGATTCTCGCTGGTGGAACTCACCATAGCGCATTCTCTTACGATATTACTGCTGAGTATTGGGAGGACTTCGCCGAGATGACTGGCATAGAGTTTGTTGGTATTAACAAAGAGACCACTATATCAAACTTCAAGCAGCAGCTCCGCAACAATGAGGTGTACTATATGCTTAACAAAGCTTTGAAATAATTAATTCTCGTACAATGACAGCAAAACAGACAATAGAACAAGGCAAAGCCATACTCGGTATCGAGTTTGGCTCTACCCGTATAAAGGCTGTTCTCATCGATCAGGAGAACAAGCCGATAGCTCAGGGAAGCCACGAATGGGAAAACCAGTTGGTGGGAAATCTCTGGACATACAGCATTGATGCTATCTGGACCGGATTGCAGGACTGCTATGCTGACCTCCGAAAGGACGTTAAGGCTCAGTATAACTGTGAAATCGAAAACCTTGCAGCCATCGGTATCAGTGCAATGATGCACGGATATATGGCTTTCAATGACAAAGGTGACATACTTGTGCCATTCCGCACATGGAGAAATACCAACACTGCCAAAGCTGCAGCTGAATTGTCAAAGCTATTTGTTTATAATATTCCTCTCCGATGGAGTATTTCTCACCTTTATCAGGCTATCCTTAATGGTGAAGACCACGTTAAGGATATTGCCTTCCAGACTACTCTGGCTGGTTATATCCACTGGCAGTTGACTGGTGAAAAGGTGCTCGGCGTAGGTGATGCATCTGGTATGATGCCTATTGACCCTGAGACAAAGAACTATAATGCCGAAATGGTCAATAAGTTTAATGCTCTTATTTCTTCTAAGGGATTCAATTGGACCGTACTCGACATCTTCCCAAAGGTGCTCAATGCTGGTGAGGATGCTGGCAGATTGACTGCTGAAGGTGCTAAGAGACTTGACGTTTCAGGACATCTTAATGCAGGTATTCCTTTCTGCCCTCCTGAAGGTGACGCAGGAACTGGTATGGTTGCCACTAACGCTGTTAAGCAGCGCACTGGTAATGTTTCTGCCGGCACATCTTCTTTCTCTATGATTGTGTTGGAGAAAGACCTCACTAAGCCTTATGAGATGATTGATATGGTTACCACTCCTGACGGTTCACTCGTGGCAATGGTTCACTGCAACAACTGCACAAGCGACCTTAATGCCTGGGTAAACCTCTTTAAGGAATATCAGCAACTTCTTGGCGTTCCGGTAGATATGAACGAAGTGTTCGGCAAACTCTATAACCATGCGCTTGAAGGTGATGCTGATTGCGGTGGACTTATTTCATATAACTACATCTCCGGTGAACCTGTCACAGGATTGGCAGAAGGTCGTCCGATGTTTGTTCGCTCGGCAAATGACAAGTTCAACCTTGCAAACTTCATGCGTTCCCACCTCTATGCCTCTGTAGGTGTGCTCAAGATTGGTAACGATATCCTCTTCAATGAGGAGCATGTGAAGGTGGATCGCATCACCGGACATGGTGGATTGTTCAAGACAAAGGGCGTTGGACAGCGTGTTCTCGCTGCTGCCATCAATTCGCCAATATCCGTTATGGAGACAGCTGGTGAAGGTGGAGCTTGGGGTATCGCTCTTCTTGCTTCTTATCTTGTCAACCATGAAGGCAATGAAGCACTTGCGGATTTCCTTGACAACCATGTCTTTGCAGGCAATACCGGCGTAGAAATCGCTCCTACTGCTGAGGATGTTGCAGGTTTTAATATTTATATTGAAAACTACAAGCGTGGTCTCGCTATCGAAAAGGCGGCTGTAGAAAACAAGAACTAATCGCCCTTCTCCTATATAATGAAGAAAATACTGACAACAATAACCATCGTTGCGATGTCTCTTGCCGTTTCGGCTCAGACCTCATCGCTTACCATTCATGCAGATAAAGGTTCGCAGAAAATTCATAAAGAGATTTATGGACAGTTTGCTGAGCACCTCGGTTCTTGCATCTATGGCGGACTTTGGGTGGGCGAAAACTCAAACATACCTAATATCAAAGGCTACCGCAAGGATGTCTTTGAGGCTCTGAAGGCACTTCAGATTCCGGTTCTTCGCTGGCCTGGTGGCTGTTTTGCAGATGAATATCATTGGATGGACGGCATTGGACCTAAGGAACAGCGCCCTAAGATGCAGAACAACAACTGGGGAGGTACCATAGAAGACAACTCTTTTGGTACTCATGAGTTCCTTGATCTCTGCGAGATGCTCGGTTGTGAACCATACATCAGTGGCAATGTGGGCAGTGGTACTGTAGAAGAACTTGCTAAATGGGTTGAGTATATGACCTCTGACGGCGAGACTCCAATGGCTAAACTGCGTCGCCAAAACGGACGTGAGAAGTCCTGGAATGTTAAATTCCTTGGCGTAGGTAATGAGAGTTGGGGTTGCGGAGGTTCCATGCGCCCTGAGTATTACGCTGACCTCTATCGCAGATACTCCACATATTGCCGTAATTACGACGGACATAATCTTTATAAGATTGCATCCGGAGCAAGCGATTACGATTATAATTGGACAAAGGTGCTGATGAACAACGTCGGACATAGAATGAATGGTCTTTCTCTCCACTACTATACTGTAACAGGTTGGAGTGGAAGTAAGGGTTCAGCACTCAAGTTTAATAATGATGATTACTACTGGACAATGGGCAAATGCCTTGAGATTGAGGACGTAATCAATAAGCATTGTGCCATCATGGACAAGAAAGATCCTAAGAAGCAGATTGGACTTCTCGTCGATGAATGGGGCACTTGGTGGGATGAAGAGCCTGGCACTATTGCTGGACACCTCTACCAGCAGAACTCTATGCGCGATGCTTTTGTGGCTGCTCTTTCTCTCAATGTGTTCCACCGTCATACCGATCGCATCCGTATGGCTAACATTGCGCAGGTCGTTAATGTACTCCAGTCTATGATTCTTACTGACACTAAGGGTACAGGACACATGGTATTGACTCCTACTTACCATGTCTTCAATATGTACAAGGATTTCCAGGAGGCTACCTACTTGCCTATGGATGTAAAGACAGACTCAATGGATGTGCGCGATAATCGTCGCATTCCTTTGCTTTCATCCAGTGCGGCACGCAAGGCTGACGGCACTATCGTCGTGTCTCTTGCCAACGTAAGCCTCGACAAAGAGCAGAAAGTTGAGCTTTCTCTCGAAGGTATTGCTGCTAAGCCAAAGAGCGTCAGCGGTCAAATTCTTTCATGTAAGGAAATAACAGACTATAATGACTTCGAGCATCCAGACCGTGTTGTGCCTGCTGAGTTCAAGGGAGCTAAGCTTTCTAAGCAGACTGTCACTGTCAAGGTGCCTGCGAAATCCATTGCAGTAATTAGAATTAAATAACAAAATATCAATCAAGTAGGTGTTCAAAATATTATGAAATAGTTTTGAATACCTACTTATCAATTTTATCTAAAAATAAAACACATCTTATGAACGACAACAAAGTAATGTTGCATGCAGCGGATAATATTCGTATTCTCGCTGCATCTGCAGTAGAAAAGGCTAAATCCGGTCACCCAGGTGGTGCGATGGGCGGTGCTGACTTTATCAATGTACTCTATGCTGAGTACTTGAAGTATGATCCAAAGAACCCTACATGGGCTGGTCGTGACCGCTTCTTCCTTGACCCAGGTCACATGGCTCCTATGCTTTACTCACAGCTTTGCCTTATTGGCAAGTTTACTTTGGATGAGTTGCAGCAGTTGCGTCAGTGGGGTTCTCCTACCACAGGACACCCTGAGTTTGAAATTGCACGTGGCATAGAGAATACATCTGGTCCTCTCGGTCAGGGTCATGTCTTCGCTATTGGTGCTGCTATTGCTGCTAAGTTCCTTGCGCAGCATACAGGTAACCCTACTTTTGCAAAGGAGACTATCTACGCATATATCTCTGATGGTGGCATTCAGGAGGAAATTTCACAGGGTGGCGCTCGTATCGCATCTAATCTCGGACTTGATAATCTCATCATGTTCTATGACTCTAATGATATTCAGCTTTCTACTGAGACTAAGGAAGTTATGAATGAGGACACTGCTGCTAAGTATCGTGCACTCGGTTGGGAGGTTATCGAAATCTGTGGTAATGACGTTGATCAGATTCGTCAGGCTCTCGATGCAGCTAAGAAGGTGGAAGGAAAGCCTACTCTTATCATCGGTAAGTGTATAATGGGTAAGGGCGCTCTCAAGGCTGATGGCACTTCTTATGAAGCAAACTGCAAGACTCATGGTGCTCCTCTCGGTGGTGATGCTTATGTAAATACTATCAAGCATCTTGGTGGTGACCCTGAGAATCCATTCGTAATCTTTGATGATGTAAAGGAGATGTATGCTTCTCGTGCTAAGGAACTTGAGGCTATTTGTGCTGAACGTTACGCTGAAGAGAAGGCTTGGGCTGACGCAAACCCAGAAAAGGCTGCTGCACTTGCTGATTGGTTCAGCGGTAAAGCCCCTGTAATTGATTGGTCAAAGGTTCAGCAGAAGGCTAATGATGCTACTCGTTCTGCTTCTGCTGCTTGTCTTGGAGCTCTCGCAGAGCAGGTTCCAAATATGATATGTGCATCTGCTGACCTCTCTAACTCTGACAAAACTGACGGTTTCCTCAAGAAGACACACGCTCTTACTAAGGGTGATTTCTCAGGTGCATTCTTCCAGGCTGGTGTTGCAGAGTTGACAATGGCGTGCTGTTGCATAGGTATGTGTCTCCACGGAGGTGTTATTCCTGCTTGTGGCACATTCTTTGTGTTCTCTGATTACATGAAGCCAGCAGTTCGTATGGCAGCTCTCATGCAGCTTCCAGTGAAGTTTATCTGGACTCATGACGCTTTCCGTGTAGGTGAAGATGGTCCTACTCACGAGCCAGTAGAGCAGGAAGCACAGATTCGTCTTATGGAGAAACTCCACAATCATGCAGGAAAGCCTTCAGTCCTTGTACTTCGTCCTGCTGATGCAAAGGAGACAACAGAGGCTTGGAAGCTTGCTATGGAGAATGTGGATACCCCTACAGCACTCATCTTCTCACGCCAAAATATCAATGACCTTCCAGAAGGTAATGACTATTCACAGGCATCTAAGGGTGCTTATATCGTAGCTGGTTCTGATGAAAACCCTGACGTAGTTTGTGTTGCTTCAGGTTCCGAGGTTTCAACTCTCGTTAGTGGTGCAGAACTTCTCCGTAAGGATGGCGTTAAGGTACGCATTGTGAGCGTTCCTTCTGAGGGATTGTTCCGTCAGCAGCCTGTAGAATATCAGCAGAGCATTATCCCTGTAGGCGCTAAGGTCTTTGGTATGACAGCCGGACTTCCTGTAAATCTTCAGGGATTCCTTATTGGTGCTGATCCAAAGTCTAAGGTATGGGGTCTTGAAAGCTTCGGTTTCTCTGCTCCTTATAAGGTGCTTGATGAGAAGCTTGGCTACACTGCTGAGAATGTTTACAAGCAGGTGAAGTCAATCCTTTAATGCCTTCTGTATAAGTAATGGCTTTGAAATCTAACAACTTTCAAGGCTATTGGCTTGTGATAAGCAAATCTTAAGTGGTTTATCCAAAATGTTTCGGAATAAGAATTATCATTGATTGCTGACGGATTAGTCTGGTAATCTAATGGTATGATTCAGATATTAGTTTGAAGATGTGTCTTCAACACGATGTTTATTCGTTGGCTATAGAATAATCTTTGATGATTCTTATTCCACTAATAATAACAATTAAATCTAATAATCCTATGGAAAAGAGAATTATTGGCGTTGCTACTGACCATGCAGGTTTCCCACTCAAGCAATTTGTATTGCAGTATCTTGAGGAGAAAGGTTATGAGATAAAGGACTTCGGTACCTGGAGTGACAAGTCTGTTGACTATCCTGACTTTGCTCATCCGTTGGCTGATGCTATTGAGAATGGCACCGTGGATTGCGGAATCGCTATGTGCGGTTCAGGTGAAGGTATGGCTATGACTCTCAACAAGCACCATGGCGTACGTGCTGGTCTTTGCTGGAATGTGGAGATTGCTCATCTTGTTCGTCAGCATAATGATGCTAACTGTCTCGTAATGCCAGGTCGTTTCATCACTAATCGCGAGGCTGAGGTGATCATGAACGAGTTCCTTAATACTCCTTTTGAGGCTGGTCGTCACCTTGTTCGCATTCAGAAAATGTAGTGATTGAGGCATTTCTTGTCGGTGAAAGGTATTCTTTCTGACTGAGAATGCTTTGATAGAATAATACAAAAACAGAGAGTTTATCATTTGTTTATGATAGGCTCTCCGTTTTTTTGTTTGCGATAGGTTTGAGTTTCCTATTTATACCAGCCGGTAACGCGGCTGGCACAGTGGCTCATTGCTAAATGAAGAATGAAGAATGAGAAATGAAGAATGGCTAATACCGTTTGGAATCATTGCCTGTTCTTCAGAATAACAGTCGGTAATGCGGCTGGCACAGTGGCTACTTCTTGTTTATTTTCTTCTTTATGATGAAATAAATTATTGCCAGAACGCAGAGTGCCAGGATGAAATATTTGATATAGTCGCCGTAGAGATGTATCTGGGCTTCAAGTTCAGACTCTGGTACTACAGAGTGAAGATACCATCCGAGGGCTGCGAGAATACAGTTCCATGCTCCGGCTCCAATAGTGGTGAAAAGAATAAAACTCCAGAAATTCATGCGTGCCAAGCCTGCTGGGATGCTAATAAGATGGCGAATGCCTGGAATAAGGCGACCTGTAATGGTGGCTACCTTACCGTTGTCATCAAAGTATTTCTCGCTTTTTTCTACTTTTTCCTGATTCAGCAGGCACATCTTTCCCCATTTGCTGTTTGCAAAACTATAGATGATAGGACGTCCGAGATATTTTCCTGCTATGTAATTGATTGTTGCTCCGATGTCAGCGCCAAGTGTGGCAAACAGGATTACGAGCCAAATGTTGAGATTTCCACCTGCTGCATGGTAGGCGGCAGGGGAGACAACAAACTCAGAAGGCACTGGTATTACTGTGCTTTCAAGCATCATTAGGAAGAAGATGGTGGGGTAATTGAGATTGTGGAGTAATGTTGAGATTATTGACATTGTTTGTTTCTTTTGATTGTTTATTCCAGCCGGTAACGCGGCTGGCACGGTGGCGAACTGTTGTTAAATACTTCCGGTAACGCGGCTGGAATGGTTTCTTGCTCTTGTTTATTCTAATGCAGAGGACACGAGGTGTGGGAATGGATTGTATTATGCGTCTTTTGAGTATCTGTTATCCTTGATTTCGTGAGTTTTGGCATATTCAAGATACTCGGATATAGGCATATTTTCAGGAAAAAGACTGCTGAATATTGACACTGTCTCTGTAGGGTTAAAGGAAATACTCTTTTCCAATGCAGACAGGAAATCATCGTATTTGCCTATGACAAGAGCAGCATACGCCAAGCGCTCATATCCAAAGTTGCAATCGATGTCGTTCTTATCCAATATGTTATACGTTTGTGTAAGCATTTCATAGCCAGTCTCCATCAGTCCAGAGTCAACGAGCATACATCCAATAGTGATATACATCTTTGGGTCATGATTTGAGTCTTTCAGCACTTCAGATAAAATTTCGAAAGCAGGAGCGGTCTGACGGTTTTCTAAATATATGCCAGCTTTGAGCAGTTTGCTTTTCTCTTCGTTCAACCCAGAGAGTAATATTTTGTCAGCATATTGCAAAGCCTCGTCTTTTTTCCCCATAGCCGTGCAAATATAAGCCGCCTGCTTATAGATTTCGCTCTGTGCAATCTCGGGAATATCATTGAAGTCAGCATCTTCCATCAGTGATATTGCAGTGACGATGTGTTCATATCCTTCTTCGTATCTTTCCATAGTGAAGAGTGTGGAGGAAATAAGCAATTCGCCCTGAATGTCATTAGGACATAATTCGAGTACCTTCTTAAAACATTCCAGTGCCCCTTCGTTGTCTCCAAGAGAAAAAAGGCTGTTGCCTTTCACTATATAAGCTTCCGGAACGTCTGGGGCAATAGCAATGGCATATTCAGCACTTTGTATTGCTTCCTGACTTTGTCCTGTATGGAATTGACATTGAGATAATTGCAACCAAGCTCTTAAAGAATAAGCATCGAGGTCGATATATTTATTCCAAATAGGTTCTGCTTCCTTGTATTTTTCCTGTACAGTGAGCAGGATAGCTTTGATTTCGAGGTAGTCTCCTGTATCTTTTAGTTCAGGGTCTTTCACTCTCTTTAGCCATTTCTGCGAAAGGTCAAATTCTCCGTGGTCGCAGAACATCATTGCGATATCGAGAGCATAGTCGCTTCTTGTTACTACATCATCCTCCTCATCTTCTTCATCGTATATACTGAGGGATGTAGTTTCTCCATCGAAATCCTCTTCTGGCAATGTCTCATAATGCTTTTCGAGATAATTGTCAGCCTCTTTCACTTTCTCTCTGCACACCATTATTTCTGCACGCAGATAGACTACATCGGTCATTTCATCCCCAGTAATAAGGTCGGAATAATATTCAGCCTTATCCACGTCACCCATTATGACAGCGCGTCTTGCTTTGAATACCAGAGCTTTGGTATTGTCTGGAAAGATTCTCAGCATATAGTCTGTCACCTTTTCGGCCTCGTCAGCGTTGCCTTTTACGTGGTAGTATTCAGCAATGTCAAGGAGGTCGTCTTCGTCGATGAAAATATCTTCACCATTCAAAGAAGCCTGCTGGTATTTAGCCAGCAGGTCTTTGAATTCTTTGCTTCGTATGTATTTCTGAAATTCTGCAGGAATCATTAGTTCTTCTTCCAAGTATCTTTTAGACCAACGGTCTTGTTGAATACGAGGTGTTCAGGAGTAGAGTCGGTATCTACGTTGTAATAGCCGATACGCTGGAACTGAAGATAGTCGAGCGGTTTGGCATTTACGAGCCAAGACTCTACGTAAGCCTTCTTCACCTCAAGAGAATTCGGGTTGATAAACTTGCGCATATCCTCGATGTCGATGCGCTCCTTGCCCTGTGATTTAGAGTAAGCAGCCACCTCGTCGCGAGGATTTGCCACCATCCAGAGACGGTCATAATTGCGTACTTCTGCCTCAAGACAGTGCTGAGTGCTGACCCAGTGTATGGTCTTACCCTTAATCTTCATGTTGGAATTAGCCTCTCCGGTCTTAGTCTCTGGGATATATTCAGCATGAATCTCCACGATATTGCCGTCAGCATCCTTTACGATGCACTCCTCTGGGTTCTCAGAGCACTGTATGATATACGCATTCTTGAGTCTTACCTGCTTGCCAGGACCGAGTCGGAAGAACTTCTTAGGAGCATCCTCCATGAAGTCATCGCGCTCAATCCAAAGTTCGCGTGAGAATGTAATCTCGTGAGTAGCGCTATTTTCATCTTCAGGGTTATTGATGGCAGTAAGCTGTTCTGTCTTGCCTTCAGGATAATTAGTGATAACCAGTTTGATAGGGTCAAGCACAGCACTTACACGAGTAGCGCGGGAGTTGAGGTCTTCACGCACAGCGCTCTCCATGAGAGCCATCTCGTTGAGCGCATCGAAAGTGGTATAACCGATTTTGTTGATGAAATTCACGATGCCTTCCGGACTGTAACCACGTCTGCGGAAGCCAGAGATAGTAGGCATACGAGGGTCATCCCAACCAGCAGTGACACCTTCCTTTACGAGCATGAGCAAGTTGCGCTTTGAGAGAAGAATATGAGTGAGGTTGAGCTTATTGAATTCTGTCTGTCTTGGGCGGTTGTCATCGAGAGGCTTATCGTCGCCAGCTACTTCCTTAGCCCAATCTACGAAGAGGTCATAGAGCGGACGATGACTGACAAATTCAAGTGTGCAGAGTGAGTGTGTGACACCTTCCCAATAGTCGCACTGACCGTGAGTATAGTCATACATAGGGTAAGCGTTCCACTTATTGCCAGTACGCCAGTGAGGCATATTGAGCACACGATACATGATAGGATCGCGGAAGTGCATGTTATCGCTTGCCATATCTATCTTAGCTCGAAGCACCATCTTGCCAGGCTCCATATTTCCAGAGTTCATCTCTTCGAAGAGACGCAAGCTTTCCTCTACAGGACGGTCGCGATAAGGAGAGTTCTGACCAGGCTGTGTAGGCGTACCTTTCTGTGCGGCAATCTGCTCAGCGGTCTGTTCGTCCACGTAAGCTTTGCCACGCTTGATGAGTTCCACAGCGAGGTCCCACAATTTCTGGAAGTAGTCGGAAGCATATAAAATGTTTCCCCATTTAAATCCGAGCCATTCGATGTCGCGCTTGATGGCTTCCACGTATTCCGTGTCTTCCTTCTGAGGATTGGTGTCGTCCATTCTGAGGTTACATACTCCGCCATATTTCTGAGCGATACCGAAATCGATAGCGATAGCCTTGGCGTGTCCGATATGGAGGTATCCGTTAGGTTCTGGTGGGAAACGAGTCTGTATTCTTCCTCCGTTTTTGCCTTCAGCGAGGTCTTTTTCCACTTTTGCCTCTATGAAATTGAGACTTTTCTTCTCTTCAGTGATGTTATTGTTTTCTGATGCCATAATCTATTATTATATATGTATGATATAAAAGGGTATATAATTCCCCCATTATAAGATGCAAAATTAAAGTTTTTTTCTGAGAAAATGAAATTTTTTTCATAAGAATTCCCATTAAACCGATTATTTTTATTACTTTTGCATCGCTAAATACTATAGGCACTTACAGAATACAAAATTTTATTCACAAAAACATGGACGATTATCATTCGACTGATACTGAGAAAATGTAGGCGTGAGAAAAAGTCATTATGGCTGATTCTCATACCTTAATATATTAGTATGCAGCCTTTCTAAAAGAGAATCAGCAACAATGAAGACGTATTGGAACACCAATAAAGGCATCCACATGCTGAATGAGTGGGAGCCAAATTGTTGGACACAGATTACGTGTCCTACAGAAGAGGAATGCCTGAACTTACAGGAAGAATTCCACATCCCTGACTATTTCTTCTCCGACATCGCCGATGCCGATGAGAGAGCGCGTTATGAGTACGACGACGGATGGATGCTTGTCATCCTGCGTATTCCTTATGTCAAGGAGATACGTTCCCGTACGCCATATACCACCGTGCCTCTTGGTATCATACACAAGCGTGATGTCACTATCACAGTATGCTTTTTTGAGACAAATATGATGATAGACTTTGTCAGTTATCAGCAACGTCGTGGAGAAGGCTTCGTCGATTATGTGGATATGATATTCCGTATGTTCCTCTCCAGTTCGATATGGTATCTGAAACGTCTCAAGCAAATCAATACCCTTATAGACAAAGCAAAGCGTGATATGGATCATGACGTGAACAATGAGAGCCTTATCGGACTTTCACGTCTGCAGGACTCCCTGACATATTTCATCACGTCAATCCGTGGTAATGAGACACTTTTGCTCAAACTGAAGTTCAAACTGCAGATTGACGAACTTGATGCTGACCTCATCGAGGACGTAAACATCGAGATGAGTCAGGCGCGAGAGACGGCGCGTATCTATTCGGAAATTCTTGATTCCACGATGGAGACCTATCGAGGCATCATCAATAATAACATGAATACCGTGATGCGTACGCTTACCTCCGTGAGTATCATCCTCATGTTTCCTACGCTCATATCCTCGCTTTTCGGTATGAACCTCATCAATGGCATGGAGACATCATCCTTCGGATTCCTTATAGCCATCATCATCTCCGTATTCGTCTCCGTCGGTTCGTGGTGGTTCCTGAGGTTTAAGCATTTGATTTAGAAATAATACGATAAATATTACAAACAGGAGAATGGTCACGTCATAAGTGACGGTGAAAAAATAAATTGGTATGATTTGAGCCTCAGATTTTTGAGATGTTTTTCTCACTCGAAGAGGGAATATAGCGGGCTATATGACCGATGAGAGGGAGGAAAACAGCCAAAAAGATGAGGTTGAAACCTTTATATTGGTATGGTACATTTTTCTCTCAAATCGTACCAAGTTATTTTTTTACCGTCACTAAGCATCCAAAAATGCTCAAAATCCACGACTATTCTCCTGTTTTTCCGATATATCCAGCCTAATAGTGACGGTGAAAAAATAAATTGGTATGATTTGAGCCTCATATTTTTGAGATGTTTTCTTCACTCGAAGAGGGAGTATAGCGGGCTATATGACCGATGAGAGTGATGAAAACAGCCAAAAAGATGAGGGTGAAGCCATATACTGATATAGTACATTTTTCACTCAAATCGTACCAATTTACTTTTTTTACCGTCACATAACACAAAAAAACAAACATTTCTTTTGCAGTTTCATTTATTTTAGATAAATTTGCATACTATTTTGTGCATTCTTAAAAGAAGAAAAAGCACGTATAAGAATTTGTGAACATCGAATCATTACTCAAAAACAGAAAAATGATGGACTCTCAAGTAGAAGAAAAGCGCATCTATGCCAATAAGCAGGAGGTGCTCGACCGCGTTAAGGAACTCTCAAAGGAAGAAAACCCAAGCAAGCAGGAGATAGACCACCTCAAAGTGGCATTCTACTCATTGCTCAATGCTGAGCGCGAAGCACAGCAGAAAGCCTTCCTCGAAGCTGGAGGTGACCCAATGCAGTATGTGGTGACACCAGATGAGACAGAGCAGGCATTCAAAGCCGAAATGGCTCTCATTCGTGAAAAACGCCAGCAAGCATTCCTCGCACAGGAGGAAGAAAAGCAGAAGAACCTCAAGCGCAAGCTCGAGATCATTGAGCGCATCAAGACGCTCGCTTCATCCCCGGAAGAGGCTAACAATGCCTATCAGGAAGTCAAAAACCTCCAGCAGGAATGGAAGGAGATAAAGGCTGTTCCGGCAGAAAACGCTACTGACCTCTGGAAGAACTACCAACTCGTCACAGAGCAGTTCTATGACCTGCTCAAGCTCAATATCGAGGCACGTGAGTACGACTTCAAGAAGAACCTTGAGATGAAGACAGCCCTCTGCGAGATTGCTGAGAAGCTCGCTGATGAAGAGGATGTCATCAGCGCTTTCCATCAGTTGCAGGAGCTCCATAATCAGTATCGTGAGATTGGACCTGTAGAGAAAGAGAAGCGTGAGGAAATATGGACCAGATTCAAGCAGGCAAGCACTGTCATCAATCGTAAGCACGCTGCACACTTCGAAGCTATCCACGCACAGGAGGAAGACAATCTCAAGAAGAAGGAAGCCATCTGCGAAAAGGTGGAGGCTATCACCGCTGAAGCACCTAAGACAGCTGCTGAATGGGAGGAGAAGTCAAAGCAGATTATCGACCTTCAGGCTGAATGGAAGACCATCGGTTTTGCTCCACAGAAGATGAATGTGAAGATATTCGAGCGTTTCCGCAATTCATGCGATGTATTCTTCAATGCAAAGAAATCATTCTTCAAGGATGTAAAGGATCGTTATAACGAAAATATCGAGAAGAAGCAGGCACTCGTAGCTGAAGCACAGTCGCTCGCTGACTCTACGGATTGGAAGGCTACAAGCGACAAACTTATCCAGTTGCAGAAGGACTGGAAGAAGATAGGTATGGTGCCACGCAAGCTCGGTGACCAGCTTTGGAATGACTTCCTCGGTGCATGCAATAAGTTCTTCGAGGCTCGCAATGCAGCAGGAGCAGGTCAGCGTCATGAAGAGAATGATAACTTAGAGAAGAAGCGCGGTATCGTGGCTCAGCTCAAGGAGCTCGCAGAGGCTGAAGTAGAAGGATTGCAGCAGAAGATGCAGCAGTTGATTGGCGAATATAACGCCGTTGGTCATGTGCCATACCGTGAGAAGGACGCTCTCTTCCGCGAGTATCATGACGTGCTCGATGTGCTCTACAAGAAGCTCCACAGCAGCAATGCCCGCCGTCGCCTTGACAAGTTCAAGAGTAGTCTGCGCGACGTAGCTCAGCGTGGAGAGAATGCAGTCAGCGATGAGCGTTCACGTCTCACCCGTCGCTACGACCAGTTGAAGCAGGAGTTGCAGACTTATGAGAACAATCTCACCTTCCTCTCTGCCACAAGCAAGAAGGGCAACTCCCTCATCGATGAGATGAACCGCAAGATGGAGCGTCTCCGTGACGACCTCGACCTTGTACGTCAGAAGATCAAAGCCATCGACGCAGAGGAGAAGTAATCGAACAGTACGGTTGAAAAAACATCAATGGATAAAAATAAAACATCAATGGATGGAATAAAACATCAATAGATAAAAATAAAACATCAATGGATAAGAATATTTTTTCATGTTTTTATCTATTGATGTTTTATTTTTATCTATTGATATTTCTTTTTTTTTTTGTCCAGTCAGTTAGAGTCTGTCTGGAAGACAGTACCGAGCGAAGCGAGAGTAACCCGGGACGTAGTCTCGGGA
>URJQ01000010.1 GCA_900548195.1 uncultured Prevotella sp.
CTGCATCACAATAGAGCATAGTTATTATAAAAATAATTCTGATCACCTACTTAAGAGTATAAAGACTCAAGTATAATGCGTAGATAAATCCAACAGTCATATAAAATAAGGTTCGTTATGCTACTCCGAGTAATCATAAAGAATTTCCTCTCGTTTGACGATGAAGTTCAGTTCGACATGTTTCCCAACATGAAACGAACTCAATTGCCCAATCATGTCTATGTGCAACAATGTGACATACCATTGTTGAAGCAGGCTGCAATCTATGGTTCTAATGGCGCAGGGAAATCAAATCTGATAAAGGCATTGGAGTTTCTACGTACCTTTGCCATAGATAAAGATTTTGCCAAGAATTTAGAACTTGGCAAGTTCTTCTATCTTTTGAAAGATAATGCTACAAAAGAACCGATTTCTTTGTCTGTAGAGTTTGAGCAACAGAAACGTTTCTTCTTCTACGAGATAGAACTGACAGAAAAGCATGTATTAAAAGAAGGATTGTATGAGTCATTCCCAAAGGAGACCAAACTTGACTTGATTTTTGAGCGAAAGAAGTATAGTATTGAATTTGCTCAAAAAACAGATGACACCATATTGGAAGCGACGAAGAAAATGTTGGCAAAGAATCCTTTGTCGTCATTGTTAGCTTTGAATGCAGAGTTCCCAATTGTTTCCGATTCACGATGCAAGTTTGCAACTAAATGGTTTAAGGGGCAGTTGGAGATAATTGGAGTACATTCATTTCTTCCGACATTGATAGACTTACTACGTCGCAACAAACCAATGTTGGAGTTTGTGCGTAAATTGGTTGACCATCTGGAAGTCGGTGTGAACGACATGACTCTTCAAGAAACAGATTTCGACAGTTGGACACAGCAGCATATCTCAATGGCCAAGAGTTTACCCAACGATATGGACAATGTAAAATCTTTGGCATTGAATGCCAACACGATTCCTGTATTGTCAATAAATGTAGAAGATGGTATTCGCAAGGTGTATCAGCTCATTTTCAACAATGTTGGTAAGAATGGATATGTAGGAAAACTTGACACAAGCATGCAGTCTGATGGCACGCTTCGTGCATTGACCCTATTACCAGCACTCTATTACGCATGCAAATTAGGGAAGACCGTGGTTGTGGATGAAATCAACTGTTGCCTCAGTCCGACAATGGTGAAAGGTATTGTGGAGTATTTTGCGAAGAGCGAAGACACAAATGGTCAGTTGATTTTCACGACACATGACAACCAACTGCTTGATGAGCGTGAAATCCTGCGCTCCGATGAAATCTGGTTTGTGGATAAGCGTGATGGCGCATCTGTCATGTACTCTCACAATGATTTCAAGGAGCATCACACCATATCCCCATTGCGTGGCTATAATGAGGGAAGATATGGTGCCATACGTTTCGTAAACTTGATGAAAAAGTATGCCGACCGATAGGAAATTTACATATACAAGACGTTCAAAAGAGTTACCTCTCGCATCAAAAAAGGCTCTTCCTATTTCGTCTGAAGAGAAAGAGCCTGAGGTGGTAACCCAATCCTCCCGTGGCCTAAGCGGTTATGAGAAATCAGACGGCATACTTTCTTATAGCATCGTCTGTGTCATCTCAGGTGGAGAAAGAAAAGAAAGAGATTTCTTGCGTCTGTTGATAAAACAGAAAGAATTGCACACACTTCGAGTAGCTTTCATCTCTAAAGAAAGACAAGGACTACAACCTTATCAGATGCAAGATAAATGGGAAGAGATACAGAATAAGAAAGAGTTCAATATCGAGGGCGTGAGTTATCAATTAGACTCTATGGACAAGGTATTCTTGCTAAGTGACGTAGATGAATTTTACAATCAGTTGAAGACCATTCTCGGCAAAAAGAATGACGGCGACGCAGGACAATGGATTATCAGCAACCCATGTTTCGAAATTTGGCTCTATTACTGTTTTAGAGGCAACCCTGCTAAAGATTTATCAAGTATAGAGTCTCTACCTACTGCCAAGCGAAGTCAAGAGATGAAATGTTTAGGAAATACTATCGTAAGTGGAGGGCTAAACCCTCTACTTGCATTTGAGAATATGGAGAAAGGAATCGACAACAGTGTTGATCATTATAATGAGGACGAAAATACGATACCTGTATTATATTCAACTCAAATGCACGAGATGGCTAAGTTCCTAATTGACACAATGAATCGTAATGCTGGAGAGTACAGCGACTTTATTAGGAAAAAACGAGAATGGCGAGAGTGTATGAGAAAAAATGCAGAAACAGAAAAGGACGAATAGCGACTCCTATGAACAAGAGGCATAGATGGCAGATTTGGTCTTTGCCATTACTGAGCGTAGCGAGAGTAACCCGGGACGCAGTCTCGGGACTATAAGCAAACCTCCTCATCTGTCTGGAAGACAGTACCTTCATTTCGTTGTCTGGTTGATAGTCATACTAAACCATAAACAACAAAACTACTAAACAACCAGATAACTAAACAACAAAACTATTTTTATCTATTGATGTTTAATCTGGAAGAACCGTGTTTACAAAAAAAGCATAGCTTTTACGTTCTAACAATGATTGCATTAGAATGTAAAAGCTATGCTGTTGTGATATGAATTGTTATGATTGACACCTTGATTGATGCCTTGCGAGGTGGTTATTTCTTTTTGTCGATGATGAGCTTGTTGCCTACATGAGTGACATGGAGATAATTAAACTCATTGAGATTATCTACAAATTCCTTGATGCTTGACTTGCGCGATGCGATGAAATGCAGGCGATAGCTCATCAGGGAGTTGTGGCGTATCTCGACATTGACGTTATACCATCTGCCCAGCTCCCTCACTACGTCGATGAGCGGAACATTGTCGAAATAGAAATAGCCGTCCTTCCACTGCGTGTAGCACTCTGTATCGACTGTGGTCACCGAGATTTCCTTTTCTTCATTGTATGCTGCATTCTGTCCAGGCTTGAGCATTATCTCCTTACCTTCTGCATTGACAGCCACAGATCCCTTGATAAGGGTGACGTTGATGTCGGTGTGCGGATAAGCTTTAAGATTGAATTCGGTACCTAAAACTTTGGTGGAGAGTCCTTCTGCCTGCACGATGAATGGACAGTGCTTGTCTTTGCTGACCTTGAAATAAGCCTCACCTACGAGCTTTACTGTTCGGTTTTCGCCCGTGAAATGCGTAGGGAATGTCAGTTTACTGTCTGCATTGAGCAGCACGACTGTACCATCAGATAGCACTACCTCATAGTCTTTGCCTCTTGGCGTGGTGATAGTCTTGGTTTCAGGATCGGTCTGGGTGATTTGCACTTTGGAGAAGTCAGCCTTGGAAGAGTTGACTATTATGCCTCTTTCAGTTATGACATTGTTGATTGGCTCCATATCCTGCTCTTCCTCATCTCCAATCATTATTTCCCTTGGTGCGTCATTTGATTCGAAGGCGAGCATATTGTTTTCCTGCACTGGGAATTTGACAAAGACGAAGACTATAATCATTATGGCAGCAATAGATGCTACGGCATAGAAAGCTTTTCGTAGGAACGGGAGGTAATCAGTATCTTCTTGTGTCTGGATTTTCTGTGAGAATTTGTCCCATTCTTTTTCTGCATCATAATGACGTGATGCCTTAAATTTGGCAAGTCGATACTCCAGTATCATCCGTGCTTCCTCTGCACTTTCCTCATCAGAGAGAAGTGCTTGGAAATCGGACGATTCCAGATTTTCCGATTGCTCTATCATTTCGAGCAACTTATTTTCCTTATTATCTTTTGTATCTTCCTTGCTAATCATATTCCTATTTAATGTTGTCTGGTTGTTTTAAAATACAATGTCGTTTTTCCTTCTTTCATGGATGTTTCTTTAACAGTAACAAGACAACTTTCATTTATATATATACGACTACTATAACCTTTTAGTCCCTTGGCCTTTCTTATATTTTACTGAAAAAGCATTTCTTAACATTGCGAGTCCCTTCATGACGTTTTTTCTGATGCCGTCGCGACTGAGTCCGAGGATATCAGCCACCTCATCATATTTCTTGTTTTCGAAGTAACACTGCTCAATGATAAACTTGATTCTTGGTGGCATTTCCTCCATAACTCTTTCGACTACGGTCATTCTGTCTTCCTCTTCTTCGTTATGATGAAAAGTAGGATTTTGGTTATGGAGAGCGAGGTATAGTTGTGCATATTTATTCTTTACTTTTTTATGTTTGATAAAGTCAAGGCTTCTTCTTTTTATTCCATTGAAGAGATAAAAATCAGAATAGACTACATCTGGATCGAAGCTTTCCCACAACTGAAGCATATAGTCTTCTACGATGTCATGGGCATCTTCCTCATCATTGACTATAAAAAAAGAGGCATAAAAAAGACGAGAATGGTTTTTTTCAAACAATTCTTTGAATGCTTCTTCCTTTCTCTTCTTTTTTATGCCCATTTGTCAATCTTGCTTATTACAACGCGCAAAGTTACACATTTTTATGCAAGTAAGCAAAATTTTTTTGGTTATTTCACCAAATCATACTTCTGGTCGTAACCTCTTTCCTTCAAATGTATGCCTTCTTTCATCCATCTTGGTATTTTTGCGCCTTTGAGATAGTAATCGAAGAACTGAGTCTGGCGTATTGTCCAGTCTCTCTGCTGAGGGGTTTTGAGGACGAAATGTCCCTGTCCTTTATAGTTGCACATCCATGCAGGCTTCTGCAATCTTCTCATAGCGAGATAGAGCGCTCTGCCCTGTTCGTAAGCCACAGCCTCGTCCTGATCGTTGTGGAAGATAAGAAGCGGAGTGGTAATCTTGTCAGCATCGATGATTGGACACATTGCGAGATATTTGTCCTTTGCATCCCAGAGCATTTCGCCCATACGGCTCTGTGTCTCTTCATACATGAAGTAACGTGGGAGACCACTACCGTTTCTGATGCCGAGGTAACCTGTCACCATGTCTGTAATCGGTGCTCCAATCTGTGCACAGGTGAAGAGGTCGGTCTTTGTGACGAGATATGATGTCTGGAAACCTGACCAGCTGTGTCCCTGGAGACCAATCTTGCCCTTGTGAGCGTAGCCTTGGTCGATGAGCCAGTTTGTGCCGCTGATTACTGCATCGTAAGTGCTCTTACCTGGTGTACCTATTGTAAAGTGAACGTCCGGCATGAATACGATGTAACCGTTGCTGACGGTGTAGATCACATTTGCCATAGCGCTGCTGAGGGTTGGGAAATAGTAATTATTTGTCTCCTCAGTATGTGTCTCATAGAACTGCACGAGGACAGGATATTCCTTCGTGCTGTCATAGTTTTCTGGGAGATAAAGCAATCCGCGATTCTTCTTGCCTTCATAGTTTGTCCATTCCACGAGTTTGCAGGTGCCCCAAAGGTATTCCTTCTGCTGAGGGTTAGCGTCTGTAAACTTCTGTGCATTGGTGAATTCTGCTGTACTAATCCAGAGGTCTGGGTAGGTCTGAACATTCTGGCGTGTCCATACACAGTACTTCTTATTGTCAGAGAATGCCTTTACCTGGAATGCGTACTGACCGTGAATGAGGCTCTTTACACTGCCCTTCATGTCGAGAAGGCAGATAGACTGGCTCATATCCTTATGGTGAACACCGAGCACGTAAATCTTTTCGTTTGGCTCAAAGATTTCCTTGTCGATGTTACTGAAGAGCTTGCGGTAAGCTATCTGGTTCTTTCTGCCAACGCCCTTTGTCAAGCAAGAGGTCTTTTCTTTTCCGTCGAGAGCTATCTTCCACCAGTCGAAGCCATCCATGATAAAGACGTACTTGCTGTCTTCTGTCCATCCTCCGATGCCATAAGCAGGAGCTGGAGCTGGCTTGTCCCATAGCTCGTCATAAACAGGATAAGGAATCTCGGCAGATGCATTAACGAATTCACCCGTTTGCGCATCAAACTTATTCCAGTTTTTGTTGAGCGAATCATAAATCATAGCCCATCTTCCGTCAGGAGACCACTTAGGAAGCTCACGATACTCCTTACCAATCATCTTGCTTTCTCCAGTATGGATATTGACAGCATACATATCGAATGGCACTTTGTCTCTCCATTCTCTCTGATACTGATAAGGCTTCTTATCGGTATAGATCATGTAGTTGGTGCAAGTCATGTCGCGATAAGGCACAGATTCCTCGCATCCTGCAGGGATAGCCTTGACGAGTTTCTTTGCTTTGCGGTCGAAGATGTACTTATCCACAGGGTTGCGCTTCTGGCCATGCTCGCTCTGAAGGGTAGGAACTTCCATTTCATTCCAGGTCCAGAGCTCCAGTTCGAAGCTCTCATCCTTCTTCTTTTTTTCCTTTTTGGCAGCGGCAGCGGCACGGTTGGCATCAGCAAACTGCACCATGACATAGTTGTGGTTCTTCATCAGATTAAGGCGGGCAATCTGCTTTCCAGTTGGAACAGGAATCTCGCTCACGCTGAATATGGTGTCAACAGTTCTCTTGTTGAGGTCGAAACTGCAATATACAGACTCATTGATGTCATACTGACCGGTAAGAGTGCTGCTGTCGAATGAGAAGGATGACGGAATAGAGGCTTTGTCACGCTCTACGAGAGTCTTGTAAGGACCCATAAGCGGACCGTACTTTATGGCGCGCTTGTCGCCCTTTTCCTGCACGAATATCAAGTTGCGATCATTATTATAGATGCTGTGGTACTTGATATCCTCGATGCATACAGAGTCATTCTTTGTCAGGTTTCTGATGATAAGATTTGAATGGCTCTTGATATTCTTCTCCTTGTTTTCAGGTATCTGAATACGGGAAGCGGTGAAATTGGTGATACCTATTGGCTCAAGAGCCTCAGGGTGAGTCCAACGTCTCTTCTTTCCTGATGGGAGATCAATGATGTAGGTAAACTCGTTGTCAGCGGTATCAGTTTCAGTATAGAACAACTGCCTGTCGTAGTTGAAATAATTGATACCGTCCACATTGCCGAGATTGATATGTTTCCTGGTCTTGCTGTCGAAGAGCATTACCGGAATCTTACCGCTCTCGCTGTAACTGGTCTCAGTAGGGACAATCTTATATGTAGCATATCTGCCGGTAGGAGATATGTTCGGATTGTCGATACGGTTCCATGAAGTGCACGCCTTGATGTCGAGTGGGCGCTTCTGCTGGGCGAAACAATAGCCTGCCACCAGAGTGCAAGCTATCATTCCTATGATTTTCTTCATACTATTATCTTTCTTTTTGGTGGGCATTCACGTCGCCACCTGTTATTTTTCCATAAAGTAGTTAAGGTCGATGATGTCCATAGCCGACTCGTCACCGAGAAGTCTCTTGGCGAAGTGGCGCCACATCTTGTGCTCAAAGAAGAGGTCAGACTTGCCGGAAAAGCCGTGGGTACACTCAGGGAGGGTGATCATCTCAAAGTCCTTACCAGCCTTGATGAGGGCATCAGCAAGACGGAAAGTGTGTGCAGGGTTCACAGTGTCGTCCATAAGACCTGTGAAGAGCATCAGTCCGCTCTTGTAATTCTTTGCCAGTTCCTGGTTAGGCTTTGTGGAAACGCTGTAGGAATACTCGGTATGTGTCTTTCCGTCGCTGTCCTTTACCTCCTTCTTATACTCATTGACACCGAAGTGGATTTCCACCCAGCCCTTGTTATAGACGCTGTTGTCATGGTTTCCGGCAGATGCTACCGCTGCCTTGTAGAAGTCTGGATAGGTCATTATGGCTGCTGCCGACATGAATCCACCGCCTGAATGGCCGTAGATACCTACCTTATTGATATCAATAAACTTGTATCTCTTGGCAAGTTGCTCGATAGCAGCCTTGTCGTCTGCGAGAGCATAGTCGCGCTGGTTGCCGTAACCGTAGGTGTGATATTCCTTGCCTCGCATTGGAGTACCGCCGCGATGACCTACTGTGATGACGATGAATCCGAGCTGAGCCAAGCGGGTATTCTTGTTATCATTGATTGTAAATCTGGATGGTACATACTCAAAATGAGGACCAGGATATACATTACTGATAATAGGATAAGTCTTGGTGCTATCGAAATCGGCTGGCTTCCACATCACGCCATAGAGGTCTGTGAATCCGTCAGCAGCCTTTACAGTAAATCTTTCAGGCATCTTCCAACCGAGATCATATACCTTCTTGAGGTCAGGGTCTTCGAGTTTCATGATTACCTTGCCCTTCCTGTTTCTCACCACGTTCTTGTTTGGCATCTCAACGGTGCTGTAACTATCAACGTAGAAGTTATGAGTAGGGCTGAAACTTACATCATGAGAAGCATTCTCAGCAGTGAGCTTGCGGAGCGAAGACATACCTTTATCCACGTTTACTCTATAGAGAATGTAGTAATAAGGGTCAACTCCCTTCTCCTTTCCATAGCCGTAGAAATATATTTCACGACGCTTCTCGTCCTTTGCAAAGACTGGTCCTGCCACCCAACCTCCTTCGGTAACGGTATTCTTGAGTTCACCAGTGGCAGAATCATAGAGATAGTAGTGCCCCCATCCTGTGCGCTCAGAGCGGAAAAGGATTTCCTTACCATCCTTGAGAAACTCTACGCAGCGCATCTGATAGTCGAGATAAGGCTTGTTATCCTCATGAATTACGACCCTTACATCACCAGTTTCGACGTTGACCTCACAGATATCAGTCTGATTCCAAGGGCGGTTATAGCGTTGGAAATAGAGGCGCTTACCATCTTGAGAAACATAGAGCACATCAATGTATTGGTCTGGCCAACGGTATGTGTCGATTTTCTTTATCTCTTTGGTTTTTACATTACCGATGAGAAGTTCGTATTGTGATACGTTCTTGTCGCCTGCAAGCTCAGCACGATACTTGACGAGTTCCGGTTTCGGAGTGAGGTTATTGATAAGGTACTGATAGTCCACCTTGCGGTTGTCCTCTCTTACAGCATAGAAATAATGGCTGTTAGGAATCCACTTGGTGCCCTGTGCTCCAAATCTGCCTTCCAGCTTGCCTTCATCCTCGCGATTGAAAGTGTAGTCCTCGGCACCGTCGAAAGTGAGCTGCACCTCTGTGGTGTCCTGTCCTTTCTTTTCATTGCCTACCATATAGAGGTTGTGCTTCTTGGCATAGAGGAAATAGAGGCTGTCAGGAGAGTAGTTCATCCAGTAAGGTTCCACTTCATAACTGTCGTCCTTCTGCTTTTCCACAGTTTTAAGTTCCTTGGTGAAGATATTGTAATGGAAGTCGTATGAATCCATGCTGAACTCTATCGTCTTGTTGTCCTTGAGGAAACTGAAATATATTCCTGGCTCCTTGTAATTATAGGAACGGCGTGTGTAGGAAGCGACCTTGCTGAGAAGTTCCTTATTGTCAAACAACAAACGGTGCTCGCGCTTTGAAGGATTGACATAATAATAGCGAGTACCTTCGGAAGTAGTGAAGTTATAATAGAAACAATCGGTCTCGTTGATAAAGGTTGGTGAGACTCTGGTAGAAAGCTTGAAAATAGGTGCCGCTTCAAGTTTTCGGAAGCGTTCTGCCAAGCGATAGTTAGCCTTTGTTTGGCAGAAAGCGTTGCTGCAAAGCAGCAACGCTCCTGTTAAAACAAGGGTCTTATGAAAAAGGGATTTTGGTAAATTCATGATAACGAATGTCATGTTTTATTTGGTCTGGAAAATGCTTTCCCAGTTTTCGAAACGACTGTCACCGATAAGATGCTTAGCGAAGTAGCGGTACATCTTCCACTCGAAATAGTCATCAGCAACACCGTAGCCGTGTCCGGCTCCAGGGATTACGAGCATATCGAAGTCCTTACCAGCCTTGATGAGAGCATCTGCAAGACGATAAGTGTTGGCAGGGTTCACGTTTGTGTCCATGTCACCGGTAACGAGGAGAAGGTGTCCCTTCAGGTTCTTTGCAAGTTCCTGGTTGGTCTTTACGCTGAACTGGTAGTCATACTCCTTATTGCCATTGCTGTCAGTACCCTTTTCTACCTCTCTTACGCCATTGTAGCACTCACCCCAACCGCGGTTGTAGATGTTGTTGTCATGGTTGCCGGAGCAAGAGACTGCAGCCTTATAGAAGTCTGGATAGGTGAGGATAGCAGCAGCAGCCATAAAGCCACCGCCAGAGTGACCATATATACCTACACGCTTGACGTCGATGAAGTTATAGCGCTTAGCGAGATTCTCGATAGCAGCCTTGTCGTCAGCGAGAGGATAGTCGCGCATGTTGTTGTAGCCATAAGTGTGATAGTACTTACCACGCATTGGGGTATCACCACGGTGACCTACTCTGATCACGATGCATCCCATCTGAGCCATAGTGCTGCAGTACTGTTCTCCGAGAGAGAATGCTGAAGGCACGAAGCCATAGTAAGGACCAGGATATACCACAGAGATGATAGGATACTTCTTGTTAGGATCGAAATCAGATGGCTTATACATTACGCCATAGAGATCGGTGCGATTATCAGCAGCCTTAACAGAGAATACTTCTGGAGCAGTCCAACCGTCCTCGATTGCTTTGCTGAGGTCAGGCTTTGGAAGCTTGACTACGATCTTACCATTGATATCCTTCAAGTTGATTACAGGAGCCATATCAGCTCTTGAGTAAGACTCTACGAAATAACGCTTTGAAGCGAGGAATGTAGCGTTATGCTGTCCGTTTTCTGTAGAAAGAGGAGTGATACCGCAACGGTCGATGTTTGCCTTATAGACCATGTAGTAGTGAGGGTTGATGCCCTTCTCTCTACCATAGCCATAGAAATACATAGTACGCTTGAGGGTGTCGATAGCGCAGATATTACCTGCAACCCAGTCACCTGCAGTAATGGCATTCTTAAGGTTTCCGTTGCCATCATAGTGGTAATAGTGAGCCCAACCTGTACGCTCAGAGCGGAAGATGATGTCCTTACCATTGTTGAGGATAGCAGTGCTCTTGGCATGCTGGTCGCGATAAGGCTTATCAATCTCATGTATGACGGATTTGACTTCGAGAGTAGAGGTGTTGACAGATATGATATCCATCTCGTCCCAAGTACGCTTATTGCGCTCGAAGAAAATCAACTTACTATCAGGTGTGGCATGAACGAACTCTATATACTGGTCAGGCCATTTCTCGATAGGAGCCTTCTTTGCAGTGCGTTCCTTAACGTCGATGATGGTAAGGTCGTTCTGGACAACGTGCTTGTCGCCAGGATACTCATACTTGTAAGTTACAAGTGTTGGCTTTGGAGTGAGAGAATTGACTACCCAGAGGTCTTGGAGCTTGCGGTTGTCGTCTCTTACGATGAAGACGTGGCGGCTGTCATTACACCAACGTGCGTCAGTAGCGATTTCGCAGGTATCGTCCGGATATTCCTCTTCTTCTCTTGGACTGCCGTAAGAGAAGTCCTTCACACCGTCGAAGGTGAGCTGAACCTCAGTGGTGTCCATGCCTTCAGCCTTGTTTCCCCTTACATAGAGGTTGTGCTTCTTGGCATAAAGGATATATTTCTTGTCTGGAGAAAACTTCATCCAGGAATATATATCCTCATTTGGCTCGTCCTTCTTTTCCTTCTCTACTTCAGAGAGAGTATTGTTATAACGATTGTATCTGTAACGCTTGCCGTCATTTTCAAACTCGAACCATGAGAGATCCTTTGCAAATTTCTCTGGTATTACCGGGAGATTGTTGATATCTACTGCCTGATGTGTCTTGAGATTGAGCTGCTCAGCCATAATCTTCTTGTCGAAGAGAGGCTCCTGCTTGCGCTTGTCCGGCTGAACGAGATAGAGGTCCTTGCCCTTTGCTGTCTCAAACTCATACCAGAAATTGTCTGTATTGTTAATCTCACGAGGCCATACAGAGAGAGAAACGCGTGTTCCCTTACCTCCGAGACCAAACTCCTTAAACTTCTTTGCCATTTCAAAGTTGGCAAATGGTTTATCTTCTGTCTGTGACAGTTTGCACTGTGCAGTGGCAGTGGCGCAGAACGCCACTCCCAATGCTGCTATCAAGAAAAATTTGTTTTTCATGTCAATACTTGATAATAATTCTTGTTATTAGAACTGATAAATGAACTGCTCTGTAGCACGTCCTACCTTATAGAGAACGTCAACGATCTTGCCGAAGTTATTGTTCTTAACTTGGTCGTTAGGGAACTCCTGCTTGAGGTTTACAGCCTCGCAGTTACCCCAATCGTCCTCCTGTTCAATAACGGAGAAAATGTAGAACTCACCATTGTCGAGAGCTACACCGAGCTGTCCAGGGTAATCATACTTCTGCTTGTAAGGGTCATTCTGCACGTCATTAGCATCGAGTGAAATGATGTCGTGATCGAATGTCTTGACAAGGATTCTGTCACCGAGCAACTCTTCATAAGAGTTAGGGTCAGCACCGTACTGACAATAGTAGAGCTTATTACCGTCAGCAATCATGACATAATGCTTGTTCTGGAACACTGCCATGTCCTTGAAGTCAGAGATGAATCCGAAAGGACGCACATAGATATCTGTAATATAAGCCAACGGATCGTATGTGTAGTTTGCTTCTATGTGGCAGTTGAGCAGAGAGTACATTCCTGTAGATGGGTTCTTGGTCAGAGCAACGAACCACTGTGGAGGGTATGAATAGTCGAAATCAGCCTCCATAGAGCAGGTAGCAGGACGAAGGTCAACGATTTCATCCTCCATATTGGTAAAACTGTAATCCTGCTCAGTATCATTCACCACTTCATATACATCACCGGACTGGCGACGGCTGTTCTCGCTGATTGCTGCTGAATTAGAATAACTGTTGGTTCTGCCAGCATCAACGATAGCCATCAGGCTGTTGTCCTCAGAAAGGGCAAGCATCGTCTGGCAATATGTGCCACCATACTTATAGAATGGGAAGAGACGCTTGAACTTCATTCCGTTATTGATCGGCACATTGGTGAAGGTACCGATGTGGAAGTCGGAAGCATCAGGCTTGACATTACAGTAGATGTAGCCATTCTCTGAACGCACAGCCTTCATGCTCCATGTATATGAGCATTCAGCAGGCTTGAAGTTTTCAGGAACGTCATCACCGAACTCCTCGATGGTGTAGGTCTCGTGCTGCAGGCTCTTGCCATTGAGCTCTTCCCACTTGTCGCCTCTTACTACCAGTTCGTCATATTCATCAATGCCGAATGAATCATAGTAGTCAGCCTCACCGATGGAGAGGGTAAGACCTGTAGGATTCATGCCAAGACTCTTGTTGACATCAAGCTTGAGGGAATTGTAGATGATGGAGTCTCTTTTTAGGTCTTCATTCTTGTATTTTATGTCATACGTCATTGAATTAGGAGTGATGAAGTTGAGCACTGCTCTGCCGTCATCTCCCTTTGAAAGTATGGCCCATCCTCTCTGGAACTCAGACATCACCTTTACAGTGGTGGTGATACCATATTTCAGTCCGGACTTGTTGTCAATGACATAGAAAGAGATTGTATGCGTACCGCTCTCGTCGAAACTGAAAGTGCATTCCTTCTTGTCAGCACCTTCCTTTTTCTTTCCATCTACAGTCCATTCGTAGCTCACGTCCATATCTTCAGGCTTGTCGATGGTGAACTTGAAATCAGGACAGATGGTGAGCTCCTGACCGATGGAAAGGTTGTAGTTTTCTGAGATATTCTTAAAGTTGTATGTACCACCTTCAATCTCGTTCACCTTGCTATAGTTGTAATTGTTGTCGTCATCAATACAACTCACCATGCAACCCATAGTTGCGAGAATGCAGGCAGATAAAAGTATTTTTTTCATATTCTTATTATCTTTTAGTTTGGTTATCCCGCAACGGGAACTTCGATTAACATTCCAGTCTGTTCATCCTTGAGAGGGCCAAGGCCTTGGGCTTCTCTCTCTGCATTGATATTCTTGACTGTATTCTTGAGCTTGATGGCATACTTACGGAGCATCTGCTTGTTCTTGCCGTCGAAGACAACGTCGTCCTTCTTCAGTTCTTCAAGGAAGAGCTTGTACTTGAGTTCGGTATATTCACCGAGATAATACCATTCTACAGAGTTGCCAGGGTTTTCCTCGTTACCCACATCATTTACTGACCACCAGTCAGGCTTGAAGAGACGGTCGGTCACAGAGATGATAGCGCGGGCATACTCTCTGGTGCCCTGTTTGATGATGCCTTCCTCCACTACCTGAAGTGCAAGGTAGAAAGTCTTGGCAGCCATCTCAGGAGACTTCTTGAGGCGGACGCTGATGACATTCTCCTCTACTCCTGGCTTGATGACGCAGTCTTCAGGCAATACGTAGTAGTTTGCAGGGAGAGTGGTGCGTGCAGTGTCTGCTATGACGTGGAAGTGAAGGTCTTCTGTCTGCACCTGCCCGAATGATGAAACAGGAATGGCAATCACAGCATCCTCCCCCTCATTGTACATTTTGAAAGATACAGTGGTGGTGTCCTTGGTGAAGTCCTTGTCGAAAATGACATAAACTGTGTCATTTCCGTTGACAAGGATTCCTTCCTCAGAACATGAAACCATAGGCAGAGCAAGGCATCCTATAGCCAATGCTGCCAGTATATTGTTCTTTATCTTCATTTGATGAAATTCTAAATAGTGGGTATTTACTTGATGTTGCTTTCAGAAGTTGGCTTTGGCAATACGAAGTTAGCTTCTGTAGGGAGGATTTCTTCACCGTTAGGATTAGGCAGGATACGGTTCAGACGCTTGTAGATGAATAATGTCTGACCTTCTCCGACGAACTCTCTGCGCATATCGCTGATAAGAGCTGAAAGGAAATCCTCCTTGGTGGAAACCGCATCAAGGTTAGGGCGTCTGATACCTCTGCCCATCTTCACCTTCTGGAGATACCACTTAGCCCAAGCACAAGCATTTGCATTAGCTGGATCATAGAGGCACTCTGCAGCGATATAGTAAATCTCAGACATGCGTATGATAGGAATAATCTTGTTGTTGGCAGGACCGTATGTAGAGGTTTCGGACTGCTTCTTGTACTTCAAAGGACGATAGAAACGACCGTTAACCTTTGGCTCGAACTGATACTTCAGTCGCCAGTCCTCATTCTTCTCATCACCGAAATAGGTATTGACCATATCGCCAGTCCAGCTGAGATAGTACTGTGAGTATTCATCAGAACCATCGGAACCGTGGTTGATCTGCTCATCCCAGTCTGTCAACTCTGTAGGAGAGTAGAGACCGAACATGATGTCCTCGTACATCTTGATGTTACCAGCCTGGATGTTCTCCGGACCGCTATACTGAGATGTCTCGGCTGCAAAGAAACCATACTTGTCTTCTTCGTCGATAAGTATCTTGGCCTGCTCGTATGCCTCCTTCTTCATGCCTGCATAGAGATATACTCGGGCAAGGAGACCGGTGACAGCCCAATAGTTGAGACGATAGCCTCTGAGCACATAGAAAAGATTCTTGCCGGAAGCAGACTGCTCGAAGCGCTGGCTTGCAGTGGAGTTTGTGGTATATTCACCTTCATACTTGAAGAGACCTTCCTGAGCGGTCTTGAGATCTGCGATGACCTTTTCGAGACACTCGGACACGGACTTATTCTCATTGACGTATGCAGGATAGTAATCTACGTATGGGATGTAGCCCTTGGTGCCAGGATTGGCAGCTGGAGCTGGAGCGTAAATACGGAGAAGGTCGAAATGAAGCATAGCTCTCAGACCGATAGCCTCGCTGAGGATGAGCTTGCGCTCACGGTCGCCAAGATAGAATATGGTGGTATCAGCGGCTGCCTCCTGAGTCTTCTGGATAAGCTCATTACAGTTTGCGATGGCATTCCACGCAGAATTCCACATAGCGTCTGTGGTAGGAGTAAGCTGGGAGTTGGTGAAGTTGAGATTGGCAATCTTGTTCATTGCCTGACCAGCACCTGAAGTAGGAGTCTTCTTCATGCAATATGCCTGTCCCCATGCATCCACGATACCCCATGTCATGTTGCTGCCATAGAGATTGAAGGTAGCCATCTGGCGGTAGATACCGTTCAGAGCGGTCTGGTAACCTTCGCCTGTAGTGAACAGGAATTCTTCCTTGATCTGGTCTTGAGGATTAACATCCAACCAGTCAGAGCATGATGTAAGGGAAAAACCCATTACTATCAAGGAGATAATGCTTAAATATATCTTTTTCATTTTGTTCAGAATTAGAATTGTGCTTTAACTGAGAAATTAAACTGGTAGGATTTTGGATAGCTGAGACCACGCTCCTGGCGTACTGAGTTCCAGTTGATGAGGTCGCTGGTACTTGCCTCTACGCGGAGCATTCTCAGACCGAGGATACGCTTAACCCAATCTCTCTCAAAGTCGTAAGACAAAGTGAGAGCATTCATACGGAGGAACGCATTGTCCTGTACGAAACGGGATGTAGGCAATGTAGTCATGGAACCGTCCTTGATGTTCTTGAACTGAGCGATGTCGCCTGGCTTCTGCCAACGGTCGGTGAGTACGCGGAGATCGACGTTGCCTTCAGAAATCTTGGCATTTTCTACGCGGTCAACCAAAGTCTGGTTGTACTCCTGACCACCCCACTCATAGAGGAATGAAGCGAAGAGACTCCACTGCTTGTAGCTGATGTTGACACCGAATGCACCATTGAAGTCAGGGTCTGTGTTACCGCAAACCACTTCCTGGGCTGCATCCCATGTGGTGCTGACTGTTCCGTCACGGTTGAGGAACAATTCCTTACCGGTAGATGGGTCGATACCGAGAGACTTAACAGCCCAGATAGATGTAAGTGACTGGCCTTCTGCATACTGTGCAATAGGAATGGAGAATGCTGCATCACTGACAGCGATACCGTTCAGCTGCTTGATCTGCTCGCTCTTATAGTATTCAGCCACACGCTGGTTGTAAGCGCGCTGGGAGTCGGAAATCTTAAGAATCTTGTTGGAGTTGTGAGCCATATTACCCCATAGAGCAACGAGCCAATCCTTGTTCTTATAAGCATCGTAACGCAATGTCACCTCGAATCCCTTGTTTTCCACCTCACCCATGTTGTTCTTGTAGGTAGAGAAACCGGAAGTATTGGAGAGGGATACGTCATTCACGAGGTCGATGGTCTTCTCATAGTAATAATCGAAGTCGATGGTGAGACGCTCGTTGAAGAACTGTGTCTCAAGACCGAAGTTGAACTTATCAGTCTTTTCCCAAGTGAGGTCCTTATTACCAAGAGCCTTGAGGATAGCACCGTAACCTGTAGCATACCACTCATCGAAGAGAGGCTCATAGACTGTCTGAGCAGCATAGTCAGGGAAGTTCACCTTACCTGTACGTCCGTAAGAACCACGTACCTTCAAGCGGTTGATGTACTTGTTGTCCTTGAGGAACTCATAGTTGTGAACGTTGATACCGAGACCAGAAGAGAAGAATGGAGCCCAACGCTGGTTAGAACCGAACTCAGAAGAACCATCGAAACGAACAGAACCGTCAACGAGGTAGATGTTGTTCCAGGTATAGTTGAGAGTAGCGAGCATACTTACCATGCGTGATGTACCCTCAGACTTTGTAGGCTTCTTATATATTTCGTTAGCATAGTTCAGGGAGTGGAACTGACCTGAAGGGAAGCCACGATAATGAGCGGAGAGGCCATCATTGGTAGAAGTATTCATTTCCCAACCTGCAGAAGCATTGAGGTTATGCTTGTCGAAGCTCTGGTTGTAGAAGAGGAACGCATTAGCAGACATTCTCAAGCTGTTGCCGGAAGAGGTGTAGAGGTCACCCATTTTGTCCTTATTCTGATTAGAATTGTCACCGATAGCACTTGTCTTGCTTGACAATGGATCGATGAATCTTTCACCACGGCTGTACTGTCTTGTCACGCTGAACTGACCCTTAGCCATCCAGTAATCATTCATATACCAGTTGAAGCTGAGGTTGTTGATGAACTCGTCGTATGAATTCCAGTCGAAGTTATTGAGAGTAGCCTCGAAGAGAGGGTTGTTGGCACTACGGTTGCCGCTTGTTGTAGAATAGCTGAGACTCTGTGTGAGCTGACCGTCCTCGTATGGAGTATCGTATGGCATGAGGCTGGTGTAATCACCGAATGAACCATAAGGAGACTCTTTGGACTTAGTGTGATTGAATGTAGAGGTGTTCTTGATCTGGAACTTCTTCAGACGATAGTCGAGAGAAATACCGATACCGTAACGGTCACGGCCTGATCCCTTCATGACACCCTGTACCTTATTGAATGCACCGTCGATACCGTAGCGGAGGTTCTGTGTACCACCTTCGATATATACGCTGTGCTTCTGGTCAAGACCGTTTCTCAAAGGAAGTGAGAGCCAGTCTGTGTCAATGCCTCTCTTGAGAAGAGCAAGCTTCTTGTTGTATGCGTTAACACCGTCAGCCTCTGTATTGATGCTGCCCTGTCCTGGCTCGAAGAGACCTGCAAGACGCTCAATCTCAAGCTTCTCGCTTGCATTTGCAAGGTTATAGTCGCGGAGGTCAGGAGTCTCCAAAGTACCTGTAAAACCGTAAGATACGCGTACCTCACCTGGCTTAGGAGCTACTGTAGTAACGACAACAACGCCATTAGCTGCTCGTGAACCGTAGATGGCTGTAGCGGCAGCGTCCTTCAGGATGGTGATACTCTCGATACGAGCAGGGTCAAGGTCATAAATCTTCTCGATAGATACCTCGAAACCGTCCATAATGAATGTAGGGAGGTTAGGGTTGTTCTGGAGGTTTGACTTAGAAAGCTTGTCGGTATCAAGTTCACGGATACCTACACCAGAACGTCCACGAATCTGCATCTCTGGCATATTGTTCGGGTCAGAACCGAACTGTGTATTGTTAAGAAGGCGGAATGATGGGTCGAAACTCTGGATAGCGTCAAGGATATTAGTCTGAGATACCTTACGGAGGTCATCACCAGCAATCTGTGTAGAACTACCAGTGTAACTATTCTTGCTGACGTTACGATAACCAGTAACGACCATATCCTGAAGACGCTGTGAGTCCTCAAGAAGTGTAACCTTTACGTATGGCTGCTTGGAAGAGAGCACCATCCTCTGCTTCTTCATACCGATGAAGGAGAACTCAACGAGAGCCTTTGACTCTTTGAGTTCGAGAGTGAAGTTACCCTCCACGTTGGTGGTAGTGCCGTAGTGCTTATCTACCACAACAATATTAACACCAGGAATAGGACTACCAAGCTCGTCAAGGACAATACCACGCACGGTATTACTCCCATTTTCTCCTCCTTTGGAAACGTTGATGGTTCGCTTTGCACTTTTTGTCACATTGATGTAATTGCCATTGAACTTGTAAGCAAATGGCAGGTTAGATAACATTTGTTTAAGAACTGAGCTGACAGCCTGCTCCTTGGCATGGAGTGATACATTGTAAGACTGCACTTCGTCGTAGGTAAACAGGATTTTGTAACCTGATGCTTTTTCTACTTTTTTGAGTGCACTGGCCAATGGCTCATCATTGCATGTGACGCTAATCTTCTTGTTTGGTGACTGTGCTAATGCAATAGCGCAATTTGATAACAAGAAGAGCATCAAGAAGGCAAACTTAAATGCCTTCGAAGTTGCAGAATGAAACTGTTGATACTTCTTTCTCATATAAATTTCGATTTTGTTGATGGGTTTTTCATTCGGTTATAAAAACGACACGTGTCAGATTATAGTCCCTATAATTTTAATTATTTTTTATGAAAATACAAAAAAATATAGAAAAGGGATAGCTTTTGAAATGAAAAAACATTAAAGTGTATGTAATACAGTTATAAAACCGCACATTTAGTACATACAGAAACAGGCTCTGTAAAGTTGGGATTTCGGATGGTTACAGTTCTGCAAACAATAAGAAACGAAAAAAGTGAGCTCTATATAATATAGAACTCACTTAGATTATATTGTAACTTACAGATATTACTTCAAGGCAGCTACCTGTGCAGCCATTGCATTTGAAGGGTCGATAGCAAGAATCTTTTTAGCGTACTCCTTTGAAGTAGCAATATCATCCTTAGTCTTGAGGAAATATACCATGTTATAAGTGTAAGCCTCTACGAGAAGACGGTTGTCTGACTCGTCCTTCTTATCGAGAGCCATGATAAGCTCGATAATCTTGTCATAGTGTGGCTTAGCTATACCAGCCTTATCTTCTGGGTCGAGAATGAAGGCGAGCTTAGCACGCTGAGCTGTTACACTCTGCTCGAAGTTAGGGAACTCTGCAGCAATCTGACCGAATACTTCGTCTGCCTTCTTGATAGCCTCTGCCTTCTGCTGTGGAGTAGCATTCTCTTCGAGAGCCATAGAACGATAAATGAGAGCGAGACCATTTTTCACGTTTGCAGTAACCTTCTCCTGACCTGCAACATACTTCTCATAGTATGCGAGAGCGTTGTTGTAATCACCAAGTGACTTATACACGTCAGAGAGATTCTTATATGAGCTAACCTTGTCAGCTACATCTACGTTTGGATCCTCTACAATCTTCTTGAACACCTCGATAGCCTCGTCGTTCTTCTTAAGCTTCTGGAGAGCTGTACCATAGTTGATATAGTCAAGATAAGAGAACTTAGCAGAGTCTGACTCATTGAAGAGACGGTTTGCATAAACGAGAGCTTCCTCGTACTTCTCAAGGTTCACACTGTTGAACATAGAGAGACGGTTGAGGGAAGCATAGCGTGGGAACTTCTCATTACCAAAAGTAGAAACCTTGAGAGACTCATCATACTTCTGCTTGAGGAAGAGGAGCATAGAGTAGTCGGTAAGCTCATAGTTCTTCATCTTGCTGAGGTCCACCTTAGAATAATAACCTATTGCTGCGTCTGCATTGCCAGCACGAGACTGGATTTCAGCAGCGATGAGGTCAACAGGATAAGATGGGTCGATGGAACGAAGTGCCTCAAGCTTTTCGATAGAGCCCTTTGGGTCTGTCTTACTATTGATCTGTGCATAACGACGGTATCCTTCTGGATCCTTTGGCTCAAAATAGATAGCCTGCTCAAACCAACTGGAAGCTGCGCCACCGTCATCCTTGAGGACGCAGATGTCACCCTTCAAAACATAGCCAGCTGCTACATTCTTGCCTGCCTTGATAGCGAGGTCGGCATAGACATCAGCCTGATCAAAATTCTTTACACCGAGGTAAGCACGACCTACAGCAGCAAGAGTCTTAGCATCCTTCTTGAAAGGCTTAACAAGATTCTTCACCTGCTTATCGGCATCCTCTGCCTTACCTTTGATAATCTCAGTAGCTTGAGAAACGACATCGTCACTCTGAGCCATAACAGGAGCGCTGATGGCTGTCATCAAGGCTCCAATCAAAAAATATTTAACTGTCTTCATAATTTTCTTGTTTTCTACTTTGATTTTTCAATTTTATTACCCCTTGAGATTTCAATCTCTAACTATATAGACGCATTACATAGTTTGTTTGTTGCATACATTGTGTTAAATGTCCTTGCGAGTATGTTAAATAGTATGTTACAACACTCTTTTCGGATGGTTTTATGGACGATTTGAACACTGCAGCCATTCTTAATCATCTACATGAACCTCACGGATGCTGATATTACCATAAGCTGGAAGGAGACCAGCCTTGAAGAGTATCAACTGACCTTTTGAGGAGATGATAAACTGCGTGAAGCCGTATGGAAGTCCGTAACGACCGCGCTCGTCATTGAGCAATGCCCAGATGCGACGGATAAACGGATACTTGTCATTGTAGATATAGCCCTGATAAGGTTTGTAAGAGTTTTTCCATGTAGCAGGGTCAAGCTTTGATATGCGCAAGACGCGGATTGCCTTGTTCCATGTAAGGTTGGTAGTGTCGCGCTTGTCATTGAGCCAGTTGCTTCCGATAATTCCGATAGCTCCCGGTGTCTGCTCCACGTAAGAGACCACATCAGCAGTCTTTTTGGTAGCGAAAGCATTCGGAGTGGTAATCGGTTTGCCTCCAAGAATGGAATCCTCTACATAGTGGACCGTGCTGGAAGTCTTGTTGTCGAAAGCCACTATAATCTCTCCTCTTGACTTGCTTGCCGGATTGATCTGAGACCATTGTGTGTATTCTCCCGTGAGAATCTTCTTTACGGTGTTCACGGAGAGACAAGAGTCATTATTGTTCTTGTTGGCGATGAGAGCCAAACCATCATATCCCATAAAGATGGAGATAGGCAGGCGATCACGCTTCTTGAGGTTTTCCCTTTCCTTTTTCTTGAAGTCACGCGCTGTAATCATAAGGAGAAGTTTGTCATCGAGAAGGAGATTCATTCCCTCAGACTCGCTCATATACTTTGGAGTGACGTGCGCATTAGGATAGATGGAATGGAATACGTCCATTTCCTCATCAATGATGGGAGCAAAACTTTCATCCGCTCCGAAAGTAATCTTTCCGGTAGCGTAAGTGTCAGTGCGCGCATTAGGGTCTTTCTTTTTATCTTTACAGGAAGACAACATGCCTAATGAGAGCATTGAAACAATAATAATAACGACGATTGAATTTATATGCTTCATAATGATAAGACGTTTAGATTCCAGACCTATTTACCAATAAGACTTCTAAGTTATATATCTAAGAATTCAGCCCAGTGTGTGTAGTGATTAAGCCCTATATATATAATAAGGTGGAAAAGCGCATTGCGCCCTATAGCTTCAGACCGGAGAATACAAGGGAATGAAGTGACAACGGAGGCGCTTTGTCAGAAAAAACTTGGGTTCCCTACTCTACAGGAGGGAGGGAACCCAAGGATATACATTCAATCCTACATTGGGTAAGAATAAATCCTACTTCAGGTAAGATATTCGTTCATAAATTACTGAAGACGGAATGTAACAGGGAGCGTATATTTTACGCGCACTGCAGAACCATTCTGCTTACCAGGAATCCAAGCAGGCATTGAGCTAACAACGCGAACAGCCTCCTTATCGAGAGAAGGATCGACAGACTTAACTACGCGTACATCAGTAACACGACCGTCACGTTCTACGACGAAGGTACAGACTACACGTCCCTGGATACCATTTTCCTCAGCAACTACAGGATACTTGATGTTCTTGGAGAGGAACTGCATAAGAGCTGAGTTACCACCAGGGAAAGAAGGCATCTGTTCTACAACATCGAATACCTTGTTTTCTTCCTCCTTAGGCTTCACAGGCTCAGTAGCAATAACTTCCTTAGCCTTGAGGACTTCACCATTCTCATCGTTACCTACAACGTTGGCAAAACCAACGGCAACCTTAGAGTCCATGATTTCTTCCTGAGTCTTAAGCTCATCTTCAGGCTTCACCTCTTCGTCCTTCTTGATGACAGGAGCGGTAAACTTTACAGAGCTCTTAACCTTTTCTACGACTTTTTCAACTTCCTGCTGCTTAACAATTTCCTTACGCTCCACCTTGGCTTCCTTCTTCTTCTCCTGCTTGAGGGTAGTGAGTTCGGTCACCTGGTCGTGAATCTGATGAGTCTTCTGATACTCATCGTATGCGTTTTTAGCAACCATATACACCATTACACATGCAAAAAGCAGGAGAACGGCCAAAATGGCAGCGACATTACGACGACCTGTCTGGCGGCGGAGAACATAAGCACCGTACTCTTTGTTACGGTTTTCGAACATTAAGTCCGACCACTTATTGTCAATAAGATCTATTTGTGACATTTTCTTTTCCTTTCTTAAGTTAAAGTTACATTACTAATAGACTTACTCCTTGACCTTAGCCTCTTCGAGAAGCTTCTTGTCCTGATCGTTGATTTTATCTATCACATACTTGTTAATAGAGCATATCTGCATCTCGTCGAGAGCATCAACAAGGTTGAGATAAGAAGAGTTATCTGTAGCCTTGATGATAACGGTCATAGTCTGAATCTTGTTGCCATCACCATTGATGTCACCATTTCTGATAGCTCTGAGACGCTCATCATACTGTGCCTGAGGCATTTCAGGGTTCTTTGCACGCTGCTCGTCAAGCTTAGCCTTGGCGGTCATGATGTCGAGAACAGGCTGAGTGCCATCTTCAGTCACGTGAGAGATGAGGACCTTACGGATACCATCCTTGCCCCATGTAGTCTTCTTGAGACATGTAGGGTCGTCGTACTTAGGCAGACCAGCGATGTAGTAAATCTGGTTGTCAGCAGTAACGTACATAGTAATGGTATAAGATGCCTTAGTGACAGACTTGTCCTGGTCGGACAGGTTCTTATCGTTGGTAGGCATAGAGAGTTCCATGGTCTGAGGCTTAGCCAATGTGGTACAGAGCATGAAGAAGGTGATAAGCAACATCATCATGTCCACCATAGGGGTGAAGTCCACGCGAGTTTGCTGTTTCTTCTGTCTTTGTTTCTTTTCTTTTGCCATGCCTTAGTCCTCCTCAGTTTTCAGGTTGGTGATAAGATAATAACGGTTCTCGTTAATATCCTGCAACTCGTTCATTACTCGCTTGATAGTCTTATAAGGAGTTTCGCTATCAGCCTTGAGCGCAACCTTGATGTCGCTGTTGGCAGCGCGAGCTGCCTTTACCCAAGTCTGGAACTCACTGATTCCACCATCAATACTATCCAAAGGAATACCAAGTTCTGCAAGCTTCTTTCCACGCTCCAAATCAGGAATCTTGAGGAAGTCCTCGAGGTCCTGCATAGGTGCGCCGAACATAGGGTCAGCTACGAAAGCTCCCTTGAGCTTTGAGAGGTCCAAGCCATACTGATTTGTAACATCATCAAAAACGTCACCAAGCTGGAACTGGTTATCCATACTCATGAATACCTTGCCGGATTTATCGACAAGAATATTCAGCACATCCTTCTCAGGCACCTTAATCTCAGACACAGATGCCGGTGTAACCACCTTTACTGGCTCTGGCTTCGTAAATGTTGAGGTCAACATAAAGAAACAGAGCAACAGCACCATCACGTCTGACATAGGCGTCATGTCGATCCAGATGTCTTGTTTCTTAAGTTTTACTTTACCCATAGCGATAAAAGATTTAAAGGGTTAGTAAAAACTTAAGCCTCGTCGTGGTTTGCCTCGTAAGTCTGAGCGATAGTGTAACCAACCTCGTCGAGAGCGTATGTGAGCTTGTCGATACGGTTAGAGAAGAAGTTGTAAGATACTACTGCGAGCCAAGAGGTCAAGATACCGAGGGCGGTGTTGATAAGAGCCTCAGAGATACCTGTAGAAAGTGCGACAGAGTCACCACCACCACCAGAAGCAAGAGCGGCGAATGACTTGATCATACCTGTTACAGTACCGAACAGAGCGGTAAGAGTACCGAGGGTAACGAGAGTAGCGAGGATAGGCATGTTCATCTGAAGAGTTGGCATTTCCAACTGTACAGCCTCCTCATGAGCTTGCTGAATCTTAGAGATCTTCTGAGCCTTCTTGATGCCCTGTGTTCTCTCCATCTCCTCATAAGCATTGAGAGAAGCGCCTACTACGTTAGCGATTGTACCACGCTGCTTAGCGCAAAGGTTCTTAGCCTCAACGAAATCGTTCTTAGCGAGAGCTGCCTTGATTGCAACAACGAACTTTGTAGTAGCCATCTTACCGAAAGCGGTACGCTGAGCGAGGTAACGCTCTACTGAGAGGCACAATACAGTAAGCATCAAAGTGATGAGGACTGGAACGACGATACCACCCTTATAGATAGTACCAAGCATATTACCATTGAGTACTTCACCTTCTGGGTCACCACCAACGAAGTTAGCTGGGTTACCGAGAACGTACTTGAAGATACATACTGCCACGATGAACATAGCGGCGATGATCCAAACTGCATTACGAACGCCCTGGAAGCCTGTTGACTGCTTCTTCTGGGCTGGCTTTTGTGTAGCTGCCATAATTTTGATTGATTTTTAGTTATTAATAATTTGAGTTAATAATTTTTGCCTATTAATCTGATACTTCTTGTTATTTTTCTGCTATTAGGTTTTTTGTCGAGCGGTTAACATAAAGTTATATGTCGGCTTTCCAATCGCAAAGATAGCAAATTCTCTTGAACTATCGTGTTGATTTAGAACTTTTAACATATATTTTTACATTTTACACTGCAAAAACCCTGCAAAACGTGGGTATCATTCCGCGTTTTCGTGCATTATTTCAATTTAGCGAGACATTCCTTAATACGGCGCATTGCCTCTCGGATATTATCATCGCTGGTGGCATAACTCATACGGAAGCACTCAGGGTCGCCGAATGCATCACCTCCTACTGTAGCCACATGACCTACTTCGAGAAGGTACATGGCGAGATCGGTGGAGTTATTGATAGTGTGCTGTCCGTCACTCTTACCATAGAAGCTTGCGCACTTAGGGAAGAGATAGAATGCGCCCTGTGGCACATTGACTTCCAGTCCTGGAATATCCTTTGCAAGTTCCACGATGAGGTCACGGCGACGCTCGAATGCTACGCGCATTTCCTCTACGCAGTCCTGTGAAAGGACGTAGGCAGCCTCAGCTGCTTTCTGGCTTACTGAGCATGGTCCTGATGTGTATTGACCCTGCAATTTGTTGCATCCCTTTACGATCCATTCAGGAGCAGCCATATATCCGATACGCCATCCAGTCATCGCGTATGCCTTGCTGACGCCGTTGATGATGATGCACTGTTCCTTCATTCCAGGGAACTGTGCTATGCTCTCGTGCTTGCCTACATAGTTGATGTGCTCATAGATTTCATCAGCGAGGACATAAACCTCTGGATGCTTCTTGAGGACATCGGCGAGAGCCTTGAGTTCATCCTTGCTATACACGCTTCCTGTAGGGTTGCTTGGAGAGCAGAGGATGAGCATTCTTGTCTTTGGAGTGATAGCCGCTTCGAGCTGTTCAGGAGTAATCTTGAAGTTCTGGTCGAATCCCGCTGGGATATGAACAGGGACACCGCCTGCGAGGAGCGCCATCTGTGGGTAGCTTACCCAGTAAGGTGCAGGGATAATAACTTCGTCACCATCATCCACGAGAGCCATTACAGCATTGCAGACAGCCTGCTTTGCGCCATTGCTGACGAGGATCTCCGACATGGTATAATCAAGTCCGTTCTCACGCTTCAGTTTCTCTACGATAGCTTTTCGAAGGTCTGGATAGCCAGGAACTGGAGAATAACGTGACCAGTTGTCATCCACAGCCTGCTTAGCAGCAGCCTTGATGTGATCAGGAGTGTTGAAGTCAGGCTCACCGACGCTCATGTTAATCACATCGATGCCCTGCGCTTTCATCTCACCACTTTTCTGTGACATGGCGAGAGTAGCCGAAGGAGCGAGTCTGTTAAGACGATTTGATAAATGTACCATATTTGTTTGTGTTAGAAAAATTATTTCCTTTAGCAGTTAGAAATGAGTGGTGAAACGCAATAGATTTGTCATTTTCCTCCCATTCAATTTGCAAAGTTAATAAAAAACTTTCTTTTCACGAAAATATTGTATCATTTTTTACCTTTTTGCTTTACTTTTGCACCTTTTTTACTTTTTGCCTACACCTTATTTATATATATAAGGAAAAAGCGCATGTTTATGCGCAAGAAAATATATCACTTTCTTGTACCACATACACATTATTTCTGTAGTCAAAATTACCTGAAGATTTCAAAGACCACCTTAGCTGTTGCGAGCTGATTGGAGTCCTATTCCATCGTTATACCGTTAGTAAGTAGGTAATCAAAATTATTTGTTAATGAATAGATAATAATATTTGTTTTTCATTATTATGATCACCTACTTATCAGTCTGCTCTTCCTGCGCGATTGGGCCGTAAAGTTCCTCCACTCTATCGATGATGGAATTACTGACAGTGCGTATCTGCCTCAAATCTCCATAGAGACGGAGACGGAATCTCCACATACGGAAATAGAGAATAATGCCTACGGGGAACACCAGAGCTGCGAGGACATTGAGCCATTTGCGCTCGAAAGGACGGGTATGTGCCTTCAATGAGACAATCGGATACTTATTGAGATAGCTCAATATGTACCTGTCGCGGGTGTTGGAGAGGTCTTCTATCACGGCTTCGAGAGTTTCGCTGATGCGTTCCATCTCATGGTCAGGCTGGTATCGGAAGAACACATTGACTACATTCGGCATGCGCATCAAGTGGTGCGCATGGGCATAGTCATGTATCTGCTGCGTGATAGCAGTGAGTGTCCTTGTATCTCCGATATAGTCAGGATCCTGGATGATGACTTCCTTGCCGGCGATGTTACGCTTCTGACGCAGTCCGAGGAGACGTATGAAGAAGAGTCGGTAGGCATCCATATTGAATACAGCCGAGTCTTTGTTAGCCTTATAGGTGACGAATGTGGCGAGCGGGATAAGGACAGCAGGTGCGAGTCCCTTACCAAACCATACCGGCCACTCTCCTATTCTCGACATTCTGTAGCCTGTATTGTCGAGGATAAAGAAGACGATGAAGACCAATACCGATATTATGACAGGCAGACCGAGTCCGCCCTTACGGATAATTGCTCCAAGCGGTGCGCCAATAAAGAAGAAGATGAGACAGGTAAGCGACAGTGTAAACTTATTTATCTGCTCTATTCTGTGCTCTCTTATTATCTTTTCTCCATCTTTGGCAATCATTTCGCGGAACTCCAATTCGGAGGAAACCATCTGCACACTATTCAATGACCGCTGAATGGCATCTCTTCTATCCGCCAATGACATCTTGTTTACGAGGGTGTCAAACTGCGTTGTATTCTTTGCAGCTTCCTTGATAGCGAGCAGTGAGTCTTTCTTTTCAAGATGCGGAATGGCTATATAGCCTCTTTTGAGGTCTTCTGCCAAGCGAGTTCCTACGCTGTCATACGTATGATTGAGCGAATCTATCGCAAGACTAATCTGACTAAGGCTCTTCGCCTGCGGGTTATTTGAGAATACTGAGGCATCGGCAAGGTTGAATCCATTGTCGAAATTGAGTACTATCTTCTTGCTTACGAATGACTCTCGACGATATGGCACGGCGGAATTCTGCGTCAATTCCTGTGAGCGCATATTCTCAAACCATTCTCCATTATATAAAGAAAGGACGAGATGCTGTTTCTCTGCCGTGGATTGCAGCATTCCGGAGTCTGCCAGAATGATTGCCGCATCCTCGTAACTATCCGTCATCCTATATATCATGACACCGTAGAGCATACCTGTCTCCATATCTTTCTTTTGGACATAGAGGTTACAATTTGGTATTCCGTCATAGAATATACCTTCTGGAATCTCCAGTTCCGGGCTCTTCTGCCTCATGGAAAGGAGCAGTTGGGCAAGCTTCTTCGTGGCGTCTGGTCCTACTGAATTCTGGAAATAGAATGACCCTACGGAGACAAAGATTGAGAAAATGATGAGTGATCTCAAAGCCTGCATCAGCGATATTCCAGCCGCTTTGATGGCTGTAAGCTCACTATTCTCACCGATATTACCCATTGCTATGAGTGAAGAAAGGAGCACGGCGAGAGGGAAAGCCTGCGGAACGAGCTTGAGGGACATATACCAGAAGAACTGTCCCAGCACGTCTATCGACAATCCTTTTCCGATAAGGTCATCGACATAACGCCAAAGAAACTGCATCATAAGCACAAAGAGGCTGATGCAGAAGGCACCGATAAAAAGCAGCAGAAACTGCCTTAACATATATATGTCGATTTTCTTTATTCCGAACATGCTTGTTTCTTGGGGTATTCCTATAGGGTGCAGATAACACTTCTACACTTTTGGGGTACAAAATTAGCACAAAAAGTTCAAATAGCCAAATTATTCTTCACATTCTATGGTTAATGTAATGAAAAAGAAGCAGTCGGCTTGCGGTTTTAGTTGGTTATCATTTGCGTGGAAAACAAAAGCGGGTTGTCGGTTGCCGTTTTCTGACAGCTTGGTGCAAACCGTCCAAGAACCGGCAACCCACAACCCATTCATGTGGTTTGGGACTCAAGAAGTCTCTATCACTTATGCCTTTTGGCACGCTGCTCACGATATTTCGCCTTCTGCATAGCAGAGCCTGAACCGTGTGCGCCAGTGATATACTTCTTTTTCTTTGCTTTGGTCTTTACCTTGCCTTCGTCCTGCTTTGGGCGATCTCCGCCTCTGCTGAATGAAATGCCATTGACCAGGATGTCTTCGAAATCGCTCATAGTTTTATTTTTTAAATGAAGAATGAAGAATGAAGAATGAAGAATGAAGAATGAAGAATGAAGAATGGAAGTTACGTTTCTTTTAGTGAAAAGTGAAAAGTGAAGAGTGAAAAATCGCGCTGACGCAATTAGGAGCCTCAAAGCGAAGAACGTAATCCGAATTTTTCATTCTTCATTCTTCATTCTACATTCTTCATTCTACACTCTGCATTCTTCATTTTGAATTAGTGATGGAACAGACGTACACCAGTGAATGCCATAGTGATGCCGTACTTGTCACAGGTCTCTATGACATTATCATCGCGCACTGAGCCTCCAGCCTGGGCAATATACTCTACGCCTGACTTGTGAGCACGCTCGATATTGTCGCCGAATGGGAAGAAAGCATCAGAGCCGAGACTTACCTTTGTATTCTGTGCTATCCAAGCCTTCTTCTCCTCACGTGTGAGAGGTTCTGGCTTCTCTGTGAAGAAATTCTGCCATGTGCCTTCTGCAAGTACATCCTCATAGTCGTCAGAGATATATACATCGATGGTGTTGTCGCGGTCTGCACGACGAATGCCTGGCTTGAATGGCAGATTCATCACCTTAGGGCACTGGCGAAGCCACCAGATGTCAGCCTTATTGCCAGCGAGGCGTGTGCAATGGATACGGCTTTGCTGACCAGCACCGATGCCGATAGCCTGTCCGTCCTTGACATAGCATACTGAGTTTGACTGAGTATATTTCAGAGTGATGAGGGCAATCATAAGGTCGCGCTTTGCCTCCTCAGTGAAGTTCTTGCTTACAGTAGGGATATTCTCAAAGAGAGCAGGATCATTGAGAGCGATCTCATTGCGTCCCTGTTCGAATGTGATGCCAAAGCACTGCTTGCGCTCGATAGGAGCAGGCTTGTAGGTTGGGTCAATCTTAATGACGTTGTAAGTGCCCTTGCGCTTGTCGCGGAGTATCTGGAGAGCTTCCTCTGTAAAGTCTGGAGCAATGATGCCGTCGCTTACCTCGCGCTTGATGAGTGTTGCCACAGCAGCATCACAAGTATCTGAGAGTGCGATGAAATCACCATAACTTGACATACGGTCTGCACCGCGAGCACGAGCATAAGCGCAAGCTATAGGTGAGAGAGGTATCTTCACATCATCGACGAAATACACTTTCTTGAGTGTATCAGTCAATGGAAGTCCTACGGCAGCACCAGCAGGGCTGACGTGCTTGAAGCTGGCAGCAGCTGGCAGTCCAGTAGCCTCCTTGAGTTCCTTGACAAGTTGCCATGAGTTGAAGGCATCCAGGAAGTTGATATATCCTGGGCGTCCATTAAGTACTTCGATAGGGAGTTCACCCTCTTCGATGAAGATGCGTGACGGTTTCTGATTTGGGTTACAACCGTACTTAAGTTCTAATTCTTTCATTATATTTATACTTGTGATTTTTGTTTATCCTACTGTTGTGACCATAATAACGGCATCCTTTCCCGTGCCGGAAAGCGCCCATAATGCGCCTTTTCTTGTCTTTATGGGATAGGTTCTTTGCCTCTCCGTGTGCAAAGTTAATAAAAAAAACTCAGATTTTCTTTGTATTATGTGAAAAATGCTTACCTTTGCACCTGGATTTACCACTATATCAATACGAAAGGGAAATGAAGCATAGAAAGTTAAACCTGCATAAGGCATGGGAGATGTTCAAGCATCTGGAGCATCCTTCAAAGGAAATGCTCGACAATATTGCCCTTCTTGCTGGCTTCCAGAACTGGAGCGAGCTCCATTCCGTATTTCAAGAGGAGTGCATCGACAGTCCTGACGATGACTCAGAGGAAGGAGAAGAAAAAGAAGAGGAAACACATACATAGAAAAAAAAGAGCAAGGCTCATCTTCGCCATACAGCGGAGTTGAGCCTTGTTTTTTCTTTCTTCCTGGAAGGGTTATTACTTAGTAGTAACGACGCGTCTCTCAGCGATACGAGCCTTCTTACCAGTGAGGTTACGGAGGTAGTAAAGCTTAGCGCGACGAACCTTACCGTGCTTGTTCACTTCGATAGAGTCGATAGCAGGAGACTCGATTGGGAAGATACGCTCTACGCCAATAGTACCTGACATCTTACGAACTGTGAAACGCTTCTTGTCGCCATGACCAGAAATCTTGATAACGACACCACGGAAGAGCTGGATACGCTCCTTAGAACCCTCGATAATTTTGTAAGCGACTGTTACAGTGTCACCTGACTTGAACTCAGGGAACTTCTTGCCGGTTGCAAATGCTTCTTCAGCAACTTTGATCAAATCCATTTTGAATGATATTTTTTATAATGTTGTTGTATCGTTCGAGCGCAACATAGTGGGTAACACTTCTCCCTCACCATAGGTTACGCCGAAAGCGGGTGCAAAATTACTCAATTTCAATGGAATAACCAAACAAATAGTCTTTTTTTTCGCATTTTCTTTTGATTATCAGCATTTTTTGCTTAATTTTGTCCTCAAAACAAGTATTATCGACATGAAAACATTCTCTACAAGCTACATTTCCCTATGCCTCTTTTCGCTCGCCTTTATGGCTTGCACATCGCATAGATATTCCGTGGAAAGCATGGATTTCCAGCGATATACAATTGATGCTAAATACGACAAAGCGAAGAATGACGCCGCCGAAGCCTTCATCGCGCCTTACAAGCACGCCGTGGACAGCATCATGTCGCCCGTAGTAGGTCGTGCCGCACACGACATGACGACACGTCGCCCGGAAAGCCTTCTATCCAATTTCCTGACCGATATCCTCGTGGCATCAGGCAGCCAGTTTGGAGAAAAGCCTGACCTCGGCGTATATAATATAGGTGGAATACGCGCTTCCATCAGCAAAGGCGACATCACCGTGGGCGACATAATCGACGTAGCACCGTTTGAAAACAAAATATGCTTCCTCACTCTCACGGGAAAAGACCTCACAAGCCTCTTTGAGCAGATAGCGGCACGCCACGGAGAGGGAGTCAGCAAGGAGGTGAAAGCAGTCATCACAAAGGATGGAAAACTCGTATCGCTCCTCATCAAGGGGCAACCAGTCAATCCGGAAGCCAAATACCGCATCGCCACCATCGACTATCTCTCTGAGGGCAACGACGGTATGCCTGCCTTCACGCTTGGCACCGACCGTAAGATGCTGACCGACAAGAGCAACAATCTCCGATTTATCATCATCGATTACTTCAAGGAACTCTCCCGACAGGGCAAGGAAGCTGAAGCTAAACTGGATGGAAGAATAACCGTAACAGAATAAGACATGAAAAAGATTACCACCATACTCCTTATCATGATTTCCGTCTTCTCCATCGCCGAGGCGAAGAAGGACAAGACCATCACCGTCTATCACACCAACGACACCCACTCTCAAATCTATCCATACAGCCCTAATCTCAGCGACACCACCAAGGCTGGACGCGGAGGTTTCGTGCGCCGCGTGGCTTTCTTCGACCTGCAGCGCAAGCAGAATCCCGACCTACTGCTCTTCGACAGCGGTGATTTCTCGCAGGGTTCGCCTTATTTCACTATGTATAAGGGCGATGTAGAGGTAGGACTGATGAATCTCATGGGCTATGATGCCGTTGCCATAGGCAATCATGAGTTTGACTTCGGACTGGAGAATATGGCACGCCTCTTCCGCAATGCCAAATTCGCAGTGGTCTGCGCCAACTATGATTTCACCGGCACGCCATGCGAAGGAATCGTCAAGCCATATACCGTCATCGTGCGCAACGGTGTCAGAATCGGTGTCTTCGGGCTATCACCACGTCTGGAGGGACTCGTCACAGCAGCCAACTATGGCAGCACTAAGTATCTCGACCCTATTCCTGTGGCAAAGCGTATGGTTTCCATTCTGCGTGGCAAGGAGAAGTGCGACATCGTGATATGCCTCTCCCACCTCGGTTGGAAGATTGGCGACCCCACCGCCAGCGATGAGTGTGTCATCAAGGAGACTACAGGTATCGACCTCGTACTCGGTGGACACTCCCACACTATGCTTGCTACTCCGCAATACGTAGAGGATGCTGCCGGCAAGAAAGTGCCGGTAATCCAGAATGGCAAGAGCGCTTGCTCCATCTCCCGCTTTGACATTCATGTGAAGTAGTTGTTTTGTTGTCTTGTTGTTTTGTTGTCTTGTTGTTTTGTTGTTTTTGTTGTCTTGTTGTTTTGTTGAATGTATAAACAAAGCAAACAACTAAACAACAAGATTTGGCTGGAAGCCAATACCGAGCGAAGCGAGAGTAACCCGGGACGAAGTCTCGGGATTACACGTAAAATGGAAATAGCTGTCTGGAAGACAGTACCTTGATTATGTGGTCTTGTGGTTTTGCGGTTTAGTTGTTTAGTTGTTTAGTTGTTTGCATTGCTTATACATTCAACAAAATCACTAAACCACAAAACAACAAAACAACAATATTAAACATTGATGTTTTATTAAAAGACAAACCAACAAAACCTGTTCATTTTTTCCACATCAGCACCAAAGACAACCCTCTTCTCGCAACAAACTGATATTCAATAGGTTACAAAAGCATAGATATTAGGCTGCAAAAGCATAGTTATTGGGAGGTAATAACTATGCTTTTGCAGCCTAATATCTATGTTATTGCATCGTGAAAGCTTAGCCATAGCATTTCAGAAACCAAGAGACCGCCTTTTTGTTCTATTTTTCCAATTGTTATTTTGACGAAAACAGAGGTATGTGAAACCCTTGCAAAGCAAAATAATAGAATATGTAGTCAAATTGCTCCATGATTGAAAAAATATTTTATGTTATTTCACTCCAATACACTCCAGAAAGTAGTCCCTAACCAGTATTCTCCCCCAAGGGGGATAAGAGGGGTGCTTGTTCCTCCAATGGGAGGGATAGCTCTTTGTAAAAGCTATGCTATTATGAAGTAATAACTATGCGTTTGATAATTCATAGTTCTTTCCAATGATGTTGAAAACAAGTAAAAGTTTTCAATCCACGCTCCCCACGTGGGGAGCGACTACCGTCGCACGCCGTTGGCACTGATTACCTCTTGTTATACGTAAAACAACTTTTAGATGCTTACGTACCATTTGAGCGATATTCTCAACTATGTAAAATAGATTAGAAGGGGTTCAAGTACAAAAGAATAAATATCTGTATTTGTCAATTACAACCCAGTATATGTAAAATCCACATTACTTGAAATGGCCATATTTTTCCACGAACCGCTAGTTTTCTCAAATAGCTCTAAGTGAAATCTTAAATAGCTTGTTCCACCTGCACAATGTAATTCGGTATAGGGCATAAACAACACATAATCATTGAAGATACAGTTTGTGTAGTTCGGAGTGAAGTTGCCCCAAACAGACACTTGACCATTAGGCGCCCTATATAGACCGTTATAATCATTGAGAGCATTTCCATTTTGGAAAGAAAAATATGCTTGTATCAATCCTTGTTTGTTAAGCATATTGTTTACATTGAACTTGGCATGTATCTTCATCCCCTTTACAGCCATTAGACCAACATATTGCAAAACATTATGCTCCACCCATACACTTACGAATGATGCGTTAATTGCATTTAAATTGCCACTTTGAGTGACATCTATTCTCACTGTTTTCTCACCTGACTTGACTTGAAACCAATCAGAACGAGAGGATGTAGATGTATTGGCTTCACATCGTATGGTAAAAGAGCCAGATGTCCTTGAAGTAACAGTACACCAACTTGGAAGCAATCTTACCTCATAAGAATCACCATCAGTCCTAACAGTAAATGATTCGCTACCGCCACTACTTGAGAACTGACATGACGTTGCTGTCTTATTGTCAACCGTCAAATAATCAGTTTCTCCTTGCTTGCGATAGAGAGTGAACGTCTTTTTATAGACTGATTTCCCTTTATAAAATAATTCATAGGTATAATTGTCTGCTTTGTAATTCCCCGCACTTTTCCAACCCCAGTTATGTGTATGAGTTTTGCTGTTACCTGATGAAAAATCAACTTTCCATGTGTAGCCAGAAGGAGAATCATCATTTTTATATATTTTCTCGGAGTTGGTTAATTTATAGGTCAAATTTACAGCTTTAGACGAAGAGTAGTTTATCTTGAAAGAAAGACGTGCGACATCAGAGGCATAAATAGTACTGCCGTAAGACCCGATGACATTTTCGTTTGCATCCAATCCTGCTATTTCAACACTATTTATTCTAAGGTCATCTTGTACATATGCCCCACTTATCCATTGAGGTTGCTGAGTATATCCACTTTCTAAGGCAATGTGTTCGGTGTTAGAAACTGTCTTAATAAAAACATTTCTCCATGTTGCTGTACCAGAATTGCTTTTTTCTACGACTTCATTAAAGGCTTCCCTAAACCCACAAGTAAACATACC
>URJQ01000011.1 GCA_900548195.1 uncultured Prevotella sp.
GTCCATCAAACAGGCGGATGGTGCGATGGGCTATCTTGGCATCATGCTCATTATGATTATATGAATACTATCTTTCCTCTATCAATCTGATGTAAGTCCCGATGGCATCCTCTATCTCGGAAATGCGGATATACTCGTCTGCACTGTGCGAACGCGATGACTGACCGGGACCTAATTTGAGCGACTGCCAAGGCATAAGAGCCTGGTCGCTGAGCGTTGGCGAGCCGAAAGGATGCTTGCCTATAGCGATGAGTTGCTTGACCAGTGGGTGATCGAGCGGTATGTGCGACGAATGAAGATGAAAGGAGCGTGCCTTGCAGTCCGACTTAGTGTGCTCATCGATAAAATGAAAGATTTCTTCATTGTCGTAGTTCTCGTTGGAACGCACGTCTATCACCATCCGGCATTCATCAGGGATGACATTATGCTGTGTACCACTGTTGACCACAGTCAGGTTCATCACCGTAGGACCGAGGAAATCACTGACTCTATCAAACTTGTAATCACGCACCCAGAGCATATCATCCAGCGCCTCATATATTGCGTTTATGCCTTCGCCACGTGCGGCATGACCAGACTTGCCGTGCGCCGTCATATCTATTACCATCAGTCCCTTTTCTGCCACAGCAGGCTCCATACCCGTAGGCTCGCCCACTATAGCCACGTCGATGTGAGGGAGCTTGTCAATGACGCGACGTATGCCGTTGATGCCTGACACCTCTTCTTCGCATGAAGCCAGATAGACGAGGTTGTAAAGGCGAGGCTTAGTGACGAGGAAACGGAATGCCTGAAGCAGGGAGACGAGTCCTCCGCCACAGTCGTTACTGCCAAGTCCGTAGAGTGTATCGCCCTCTATGTCAGGGGAAAAAGGGTCGCGTGTCCATGAAGCCACGGGCTTCACAGTGTCTATATGCGCATTGAGCAGCAGGGTAGGGCGGTCATCGCGCATTTCGGGGTCGGTAATCCAGATGTTGTTGCCATCGCGGATGGCAGGGAAACCGTAGTTTTCGATTTCCTCCATCATGATGTCAGCCGCCTTTTCTTCGTCACGGCTTACGGAAGGAGTGGCTATGAGACGCTTCAGAAGCGTGATGGCGTCAAGTGTAAGTTGTTGTGTTGTCATAAAAGGAAAGCAAATTAGACTGCAAACTTACATATTTTTTGCCACATTAAAGCATGAAAGGCGGGCTTTTTGACGATGAATATGAAAAAAAAGAACTATTGAGTATCTTTTTTCAAAAGAATTATGTAACTTTGCATATATTTGATAAATAATAGGAGAAGTCATAATGCAGACAAGATGTCATCTTTCTCAGTTGCCTTATGAGCAGGCGAAAAAGTACGGGGACAGGGTAGTCTTCGAGTACCAGGAGTTTGGCAAGACGGCGTGGAAACAGATTACGTGGAACGCTTTTGCCGACTATACCCGTCGTGTGTCAAATGCTTTGCTCAATCTCGGAGTGAAGGTTCAGGAGAACATAGGCGTGTTCTCGCAGAATTCCGTGCAGTATATCTTCACCGATTTCGGCGCTTACGGAGTGAGAGCTGTCACCATTCCTTTCTATGCCACAAGCAGTGAAGAGCAGATCCAGTATGTCATCAATGATGCTTCGATAAGAATTCTCTTCGTGGGAGAACAGCAGCAGTATGACAAAGCAAAGAGAGTGCAGGCTCTTTGCCATACTCTGGAGCGCATCGTCATATATGATACTAACGTCATAAAGGCGGCGCATGACACTTCATCCATATATTTCACGGACTTTCTGAAGCTGGCTGACGGTATGCCGAGACAGCCGGAGCTGGACAATATCTGGCGACAGGCAAACGAAGACGACCTCGTGAATATCCTCTACACATCGGGCACGTCAGGCGCAAGCAAGGGCGTCATGCTCACTTACAGCCAGTATCATGCTGCTCTGAAGGCGAACGACGAGTGTGTGGACCTGAGAGAGAACGACCGCGTCATCACATTCCTCCCTATAACGCATATCTTCGAGCGCGGATGGATGACGCTTGCGCTCACTGAAGGTGCCACGGTCATCGTCAATACCGATCCGCATCGCATCCAGCAGTCCATGCGTGAGACGCATCCTACGTGTATGTCGGCAGTGCCGAGATTCTGGGAAAAGGTGTATGTAGGTGTGAAGGAAAAGATAGAAAAGGCTTCCGGAATGCAGCGCAAGATGTTCCTCGCAGCGCTGGAAACTGGTAGAAAGTATAACATAGAGTACCGTGCAATGGGCAAGCGCCCGCCTCTGACGCTGTCATTGAAATACAAGATAGCCAACAGCACTGTCCTCTCGCTCGTCAGAAAGCAGCTCGGACTGGAGAATGCCAATATTTTCCCGACGGCAGGAGCAAGGGTTTCACCTGAAGTGGAGATGTTTGTCCACTCCATAGGCATATATATGGTGGTGGGATATGGTCTCACCGAGAGCCTCGCCACAGTCACCTGTGACCATAAAGGCGAACCTTTCACCATCGGCTCTGTGGGCTATCCAATCTCCGGAATCGGGATAAAGATAGGCGACAACAATGAGGTTCTCCTCAAGGGCCCTACCATCACCAAGGGCTATTACAAGCGCGATGATCTCAATAAAGATGCTTTCACCGAGGATGGTTTCTTCCGTACAGGCGATGCAGGATACATCAAGAACGGCGAACTCTTCCTCACCGAGCGCATCAAGGACCTATATAAGACGTCAAATGGCAAGTATGTGGCTCCGCAGGCAGTAGAGGCAAAGCTTCTGGTGGATAAGTATGTAGAGCAGGCTGTAGTAGTGGCTGATGAGAAGAAATTCGTTTCTGCGCTCATCGTGCCAGCCTACAAACTTCTCGAAGACTATGCTCGTGAGTATAATATCCCATTCTCCAGTCGTGAGGACCTCTGTAATAATCCTAAGATTCTCAAGATGCTTGCCGAAAGAGTGGAGACTCTCCAGCAGGGACTTGCAGGATATGAGCAGGTGAAGAGGTTCAGATTGCTTCCTCAGCCATTCACTATGGAAAACGGAGAATTGACCAACACTCTCAAGACTCGTCGCGGAGAGATTTTCAAACATTATGCTTCTCTGATAGAGGAGATGTATAAGGAGTAGAAAAGAGACCCTCCCCCCGCCCTCCCTGTAGGGAGGGAGTGGTTACACTTGCAGCTTGCGAATAAAGAGAAGATAATATAAATAGAATATATCAATAGTAGAGACTAACTTCTCCCTCCCTACAGGGAGGGCAGGGGGAGGGTCTTGTAATTGAATATGATAACAGCAGATCAATTAAAAGATATTCAAGACCGCGCGGAAGCGCTGCATAAGTACCTCGATATTGATAAGAAGAGGATGGAGTATGAGGAGGAAGACCTTCGTACTCAGGCACCTGATTTCTGGGAAGACCCAGAGAGAGCACAGGCACAGATGAAACTTGTCAAGGACATCAAACGATGGATTGACGGATATGATGAAGTGCGTGCCGCTACTGACGAGGTGGCACTCGCCATGGAGTTCTACCGTGACGAGATGGCTACGGAGGAAGAAGTGGATAAAAGCTATGAAAGAGCTATCCATGCCATAGAGGAACTGGAGATGAGAAATATGCTCCGACAGAAAGAAGACCCTATGGACTGCGTGCTGAAAATCAATGCTGGCGCTGGTGGCACAGAGGCTCAGGACTGGGCTTCCATGCTTTGGCGTATGTATATGCGTTGGGCTGAGGCAAAAGGATATAAGGTCACTATCAGCGATCTCGAAGAAGCCGATGAGGCAGGTATCAAGTCTGTCACTATGGAAATAGAGGGCGGAGAGTATGCCTACGGCTTCCTGAAGAGCGAAAGCGGTGTCCACAGACTCGTAAGAGTAAGTCCTTTCAATGCGCAAGGTAAGCGAATGACCAGTTTTGCCAGCGTCTTTGTCTCACCACTGATTGACGATACCATCGAGGTATATGTCGATCCTGCTCGCGTAAGTTGGGATACATTCCGCTCAAGCGGTGCTGGAGGACAGAACGTCAACAAGGTGGAGACCGGTGTCCGTATCCGTTATATGTATCAAGACCCCGACACTGGCGAGGAAGAAGAAATCCTTATTGCCAACACGGAGAGCCGTAAGCAGCAGCAAAACCGTGAAAATGCCATGCGACTCCTTAAGTCACAGCTCTATGATCGCGCCATGAAGAAGCGTCTGGAAGCGCAGGCTAAGATTGAGGCTGGAAAGAAAAAGATAGAATGGGGCAGCCAGATACGCTCCTATGTCTTTGATGATAAGCGAGTGAAAGACCATCGCACTAACTATCAGACCTCTGATGTCGAAGGAGTGATGAATGGTAAGATTGACGGTTTCATCAAGGCTTATCTTATGGAATTTCCTGTAGTGGATGAGTAAAAGCAGTCACATAAGCCCCTTAAGTCCCCACCGCCGTGGGGATGTAATAAAGTATCAATAGAGAAAAATAAAGGAAAAATAAAAATAATATATTTGTTTGTTTTTATTTATTGATATTTTTTTTACAAGTGGCGTGCGAGAATTAAGTAAAACAATTAAAAAACCAATAACTATGAGTCAGAACAAAGCAAAGTCAAACGCTAAGCGTGAAGCCTATGCAAAGAAGCAAGAGGCTGAAGGTAACAAGGTAATTATGTGGATTATCGGTATTCTTATCGCTCTCGGAGTTGTGTTCGCTGGTTTCAGTTGCTTGGTATAATGCAAGAAATAGAACGCAAATTCCTGGTAAGAAAAGACGGTTCCTATAAGGCAATGGCTTCCTCCCACTCGCATATCCGTCAGGGATATATGGCGTGTAAGGGAGCCACTGTCAGGATAAGGCTGCGTGATGACAAGGCGTATCTCACGATAAAAGGACCTTCCCACAATGGAGGAATGTCCCGATTTGAGTTTGAACGCGAGATTCTTGTCGAGGAAGCAGATGAGATGTTCAAGCTTTGTGTCGGTGGTGTCATTGACAAGACACGATGGATTGTGCCTTATGAAGGGCATATATTCGAGGTGGATGAGTTTCATGGCATCAATGACGGACTGCTGTTTGCCGAAGTTGAACTAAAAACAGAGGATGAACACTTTGAGAAACCACTGTTTTTAGGTCCTGAAGTGACAGGAAATCGCCATTTCTACAACTCACATCTCCTTGTCAATCCTTATCCTCAGTGGCGCGAAACCGTACCAGAAGAATACCGATAAGACAGCCCAGAAGGACTCCAAGACTATTGCAGAGAGCGTCAAACCAGTCGCCACTGCGATAAGTAGTTAGGTAGGCTTGTGCTAATTCCACGAGTCCGCCCATTATTATAGGGCATATCATGCCCCAGAAAAGCAGGCTTTTCCAACTGAAGAGTCTGCTTTTTCTATGCCTGAAAATATACTCCGACCAGATACCAATGGTCAGAGTGCCATACATTACGAAGTGAGTCCACTTGTCGATAAAGCTTATTTCGTCGAGTGGAGTTTCGGGAATAGGAGTCATGCACACAGTCCAAATACCGACGATGATAACGCAAGAAAATGGATAATTTCTTACTTTTTCTATGATTTTATTCATATTTGCTTTTGATTAGTGCACAAAAGTAAACATTTTTTTATAATTTTGCAAACGAATGAATAGAAAATGGATATAGATTGTAGGTTATTGGTGCTGGAATGTCTATCATATAGTGGGATAAACCCACAGTTGGCATCCACATTCTAACCAAAAAAAACTAACCAAAAGCCCACAACCAAAAAACCAAAACCGACAATCACACAAATGAAACAGACAGAAAGAGCTAACTTCGGAAGTAAACTTGGTATCATATTGGCAACGGCAGGAAGCGCTGTAGGACTCGGAAACGTATGGCGATTTCCATATATGACCGGACAGAATGGTGGCGCTACATTCATCGTTATCTATGCTTTGTGCGTGCTGATGATAGGCATTCCGTGCATGGTAAGCGAGTTTATTGTTGGTCGCCACGGCGCAAGCAACACTGCAAGAGCATACGGACGCATGGGAACGGCAAAGGGATGGATGGCAATAGGCTTCCTCGCTGTGTTTACATCATTCCTTATCTCCGGATATTACTCCATCGTATCAGGATGGTGTCTCAACTATACCGTAGCATCATTGACAGGAGATCTCAGTGGAACTCCAGACTCATTCGTCCAGTATTTCAAGGATTTCTCCACCAATCCCGTCACTCCAATCATCTGGGGAATAATCTTTCTGGGAGGCACTCACTGGATTATCACCCGCGGAGTGCGCCGTGGCATCGAGAAAGCATCAAAACTTCTCATGCCATTATTATTCATATTGCTCCTCGTTATCGTAGTGGCGGCATGCCTATTGCCAGATGCAGACAAGGGACTTACATTCCTTTTCAAGCCAGATTTCGACCATATCAATAAGGATGTCTTCCTAAGTGCCATCGGACAATCATTCTATTCGCTCAGCATAGCTATGGGATGTGTCTGCACTTACGCCTCTTACTTCACCCGTCAGACCAATCTTGCCGGCTCGGCAGTGCAGATTTCTGTCATCGATAGCGTAGTGGCAATCCTCGCAGGAATGATGATTTTCCCTGCAGCATTCTCGGTAGGAGTGAGTCCTGACAGCGGTCCGTCACTGATATTCATCACGCTTCCTAATGTCTTCCAGCAGGCTTTTGGAGCCATTCCGTTCGTTCAGGTGCTCATATCATTCTCCTTCTATGCCCTGATGTCGCTCGCGGCGCTGACTTCTCTCATATCAGTCAATGAGGTGACGACGGCATTTTGTCAGGAGGAATTGCATATATCGCGCCCTCGTGCCGCCGCTATCGTGACCACAGGAAGCATCATTCTCGGAGTGATATCCAGTCTTTCACTCTCCAATATCGACTGTCTCGTCGTGGCAGGAAAGTCACTTTTCGATTGGTTTGACTTCATTACAGGTCAGATTTTCCTTCCTATCGGAGGCTTCTTCACCTGTATCTTCCTCGGATGGATAGTGGATAAGAAGATAGTAAAGGATGAATTTACCAACTGGGGCACCCTGAAAGGCACTTTCTTCGGAGCATATTATCTGATGATACGCTTCGTATGTCCGCTTGCTATCCTCGCTATATTCCTCCATCAGTTTGGCATAATTTAAGGAGAAACGGTGATTTCATCATCCAATATCCACGCTTTTGCCATCTGAACTCTCAGTTGTCAGTCTCTGATGTTAGTGATACCATCCTTTGAAAACACCTTAATCTATTAGTACTATTCGGATGAAACCATTCAAAAAAGGCGACCGTGATGCCATAATATTGCTCTTTGCCGGTGCTCTTATCTGCATTCTCATCTTCCCATTCATCAATGAACTCACAGGAATAAGCAATGCGGATGAAGGCAAAACCGACGCTTATAGCCGCCAAAAGCATCGTTATTACAAGTATGGTGCAAAGGAAAAGCAGTATTACTACGTGCCTGAAAAGCAGGGAGAACTATTTCCTTTCGACCCAAACACCGCTGACAGCACGCAATTTCTTCGCCTTGGGCTTCGTCCTTGGCAGGTGAGGAATATATATAAGTATCGTGCAGCAGGAGGAAGATACCGCAAACCGACTGACTTTGCCCGCCTTTACGGCCTTACTCTCAAGCAATACAAGCGCCTGGAGCCATACATTTGCATTGAGAAAGAGGTGATGGCGGCTGACGTTTATGGCAATATTAGGGAGGAATATCCACGCCATCATTATGATTATCCTGTGAAACTGCGTAAAGGGGAGCATATAAATATCAACACAGCAGACACTGCCCAACTAATGACTGTGCCGGGAATAGGGTCATATTATGCTCGTCAGATAGTGAGAAAGCGTGCTCGTCTTGGCGGTTTTGCTTCGCCAAAGCAGCTCCTTGAGATAGAAGGCTTCCCCGAAACGGCACTCGAATACATGGAAGTGGGAGTGGGAAAGCAGAATGGTAAGTCGGCTTTTGCAGCGTCAGGGCATACAGATGGCGATGCGAAAGCTAAGGAACCATCCTCCAATATCAATGCTAATGCTCTCGCAAGCAATGCTTCTCTGACGGCAAAAAACGGCAAGCAATCTGCTGATATCACCGTAAAACCGAAAGAAGAACTGAAGAAAATCCGCGTAAATCATGATGATGTCCGCACGATGGCTAAGCATCCATATATGCGTTACTTTCATGCCAAGGACATAGAGAAGTATCGTCGCCTAAAGGGAAAACTCAAATCAGTTGCTGATCTCCATCGTCTTCCCTCCTTTACGCAGGAAGATATCGCCAAGCTTACGCCATATCTCGACTTTGATTAGCCTGCATTCTGATGATGACAGTCAGCGTATGTCAGTCCCACAAGTCAGAATTTCCATGTTGTTCTTCCTGATATGCCACTCCGACATAGTCTGTAAAAACATCATATACTGCATAAACAATCACCATATACCACATAAAGCATACCGCCTGGGCACTCCTTTCAGAGCGCTCAGGCGGCCTTTTTAGGTCAAGAGATTATAGATAAAGATTGAATAGCCTTTATTAAGAAGCTGTAATATCGTTTCTTTTGGAGGCAAATGGGGAAGGAATTATAATGTAATATCTAAACAGCCAGAAGGTGTGAGCGATGTGGCTTCAGTATGTGATAGCAGTCCGGATTGTCACTGCAGTCCTTTAATGCGGTGCCGCTTACATTCTTTTCATAAGCCATTTCTACGAGCCAAGCCAACTTGAAGGCAGCTCTCTCGTAAGATAATCCTTCCGGTCGGATGTTTGAAATGCAGTTTCGTTCGCTCTCCAGCCTACCTGCGAATGGCTTATATGTCATATATACGCCCAAACTATCAGGGGAAGAGAGTCCCGGACGTTCACCTATGAGCATGACCACGAGACCACAGTGCATCTCTTCTGCAATGTCATCACCGAGTGCCACACGGCTTTCCTTTGCCAGCACGACAGGGCCTACGCTCATGCCCAGTTCCTGCATATAAGGCAAAAACTCCCTTATCAGTGGCACAGCCTGCTTATGCACAGCCTTACTTGATAGTCCGTCGCCTATGACGATAAGGACATCAGCGCCTTTATAGTCCATTTTCTCCAGTTGAGAGCGACTTTCATCGCTTAGATGCCTTCCGAGATCAGGGCGTCGAACGAAAGCTGCGCGTGAGGAAGCGCTGCTCTCTGCATAGACCACATCCATGTCAATGTCGTGCAATTGCCGAGCTATCTTGTCGCGCTCGAAAGGCATATTGATGCTGTCTCTGGCACGTGCATGTGCCAAACTGAATCCTAACCACTCGTCTGTAGGCAGACTACATCCTGTTCTTCCCAATGCAATGCGTGCATCGGTAAACTCTTTCAGTTTCAGCCAAGGGTCGTTCAATATAGAAACATCATGGCTCTTGGGTGTCAATGTCATTCTATCCATGTATTACCTCCATTTCTTCGATACCTATTAGTTTATGTGTATTCTTTGCTGGAAGCAAGTTTCCTTTATCATCTATCAGACTCATTTTCTCCAGCCATTTCTCAAATTCTGGTGCATGACGCTTGCCGAGGAGCTTTCTTACGAATAAAGCATCGTGGTAAGATGTGCTCTGATAGTTGAGCATAATGTCGTCAGCGCCAGGTATGCCCATGATATAGTTGACGCCAGAGGCGGCAAGAAGCGTGAGCAGATTGTCCATATCATCCTGGTCAGCCTCTGCATGATTGGTATAGCAGATGTCGCATCCCATCGGCAGACCCATGAGTTTTCCGCAGAAATGATCCTCCAGTCCGGCACGAGTTATCTGTTTTCCATCGTAGAGATACTCAGGACCGATGAATCCTACCACCGTGTTGACGAGCAGAGGATTATACCTTCGTGCCACAGCATAGCAGCGGGCTTCGCAAGTTTGCTCATCTACGCCGAAGTTGGCATCGGAAGAAAGCGCTGAGCCCTGGCCGGTTTCAAAGTACATGCAGTTGTCTCCCACCGTGCCTCTATGCAGTGATTTGACGGCTTCATAGCCTTCATCGAGCATTTTCAGACTGATTCCGAATCCAGCATTTGCGGCTTCCGTGCCGGCAATGCTTTGGAATAGGAGGTCAACAGGGGCGCCTGCTTTTATCATTTCCATGCAAGTGGTGACATGAGTGAGCACGCAGCTCTGCGTCGGAATCTCATATTGTTGTATTATTTCATCAAGCATGAAGTTGAGATCGGTCAATACCGGAATGGAATCACTGGCAGGATTGAGACCAATGACAGCGTCGCCGCTGCCATACATGAGTCCGTCGATGATGCTTGCAGCCACTCCTCTCATGTCATCCACAGGATGGTTTGGCTGTAATCTGACAGACATCCTGCCCGGTAAGCCTATTGTATCGCGGAATTTAGTTATGACAATACATTTCTTAGCGCCAAGCATCAGGTCCTGATTGCGCATTATCTTGCTCACGGCAGCAGCCATTTCCGGAGTGATAGCTTTGGACACACGTGCCAAAGTCTCGCTTGTGGTGTCGTCACTGAGTATCCAATTACGGAAATCACCGACGTTAAGATGGCTTATTTCGCTGAAAGCCTCCTTGTCATGCGTATCAATGATGAGTCGTGTCACCTCATCTTCCTCGTATGGAATGAGAGGTTCCTCAAGGAATTGCTTCAGAGGAACATCGGCAAGACACATTTTTGCCGCGATTCTCTCTTCCATAGAGTGGGCGGCAATGCCAGCCAGTTCGTCCCCTGACCTTAGTGGAGTGGCTTTCGCCATTAAGTCCTTGAGGTCACGAAACGTGTAACTGGTATCGCCAAGTGTTATCCTGTATCTCATACTAACTTATCAATTTAATGCTTCAACTCACGCATCCCCGGCGAGAAGGCCTTGCATCCGCTATCGCTATCTTACTCATGCGATACGATAGTATGTCGGATGAATTTTTCTAATGGTATGGTACATAAAGCCTTGATGCCGAGGTGCCTGAGTATCAGCGTATATAGATTAACTAACTAAATGAACATTGGAATGAAGTATATCGCCAGAGAGATGACTGTGACGATGATGGTGCTCCATTTCCAGATTGCATATTCTCTGTCCATTGATGCCTTTTCTGCTGCTGTAGGCTCTACTACATCTCCTATTTCCTCTTCAAGAGTAGGGATATAGTTGTGCTTATGCTGTGTATAGAAATACCAGAAGATGATACATACCACGCTAAGTATGGCTGCAGTGGCAAGTGCCATGCTGTCAGCAAAGAATATCATGAAGATATAGATGATGATGGTCACATAGCAACCGAGTACTCCGTAAGGGGCTTTGTATGGTCTCTTCAGGTCTGGAAGACGTCTTTTCAGTCCCATATAAGCCAGACATCCTATCATATAGCATACCGCAAGCGAGATAAGAGATACGGATGCGATGTAATCGATGGATCCTGTAGCGATGAGAATGAAGTTGATTACTCCTACGAGGATGATGGCATAGTGTGGAGTCTTGTACTTAGGATGCACTTTTCCAAAGATAGAAGGCAGCGAACTGTCCTCTGCCATAGTGTAGATGTAGCGTGCAGGGGCTGCAATACCAGGGTTGATGGTGGAAAGGTCACCTCCGAAAGCAATGGCTACACAGAGCAAGATGATAGGCGTTCCGATAAAACCGGCTGCCATAAGACCCTCTGCGTATGGAGCATCAGCACTTGCCAAGAGACCGTAAAGGTTGTGAGGAATAAGTCCTACGAGGAACCACTGGAACAAAGCGTTTACTGCAAATACGAGGAAAACGGAAATCTTCAATGCGCGAGGCAAGGTGTATTGAGGGAATTTTGTTTCGCCTCCCACTGAAACACAGGTCTCAAAACCAGTGTAACACCACCATACGAGTCCGAAGATGTACATCAATTCCTTGAAAGGAGGCATCTTGTCCATTGCTATTCCTCCGAAGTATTCGAGGTGAATCTTAGGAATCATATAGAGGAACCAGCAGATGCTGCAAGCCCAGAAGAAGAATATGAATGCCGTCTGTGCCTTACCTGACTGCTTGATACCAAAGTAATTGAGCACAAGGAAGATGGCTACCAGAGCACATGCTATAATTCGTGGGTCGAGCCAGGATATGTCTATGCCAAGCGCACTCATGAGAATGGTGAAATAATTTGAGAAAGCCAGCGTCTCACCAGCGCCAATAGCCACTACGGAGACAATGTAGTGCCAGCCAGCCATGTTAGCCCATACGCGGTTGAGTCCACGCTTTGCGAAATTGTAAGTGCCGCCAGCTTCTGGCAATGCGGCTGACATCTCGCCATAGATGAGGCAAGGCCATATTGAGATGAGCAGAGATACGAATGTGAGTCCGATAATCCAAGAACCTACAAGTCCTATCTGAGAAGAACCGCACGTAAACAGTCCTACGCCAACAACTGTACCGATGGTCATACTGATGGACTCCTTGAGTCCCAGTACCCTTAATAATTTGTTTTCTGCCATAATTCAATTTGTGTTTGTGTTGTTGTATGTTATCCTATATTATCCTGCATTATCCTGTGTTATGTCTATCTTTGAAGTTGAAAGTAAATCAACCTTGTGAATATCATAAGTGATAGCAAATGCTTTATTTTGATTGCAAAGGTATAGCAAAAATCAAATATATACAACAAAAAGATAGTTAAAACAACGTATAAATATCATAATGTTACAATATAATAACTTATTTATGGCAATATGTTATGGATTGTAAGTAATTGCTTTCATTTTGTTTGATATGCAAACTTTTGGCGCATGAAAAGCAAAATGTTGTAGGAATATACTAATAAAGCAGCCCTCTACCGCAAAGTAGAGGGCTGCTTTATTGTGTTAGTCTTGCTGTTATAGCCAGGCATTCTTATGATTATGCCTTTATGGAATTATCGGGCTGTTACTGTCTATTTTCTGACAAAAGAGAGTGACTGGCCGGCTTTTGTATCTATATCGTATTCATACACCTTATATATAATAGGGAGTTGTGGCGTGATTTTGTCGCTGATGACAGGGTCTTTGATGTCTGCTGTGGCATAGAAAGCATTGGAATTGGAGCCTGAAGCAGGCTTTAAGTCTGTGCCGTCAGCCAGTTTCAGTGGAACGTAAGAGCGCAGACGGAGGTTTCCTCCCAGTCGGGAAGTGATGGTGATGCAATCCAACTGTCCGGCTTTCCACTTGAGAGCGTCGATTACGAAGCCGCCACGGGCGAGCAATCCCTTCACTTCTCCCTCGGTCCATGCGTCAGGGAGGGCAGGGAGAACGTGTAAAGCGCCGTCGTGGCTCTGCATAAGCATCTCCGCTATACCTGCACAAACGCCGAAGTTGCCGTCAATCTGGAATGGCGGATGCGCATCAAAGAGGTTAGGGAAGGTGCGTCCGTCAGGGTATTCTTGCTCCATTCCTTCGTTAGGAAGGAGGTGAAGCATATTGGAAATAATCTTGTAGGCATGATTTCCATCCAGCATTCTCGCCCAGAAATTGGTCTTCCAACCGAGACTCCAGCCTGTTGCCATGTCGCCACGCTGAAGCAATGTGTTGCGTGCAGCCTGGAAAAGGAGAGGGTGGGAATAAGGTGAAATCTGATTACTTGGATACAATCCGTAGAGATGTGATATGTGGCGATGCTGGTCATTTGGATTGTCGGCATCCTGAATCCACTCCTGCAGTTGGTTGTACTGACCGATGTGCATAGGAGGGAGCTGGCTTATGGCGTGGCTAAGACTATCAGCAAAGGCGGTGTTTGCTGCATCCACGATGCGCAGAGCGGCAAGAGCCTGATGGAGAGCGTCGAAGATAATCTGATTGTCCATAGTGCATCCAGCCGTGACAGGAGTGCGTTTGCCTCGTGGACCATGCTCTGGAGAGACAGAAGGCACCGCTACAAGCCAGCCATTGCGTGGATCTTTCTGCATATAGTCGAGATAGAAGCGGGCTGCATTGGCAAGGATAGGGTAGTAAGTCTTGAGGAAATCCTTGTCGCCAGAGTAGAGATAATGCTGCCAAATATGAGTGGAGAGCCATGCTCCGCCATTAGGAAACATTCCCCAGGTGGCACCATCTACAGGTCCAGAGATACGCCAGAGGTCGGTATTGTGGTGCGCCATCCATCCACGACAGCCGTACATGGTGCTTGCTGTCTTGCTTCCGGTGACGGAAAGGTCGCGTATGAGGCTGTAGAGAGGTTCGGCAGTCTCCTGCAGATTGGTCACTTCGGCAGGCCAATAGTTCATCTCCGTATTGATATTGATGGTGTATTTGCTGTCCCACGGAGCATTTTTCTTCTGATTCCATACGCCCTGCAGGTTAGCGGCTTGACCGCCAGGCTGTGAAGAAGAGATAAGGAGATAGCGGCCGAAATGAAATATCAGCGCTACGAGAGCCTGGTCATTGCCGTTTACGGCGAAGTCTGCCACACGCTTGGTTGTCTCTGATTTAGATGCTTTAGATGCAGGAAGGGTGAGGCGCACGCGGTCAAACTGTGCCTTGTAGGCTTTCAGATGATCGGAAAGAATATTGTTATAGCCTTTCTTTGTGGCTTTTGCAATAAGCGCTTCAGCCTTCTTCAGGGCATTGCCTGATATGTCGTGATAATTGATGTAATTAGTTGCCGCGCTGATAATGATGGTCGCTCCCGAAGCGTTTTCCACACTTATATCCTCTTTTCCACCGATTACCTTGCCGTCAGTCAGCACCTTTATGACGCACTGAGCAGTGAGTCCGGCAGGGACACCTTCTTGTCCCTCGTTTTTAATCGTGGCTGTGAGCGTATTTTTCTTCACTCCCACTTTATATTCCATCTCGCTTGTGTAGCCGAGTGAGAAGTTGATGGCGTTGGCTTTGTCGGCATTTATCCTCATAATGATGACTCCATCGGGGATAGATGCGAAGGTGGTGCGTGAGAATTTCACTCCCTCCACCTCGTAACTGGTGGTGGCAGTGGCAGTCTCAAGATTGAGGTCGCGATAATAGTTTGTGGCTTTGTCGTGTCCTTCGAAATGCAGTTTCATGCTGCCGAGCGAGAGGTAGCGCATTCCGTGAGGACCTACTACGAAGTCTTTATTGATAATTTCGGCTGCCTTTTCTTCCTGACCTTGGAAGATGAGTTGCCTTACCTCGTCCAGTCTGCTGGCAGAAGTCTTGCTGTCGTTGTTGTGAGGACTGCCCGACCAGAAAGTTTCTTCATTGAGTTGTAGTTCTTCCCATTCTGTGCCACCATATTCCATAGCGCCCATTCTGGAGTTTCCGAGGGGCATGGCTTCAAGCCAACATTTAGCGGGTTGGCTGTACCAGAGCAACGTGCTTGGTGAAGTGGTGTCAGCATAGCTTTGCATTATGCCTGTGAAAAGGAGACATACGATGCCTAAAAGTGTAGATAGATGGAGTTTCATTCCGTTAGTTTATAGTTAAATGGTTTAGTTTTATAGTTGAATGTAATAGTTTGTAGTTGTGTTTGTAAGTACCGTCTGCAAAGATAGTAATTTTATTTCATTATACAAAGGGGGAAGGAGAAGTTTTTTTTCCTTGCTTGCATCCAACGGTAAAAGCCGTTGGTACAGTGGCTGCTTTGGTTGAGAATTGTCCTATTTTTCTGTTTGTGGAAGGTGTTGGTGATATGCTTTTGCAATACATTGATAATCAGAGTGTTGTAAAAGCATAGTTTTTAGGATGTAAAAGCTATGCTTTTGCAGGGTAATATCTATGCTTTTAGGAGGTAATAACTATGCTTTTGCAATGTGAAAGCATAGTTATTGCGATATGATAGCTTTGCTCTCGCTTTTTTGTTCTGTTTTTCCTTTGTTGAGAATGCTTGCCTCTGGTAGGCTATAGTCTCGTGGTTGTGGATGTGAAATGAAAAGATGAAGAAAGGAAGATATAGAAACAAAAAAGCCTGTAAAGGAATCTTTACAGGCTTGGTCTTGGGTGGTACCACCAGGAATCGAACCGGGGACACACGGATTTTCAGTCCGTTGCTCTACCAACTGAGCTATGGCACCTTATTTTAGTGTTGCAATTGGCGTGTTGCTTAATTGCGAGTGCAAAGGTACTGCTTTTTCTTGAAACCTCCAAATTTTTCTAAAACATTTCTCGACTTTTTGCTTTTAATTGATATAAATCATCTAAAATTGGCAGAAAGACATCCATTTTGCCCTGTTTGGGGATTATTTCTTCATATTGACAGCAATGCTCTGGTTTTGCGATTTTTCTGCAATTACGGTGTTGTTTTCCCCAAAAATAATGCCGTCTGAATATCAAAATCGAGATAATCAGACGGCATTCATTTTATTTTCTGTGGAAAAGTCTATGCTGTCGGCATTGCTTTCCCTTTATTTTCTGTGGAAAACCAGATTAGAGTTTCTTAGGAGTATAGATGGCATCCCACCATGCTGGCTCGTCCTTCAGGTACTTGTCGAACCATGCAAGCATAGAGTTGATCCACTTGATACGCTTGTGATAGTCCATGATACCGTGGTTTTCACCCTCCACTACGATGAATGCTGTAGGCACACCGAGGAGCTTGAGGGCTGTGTACATCTGGATACTCTCACCGATTGGCACGTTGGTGTCAGCCGAACCGTGGGTGAAGAGCAATGGCTTATGTATCTTATTAGCATTGAAAAGAGGTGAGCGATCTACGAAAAGGTCCTTACGTGTCCAAGGATAAGAGTTCGCCATACTTACCTCACTGTATGTATAACCCCAGATACCTTCACCCCAATAGCTGCTGTGGTCGGAGATACCAGCGTGGCTTATACCGCAGGCGAAGAGGTCTGTCTTGGTGAGGAGCAACTGTGTCATGAAGCCACCGTAAGATGCGCTGACGCATCCGATTCTGTCCTTGTTGACAAACTTGTGCGTGTCAGTAAACCATTCTGTAGCCTCGATGATGTCTTCAGCAATGCCTTCACCGGCTGTGTTGACGTGACGAGCACCCCATTCCTGACCGAAACCGGAAGCACCGCCAGGATTGACGATGAGTACTACGTAGCCGAGAGCATTCCAATAGTGTGCAGGATAATGGCTGCTACCACCGAAACGACGCGATGTAGGAGAGCAACCACCATAGTAATGCACAATCATAGGATACTTCTTGTTGGGGTCAAGGTCAGCAGGGATGAAGGCATGGCCAGTGAGTTCATATCCGTTCTTGCTCTTGAAACGCCATGCTTCGCAAGTGCCAATCTTGATTTCAGCCATCATGTCCTTGTTGATGTTGCCGATTTCAGCCACCTTCTGGTTCTTGGTGTTGAGAGAATAGAGGCGTGGTGCTACGCAAGCTCCGCTGCCGTAATATACCAATGTGGAACCATTATCGGAGAGATCGCAGCCGCTGATGACTTCGCAAGGCTGCTTGACAGCCTGTATCTTGTATGTCTTCATGTCGAGACGGTAGAGACTTACGGAGTCAGCATTCTCGGCAGTGAAATATACATTTGATGCGTTAGCTGCGAGAACAGTGCTGACTGATGGGTTGAAATACTTGGTTACAGGCTCCACCTTCTTAGTCTTGATATCGAAGATGTACATCTGATGCTCGAAGATATTAGGAGTCATGTTGTCAGGAAGGTTGCGTCCGATGCCGTTGAATGCCTCTGCGCTTGCCACGATAGCCAGTTTTTCAGTGCCTGGGATGAGGCTTACATTGTTGATGAAGCCATCCTTGTCGATGAGTTTTTCTGTCTCAAGGGTGTTGACATTCATGCGATATACGGAGCTTTCCAGGGTAGGACGCTTGCTGAGGTCCTGGGTCTGCATTCCGAATATGATGTATTGTCCATCCTTTGAGATGTCCATCAGCCATACATTATTATCATTATATGTGAGTGGCTGCACGAGACCAGTGGCGAGATCCATCTTGGAAAGGCTGGTGCGGTCGCGCCATCCTGCCTGACGGTCCTCAGGGTTGATGATTTCATATACGCCGTTTTCCTTGCTTGGACCTTCCACTACCTTTGAGATGATGATGTAATCCTCGGTAGGAGACATAGTGAAGCTGGCGCTTGGAAGGTCGTTGTAGAGCACTTCCTCATTGAAAGTAGCTGGATCCACCACGATGAGTTGGGTCTTGCCAGACTCCTGCTTGGTGTAATAGAAGCGGTCGGACTTGCTCATCCATACTGAGTTGTAGTATATAGGACGGAGCTCTTTGCCTGTGGCAGACTCGATAAGGACTGACTTATACTGTGATGCGCCTTCGGCATCATACCATGAACTGCCTACGATAGCGTACTTTCCACTTGGTGAAACCTTTACGCTGCTGTAATGCTTCATCTGCATATTGTCATCCAAAGAAAATGGACGACGTGGTGTTTGCTCACCGCTGATGTCGGTAATGGCTATTGCCTTCTCGTCTTCTGCATTGACAGAAATCTTGATGTCAGCAGTGTCGGTGACGTATTTTATCACTACATCATAGCTGCCACACTGGAAATCAGTCATTCCGCTGTGTGCTTCGCCATTGACATAGATGGCATATTGACTTGGACCGGATACCTTTACTTCTGCCTTTGTGTACTTGGACAGGGTGAAAGTGAAGCCTGCAAGCATCAGTTTTCTTGAGCTTGCTTTGCCGTTTTTCTCTGTGGCACCACCTGCAGAGCGTGCTGAAATGCCATTAAGATTGCGCACAAGTCCGTCCTTTACCAGGTCGAGAGATACTGGAGTGTCAAGAATGCTTGGAGCAGAGTACTTCTGCTGAGCGGCATTGATGCTGTCCATGACCAAAGGTTCCATTACACTGAACGGTCCGGCTGTGCGGATTGTGTTCACGTCAATGGCGTTGGCACTTGCGAATGCCATTGCCATCATGGCGATAATGCATGTTTTCTTTTTCATTTCTTGGTATTTTTGGGGTTAGTAAAACTATTGTGTGTCTGGAAAATCGAGAGGCTATTATCTCAGGAAAGAAATCTGAGACATAGGTCTTGAAGTGGCTTTACAACTTGCTGTCGCCCTCAATATAGTTCTCCATAAACATACATTCTCCATCGAAAACGGCGTAAGAGAACTGCCAAATCCAGTCGCCGAGGATGAGAAGGCGTGTGGAGCGGGTCAGCATAAGGTCGAGCTCGATGTGGCGATGACCAAAGATGAAGTAGTCTATGTCCTTATGTGTCTTGAGGTAATCTTTGGCAAAAAGCACGAGATGCTCTTTGTCCTCGCCCATATAAGGTGGCTCTTTGCCTCCTTCTCGCTTGAGACGGGATTGTTTTGCCCAGTTGAGTCCGAACTTCATTCCTATGTTTGTAGGCAGGAGATTGCGGAAAAGCCACTGGCAGGTCTTGTTATGGAATATGTTTTTGATAAACTTAAACTTCTTGTCAGGGTCGCCAAGTCCGTCGCCATGCGCCAGAAAGAAGGTCTTTCCGTATATGTCCAGTGTGCAAGGACCGCGGTGGACAATCAGTCCGCACTCCTCTTCCAGGTAGCCATAGTCCCAAATGTCGTGGTTGCCGGTGAAGAAATGCACCTCAATACCGCTGTCGGTAAGCTCTGACAACTTGCCCAAAAAGCGCGTATAGCCCTTTGGCACTACGTATTTGTATTCATGCCAGAAGTCGAACATATCCCCAAGGAGATACACTGCCGCTGCTTTATCCTTGATTTCGTCAAGGAATCGCACGAGTCGGCGCTCGTGAGTGCGCGAGCTTTTTATTGCCAATGAGCCTAAATGGGCATCTGAGAGAAAATAGGTAAGTCCTCGTTTGTGTGCTTCTTTCTGCATATTTATACCTTTATTATATTGTCGTCAGTCAGATATTACGCTGATATTAGTCTGGAAATCTACTCTTATCAGTCAGATGTTACGCTGATATTAGTCTGGAAATCTACTCTTATCAGCCAGATATTACGCTGATATTAGTCTGGAAATTTACTTTTATCAGCCAGATGTTGCGCTGATAATGGACGGAAAATCTACTCTTATCAGTCTGATATTGGGATGATATTAGTCGAAACCAAGTTCCACACGAGCTTCCTCTGTCATCATGGATTTGTCCCATTCTGGCTCGAAAACCATGTTGACATTTGCGCTCTTTACTCCATTTACTGCCTCTACTTTGGTGCGGACGTCCTCTATGATGAAGTCAGCAGCAGGACATGATGGCGCGGTAAAGGTCATATCGAGGTCGAGAGTGCCGTCATCGCTAAGGTCTATCTTGTAGATAAGTCCCAAATCGTAGATGTTTACTGGAATTTCAGGGTCATATACGGTCTTGAGTACATCGACTATTCTCTCTTCTATCTGTGATTTTTCTTGTTGGGTCATATTCTTTATTGTTCTTATTTCGGTCGTATTATAAATCTATTGTGATGTGAAAGCAACTCAGAAAGTAGGCTTTTGCTCTTTGAAAGGCATTCCATTATAAATAGAAAGGCATTCCATTATAAATAGAAAGGCATTCTAATATAAATAGGAATCCAAATATTTACTCCCAGAAAACTATCTATTGGCAGGTTAATACCTTACTAAACTCAAATTTTTCCTTCATCGCGATAGGAGTAATATCCACCATCTGTTACGATGATATGGTCGAGAAAATGCAGTCGCATCACTCTGCAGGCTTCTTGTACCTGCTTTGTTATCTGATCATCCTGCTTGCTTGGCTTCAGGTTTCCGCTCGGATGATTGTGAGCAAGGGCAACAACTGTAGCGTTTACTTTAAGTGCTTCGCGGATGATAACGCGCACATCAACGGCTGTTTCCGTTATTCCTCCGTGTGAAAGGCAGTGCGTTTTCAGATGCTTAAAGTTCTGATTCATCAGCACTATGTATGCTTCCTCCACGTCAAGGTCGCGCACTCGTGGCAGTAGATGATGGTAAATGGCGTCTGGCGAGCCCAAATCTTTCCGCTTCAGGTGCTCTTCATGCTCACGTCTTTTGCCGAGTTCGCAAGCTGCGAGGATAGTTATTGCCTTGGCTTCTCCTATTCCGTGGTACTTCATCAGTTCGCTGATACTAAGTCTTCCCACAGCGTTGAGATTGTTTTCGCAGTCTCCCAACAGCCTTTTCATCAGATCTACAGCGCTCTCTTTCCTGCTTCCCGAACCGATAAGTATGGCAAGTAGCTCGGCATTTGATAAGCTATCAGCGCCCAATGTCATGAGTTTCTCTCGCGGTTTGTCATCTTCCGCCCATTGGGAAATGGATAGTTTGTCCGGTTCTATGAAGCCAGAAGCGGCAGGACGACGGTCCTGTCTCTCGCCGGAAGTGAGCAATATGCCATCTTTTGTCTTCTCCATACGGTCGTCAGCGAATAGGAATTATTACTTATAGAAAGTCTTTTCGAATGCTTGAAACTCATCTTTCTTGCACACGCAGCGCTTCCACCATGCCTCAAGGAAGCCGAAACCGTAACCCATGAGCTGTGTGAAAGAGGAGGCAATGCTGATAAATCCTATCTTGATAGACTTGTTTTGTATGCTTGAATCGATAAATATGATGAGCGAATAGAGCAGTATTGGCAACCAAGGAGCGGCGCAAAGCCAGTACCATTTGTGCACATCGTCATAGTGCATGAGCAGTCTTCCCACCATTGATATGAGGATAAGGCAGATTACCCCCACGGTGAATACCATCGGAAGGAGGTGAACCAATTTCATAGTACCTGGGTGACGCTTCTCCAGATTGATGCGTGCTATGCCGCTATTATATACTTGTCGGAAGAATTTCTTTAGGTCAGTGCGTCGCTTATGCCATACCCATGCCTTTGGAAAGAGGCGACATTTGTAGCCGGCTTCAACGATGCGATAGGAGAAGTCGATGTCTTCACCGAATCTCATCTTGGAGAATCCGCCCAATTTCAGGTAAACTTCGCGTCTGATACCCATGTTATAAGAACGTGGATAAAACTTGTCGAGCTTCTTTTTTCCGCCGCGTATTCCTCCAGTAGTGAAGAAACTGGTCATGGAATACGATATTGCTTTCTGCACATCAGTGAAAGAAGAGTGGGAAGCATCAGCGCCTCCGAAGGCATCGCAAGGGTTGTCGGTGAGTTCTTCATCGACTGCTTTCAGGTAATTGCCCGGCAGCACCACGTCGCTGTCGAGTATAATAAGGTATTCGCCCTTGGCACGCTCGGCGCCATAGTTGCGGCTTTGCCCAGGTCCAGAGTTCTTCTTGAGGAAATATTGCAGGTTGAGTCGGTCTAAATATTTGTAGCATACCTCTTTGCAAGGTGTGTCCGAACCGTCTTCTACGATAATGACCTCAAAATTGGAATAAGCCTGACGAGTGAGACTGTCAAGCAGTTCGTCAACCTCGTCAGGCCTATTATATACGGGCACAATAATAGAATATTTCATTATTGTTGTTTTGTTGTTTTGTTGTTTTGTTGTTTTGTTGTTAGTGAATTTGGTTGTTGTCTTATAGAAGTGACTCAACTAAACCACAAAACAACTAAACCACAAAACAACTAATTCCAACTATTCCTTTACACGCTGTATGTAAGAACCGTCGCGGGTGTCCACCTGCACGAGTTCACCTTCATCGATGAAGAGAGGAACACGTATCTCAACGCCTGTCTCGAGAGTAGCTGGCTTGAGAGTGTTGGTAGCAGTGTCGCCCTTGATGCCTGGCTCTGAGTGTGTGATACGGAGCACTGTCTTCACTGGCATTTCAGCGTAGAGCACGGTATCAGTATCTGCATCGCTTACAACTTCTACGATATCAGACTCCTTCATAAACTCAACGCCGGTCACGAGGTCGGCAGGGATAGGTGTCTGGTCGTATGTCTCCTGGTTCATGAAGATATAATCCTCACCTTCTTTGTAGAGGTACTGGTATGGGCGACGAGTGATCTGTACGTCCTCGAGCTTCTCACCGATGTTGAAGCGACGCTCCAAAACGCGACCGTCAGTTACGTTCTTCAATTTTACGTTCATGATGGTGTTACCCTTACCTGGCTTACGGTGCTGGAAATCAATGCAGACCCAAATGCCACCGTCCATGCGAACTGCAACACCTTTCTTAATGTCCTGTGAATTAATCATTGTGAATTAAAATCTTTATTGTATTATTCTATTTTTGGTGCAAAGTTACTATTTTTTTGTTAAAAAACGACTAATAATCAAGAATTTTGCAATTTTTATGCTCTAATTTCGCCACTTTTCTTTGTTATTTCAAAAGAAATGACTAATTTTGCACCCTGAATTGCGTGATTAGTGGTCAATCTTGTGAAAACGCATTAGCAGATCAATAACAAAAATAATATAAAACAACAATGAAAAGAACATTTCAGCCCCACAACCGTCGCCGCGTAAACAAGCATGGTTTCCGTGAGCGTATGGCTACAAAGAATGGTCGTCGCGTTTTGGCTTCTCGCCGTGCACATGGTCGTAAGAAGTTGACAGTAAGTGATGAGCATCATGGAAAGTAATCTCTGACATAGGTCTTTCGGACCAATAGTCAGGGAATTACCCTTTACAAAAAGAATTATCCGGCAGTCTCCCGATTATGGGCAGGCTGCCTTTCTTTTTTATTGGTGTTTTGAGGAAAGCGCTAAGATGATGAGAGTGCAGCGCAGTTCTACGATACAAAAGCACTATGATTTGTGTCAAGATAAAGCAGGCGGAAGGTTCTTTGCGCGCGTATGTATATATAAAGAATGATAAAAAGCGGAGGAAAATTTTGTTATTTCGCTCCTTTATCATAACTTTGTAACCAAATAGCGTAAAAAATAATGAAACCATCAGAGTTCATATCGAAATTGAAAAGCCGTTATTTCTGGGCTAATATCGCAGCCATGATAGCCGTAGTGGTAGTACTTGTGGTTGGGGTAAAGTTCGGATTGGACATATATACCCATCACGGCGAAGCCATTTCCATACCCGATGTGCGCCGTCATTCGCTGGAGGATGCCACTCAAATCCTTGAGCAATTAGGCTTCAATGTGGAAGTTACCGACACGGGCTACGTGAAGTCGTTGCCTCCAGGCACAGTGCTGGAGCAGTCGCCTGTGGCAGGAATGAAGGTGAAATCTGGTAGAACCATCTATTTTACCATCAATTCTTCCCACACGCCAACGCTTGCTCTGCCGGACATCATCGACAATTGCTCTTATCGTGAAGCTTTGGCGAAGCTCAATTCGATGGGCTTCAACCTTGGAGCACCTGAGTATGTGGCAGGCGAGAAGGATTGGGTCTATGGTGTAAAATGCCGTGGACGTAATATCTCAGCAGGCGAAAGAGTGCCTATCGACCAAGCCATTATAGTGCAGGTGGGCAGTGGAATGGTGGACGAATCGGACTCAATCCATATCGTAGAGCCAGTCCATGATATGCCGGAAGTGGGAGATATCATTGAGGGAGAAGGAGGTAAAGACTTATTTGAGGAAGTAATAGAATGATAAAAGATAACGAAATATTCGAAGAAATCGACGACATTGAGGTGTCCAACCTTGATGATGATTGTGCAGGAGACAGTTCTCCGGGCGCTGAGAGTGAGGAAGAGGGACAGCTCTACGAGCATTTTCGCATAGTGGCTGATGCAGGACAGGTGCCGCTGAGAGTGGATAAATTTCTCTTTGAACACATGCAGCACTCGTCTCGCAACCGTATTCAGGCGGCTGCTGAGGCTGGTTTTATCCATGCTAATGGTCGTCCGGTGAAGAGCAATTACAAGGTTCGTCCAGGCGATACCATCACTCTGATGCTCACACGTCCAAAGCATGACACGACGATACATCCGGAGGATATTCCTCTCAACATCGTATATGAGGACGATCAGTTGATGGTGATAAACAAAGAAGCCGGCATGGTGGTGCATCCAGGAGCGGGAAACTTCTCCGGAACCCTTATCAATGCCGTGGCTTGGCACATGAAGGATGTGCCGGAATTTGACCCTAACTCGCCAGAAGTGGGACTCGTGCATCGTATAGACAAAGATACCAGTGGACTCCTCGTAGTGGCAAAGACGCCAGATGCGAAGTCAAAGCTCGGCAAGCAGTTCTTCAACAAGACCACACACCGCTCATATAAGGCACTCGTATGGGGACATTTCCCAGAGGACGAGGGCAGGATAGAGGGCAATATCACCCGAGATCCGAAGGACAGACTGCGTATGACGGTCACTTCTCCTGACTCAGGAATAGGTAAACCAGCCGTGACTCACTGGAAAGTGGTGGAGCGTTTCGGCTTTGTGACACTCATAGAGTGCATCCTTGAGACAGGTCGCACGCACCAGATACGAGCTCACATGAAGCATATAGGTCATCCTCTCTTCTGCGATGAGCGCTATGGAGGCAGCGAAATCCTTCGTGGTACGAGGTCATCTTCATATAAGGCATTTATCCAAAACTGCTTCAAGCTGTGTCCACGCCAGGCTCTTCATGCACAGACTCTTGGCTTTGTGCATCCAGTGACAGGAGAACAGATGGATTTCACCAGCGAATGGCCAGATGATTTCAAGGCTCTTATAGAGAAATGGCGCAATTATGTCAGCGGAACTACTGCCGACACTATGGCACAATAGCCAGTTTGCGATAATCGACAGTGGCATCATGCTAATTCGATAGAAATACAAACAACACATAAACCCCAAAAGACAACTCTAAAAAATAATAGAAATGAATAATATGAAACGCACCATAGCAATCGTATGCGGTGGAGATTCGTCCGAGCATGACGTCTCACTCCGCTCTGCACAGGGTCTCTATTCCTTCTTCGACAAAGAGAAATATGACCTCTATATCGTAGATATCAAGGGACAGGACTGGCACGTCAATCTCCCAAATGGGGATATTGCTCCTATTGATCGCAATGATTTCTCTTTCCGTTACAATGGAAAGACCATTATCGTGGACTACGCTTATATCACTATCCACGGCACTCCTGGCGAGAACGGACTCCTTCAGGGCTACTTCGATCTCATCCATCTGCCTTATTCCACCAGTAGTGTCCTCGTCGAAGCACTCACCTTCGACAAGTTTGCTCTCAATAATTACCTCCGTGGTTTCGGCGTTGCCGTGGCAGACAGCATCCTCGTTCGCCGTGGCGATGAAGACAAACTGACCGAAGAAGGCCTCACAGAAACAATCGGTTTTCCATGCTTTGTCAAGCCAGCGGCTGACGGAAGTAGCTTCGGTGTCAGCAAGGTGAAGAACTTCGACCAGCTTGCTCCTGCGCTCCGCAAGGCATTTATGGAGAGCGATACCGTGATGATTGAGGGCTTCCTCGACGGAATCGAAATCTCACAGGGATGCTACAAGACGAAGAAAAAGTCAGTGGTGCTCCCTGCTACAGAGGTGGTCACAAGCAATGAATTCTTCGACTACGACGCAAAATACAACGGACAGGTGCAGGAAATCACTCCAGCTCGCCTCTCTCCAGAGACCAGCGACCGCGTGGCTAAAATCACTTCTGCCATCTATGATATCCTCCATGCCAACGGAATTATCCGTATCGACTATATCATCTCTAAGACAAAGGATGGTCAGGACAAAATCAATATGCTGGAGATAAACACCACTCCGGGAATGACAGTCACTTCATTCATTCCTCAGCAGGTGCGTGCCGCTGGACTTGAGATGAAGGATGTGCTCAGCGACATCGTCGAAAACCAGTTCTAACATGGGCTCCTGATATTGTAAAAAGATGCGAGCCTCCGCGCCGTCTTTTTATGATGAAAAACAAGGGGCTAAGCTATCGCATTGCAATAGCATAGCTTTTACCTTGCAATAACTATGCTTTTACACTGTAATAACTATGCTATTACACTGCAAAAGCATAGCTTTTACAATGTAATATCTAAGTGCTTTATTTTCAAAAACTTACACATTGTAATGCAAATACGGCTCTTCCTGTGCAGAAATGAGGGGAAAGACGTGTTAACAAGTGTGAATTTTGCAGTATTAAAACCATGATTTGCATCACCCGAAAAGTGGGCCTTGCATAGCACACAAAGAACCAAAACTACAATGAATCCTGAATTTGATGAAATAAGACCCTACGAACCTGAAGAGGTTCCTGGTATAATCGAGGAACTGCTGCACGACCGCCAGTTTTCTCTCGTGATGAAAAGTTTCGTCCCATGGTTGCCGAAGACCTTGCGCAACGGCATCATCCGCCTTGTACTCCGAGGCGTGAAATCTCCACAGGACTTCCAGCTCCGCGTGATGAAACCGGTGGTGCAGATGCTGATGTGGCGCACTACGAAGAAGCATGACTTCACTTATGACAAGGGATTGAAGAAGAATCACCACTACGTATTCCTCTCCAACCATCGTGATATCGTGCTCGACTCCGCTTTCCTCGACGTCATGCTCTATAATAATGATTTCGACCGCACTTGCGAAATCGGCATTGGCGACAACCTTCTCATCTATCCTTGGATAAAGAAACTCGTGCGTCTGAACAAGGCTTTCACCGTCAGACGTGGACTTTCGCCAAAGGAAATGCTCAAATCGAGTATCTTGATGAGCAATTATATCCATTTCGCCGTAAATGAAAAAGGTGAAAACGTATGGATTGCCCAGCGTGAAGGTCGTGCGAAAGACTCTGACGACCGCACTCAGGAGGCTGTGCTCAAGATGTTTGCTATGGGAGGCGAGGGGTCGCTTGTCGAGAGATTGAAGCATCTCCACATCGTTCCGCTCACTATTTCATACGAATACGACCCTTGCGATTACCTCAAGGCACAGGAGTTTCAGTTTAAGCGTGACGTGCCAGGATGGAAGAAAAGCAAGCAGGATGACCTCGATAATATGAAGACCGGCATACTCGGAAAGAAGGGAAACCTCCACTATGAGGCAGCGCCTTGTATCGACGAATGGCTCGATACGTTGCCAGCGGATATGCCAAAGCAGGAGATTTTCGCTGCCGTAGCAAAGCATATCGACAAGGAAATCCATTCCCGCTACCGCCTTTATCCAGGCAACTGGATAGCCTACGATGAGATATTCGGCACCCCTGGCGCCAATAAGGACAAGTATTCCGATGCTGACATCAAGACGTTTGAGGCGTATGTGGCAGAGAGAATAGCCAAGGTGCTTGTGCCAAATCCAGACAAGGACTTCCTGCGTGAGCGCATACTCACCATGTATGCCAACCCTGTGCGCAACTATCTCGCTGCCACGGCTGAGGCGGAAAGTGGAAAATAGTAGCGGTAGGTTAGGATTCGGACCCTATGTCCGCCCCTGTGTCCGCCGTTACTCAGGCAGTAATCCACAACAGTCCGCCCCTGTGTCCGCCGCGTTACCGGCGGATATCAACCCACAACCCACAATAAAAATCCTTAAAAAAGCAGAAAAGCGATGAGACATCTTCTACATATCATCATGATTGGCATACTATTGGCAGGATGTCAGCAGGATCCCTATGAGTCGGGTGACACATCTCTCTCGTATCTTACGGCAGAGATGGTGAATGTCCGCATAGAGAATGCTTGTGTCAACAGCATCACCAATGATGAAGGAAAGTCGCTTCCGCTTCCTGCTTCGCTTGGGATAAACAGCCAGTCGCTTCCGCCCGACACCACGATGCGTATGATGATGTACTACATTCTCGACGGTGTGACGGAGATGAAGATCATGAAATCCTATATGGTGGGTGTAGTTCGCCCCGTCGGATTATGGTCGAAGGACGGTTACAAGACCGACCCCGTCACGCTGACAAGCGCATGGATGTCACCGAATGGCAGTTTTCTCAATCTCTCATTGGGCGTAAAGACGGGCAAGACGGATGATTCAAGCGCACGTCAGACCATCTCTGTGGCGCTCGACTCCATCGTCGTGAATGAGCAAGGCAGTCGAGTGAGGTACATGACACTCGTGCATGACCAATCTACAGTGCCCGAATTTTTCACCACCAATGTGTATGTGAGCATCCCGACAGACGATTATCCTTCAGGAGAAGAAATCATAATGGACATCAATACCTACGGAGGAAAAGTCAGAAAGCACTTCCGGAAGTAACCCTTCCGCCAGAAGAAACCGCCCTCCCTCGCGCGCGTATATATATAATAAGGTGTAAACCGCCACTGTGTCCGCCACGTTACCGGCGGATATCCTCAAAAAACAGAAACCAAAACAAACAATAACAATATGGAATACGACAAGTTTGAAAGAACAATCAATCAGATGGAAGGCTCATCACGCCCTACATCCCTCGCTCTTCCGAGCCTCATGCGCAAGGTCTATCTCTGGATGACACTCGCGCTCGTGATAACAGGTCTGACAAGTTATGAGGTCGCTACCTCACAGACTATCATCTATACCCTCTACTCCAATCAGGCATATCTCTGGGGAATAGTAATAGCAGAACTTGCCCTCGTCATGATAATCTCAGCAGCAATCAATCGCTTGAGCCTCCTGACAGCCACGCTCCTGTTTATCCTCTACTCAGCCCTGAACGGCGTGATGTGCTCATCTATCCTCATCCTCTATACAGCGCAGAGCGTAGCAAGCACATTCTTTATCACAGCAGGCACCTTCGCAGTAATGGCATTCATAGGCTATACCACCAAGACCGATCTCTCGTCACTCGGTAAGATAGCCCTGATGGGTCTGATAGGTATCATCATTGCCACAGTGGTCAATATCTTCATCGGTTCATCCATGATGACAATGATCATCAGTTACATCGGAGTAGCAATCTTCGTAGCCCTCACAGCATACGATGTACAGCGCATCCGCACCATGCTCGCACAGTTCGAATATGCAGATGAAAGCGCTCAGAAAGTTGCCCTTATCGGTGCTCTGAGCCTCTATCTCGACTTTATCAATCTCTTCCTCTATCTTATTCGCATCTTCGGAGATAGAAGAGATTAACATTGGATATATTTAATCACAAATCATAAATATGCAAGAAATTTGAATATTTCTTGCATATTTATTTGCATATATGGATATTTATTTATACTTTTGCACGCAGTAAGTGAATATTTATTCATGTCTATGCATACAAAGAATGAAAAGTTAGCCGCCTTGAAGGTGCTTATCTCAAGTGCCGAACTTGGATCGCAGGAAGAGGTCCTACAGGCTATGGCTCAGCAAGGATACTCCATACCGCAGGCAAGCCTGTCAAGATACCTCAAGCAGTTGGGCGTCACAAAGCAGTCTGTGCAAAGCGGAAAAAACATATATGTCCTTCCCCAGCATGCAGGTTACCGACGTATTCATCGCCCAGTGCCTATCTTTGAGGGACAGCAGACGGAAGGATTTATCTCTCTCAGGTTCTCAGGAAACATGGGAGTCATACGCACAAAACCGGGTCATGCAGGCAGTATAGCCTACAAGATAGACTCTGCAGACCTCGAAGAACTACTTGGAACAATAGCAGGAGATGACACAATATTCCTCGTTACCAATGAGGATTTCACACAGGAAGAAGTAATTGCAGGTATTGGCTCTGTCATTCCTGACGTTTACAAACAAGGTATTTGAATCAAATTATTTAGCACTTGAAATGGAAAATATAAAAGTTTTGGTGGCTGACGCCTCTCATGAGAAGTATGTAGATACCATACTTGAGACTATACGCCAGGCGGCAAGAAAGCGAGGCACCGGAATTGCAGAGCGAACACATGAATATGTGGCTACGAAGATGAAGGAAGGCAAAGCCATTCTCGCACTCGACCCATCCGTACAGACCCCTCTCGGCGACAAATTTGTCGGTTTCAGTTATATTGAGACCTGGGGAAACAAGCAATATGTCACCACAAGCGGACTCATAGTACATCCCGATTACCTCGGTCATGGCATAGCAAAGCAAATCAAGAACTATACATTCACACTCGCAAGGGTACGTTGGCCGCACGCAAAGATATTCTCACTCACCAGCGGTGATGCCGTCATGAAGATGAATACACAGCTCGGTTACGTCCCAGTATCATTCAATCAGCTCACTGATGACGATGCTTTCTGGCGCGGATGTGAGGGTTGTATCAATCACGACATACTCACATTGAAGCAGAGAAAATTCTGCATCTGCACAGGAATGCTCTATGATCCCGACGCTCATACAGGCGAACCAACGCCTATCGACGTCTTCCAGGATATCATAAAGACACTTACACTGCGAGGAATACAGTTCTAACACAAATATAGGAAAGCCGGTCTTATTTGCATTTTCATTTGAAACAAACGAATACTTTTACCACTGGCTGCCTTTCATTATTACACAAGAATTTCAGAAAACAACACATAACTATGGCAAAGAAGAAAGTAGTGGTTGCCTTTTCAGGCGGCCTTGACACCAGTTACAATGTAATGTATCTCACCAAGGAAATGGGATACGAGGTATATGCAGCATGCGCAAACACAGGCGGATTTAGCGAAGAGCAACTCAAGACCAATGAAGAGAATGCCTATAAGCTCGGCGCTGTAAAGTATGTCACTCTCGATGTGACAAAGGAATACTACGACAAGTCACTCAAATATATGATATACGGCAATGTGCTCCGTAATAATTGCTATCCTATCTCTGTCAGTTCAGAGCGTATTTTCCAGGCTATTGCCATCGCACGTTACGCAAAAGAGATTGGAGCAGACGCTATTGCACACGGTTCTACTGGTGCTGGCAACGACCAGATTCGTTTCGATATGACCTTCCTCGTGATGGCTCCAGGCGTGGAAATCATCACTCTCACCCGCGACAGAAACCTCTCTCGTCAGGAGGAAGTGGATTATCTGAATGCTAATGGCTATTTCGCTGACTTTACCAAGCTCAAGTATTCATACAATGTAGGTATCTGGGGCACAAGTATTTGCGGCGGAGAATTGCTTGATCCTACCAAGGGACTTCCAGAAGAGGCTTACCTCAAGCACGTCACAGCAAAGGAATCAGAGGCTACTCTCAAGATAACTTTCGACAAAGGAGAAATCGTTGCCGTCAATGATGAGAAGTTTGATGACAAGATTAAGGCAATACAGAAGATCGAAGAGATTGGCGCAAGCTATGCAATAGGTCGTGATGCTAACGTCGGTGACACTATCATCGGTATCAAGGGTAGGGTAGGCTTCGAGGCTGCAGCTCCGAAACTTATCATCGAAGCCCACCGTCTGTTGGAGAAATCCACGCTCTCCAAGTGGCAGCAATACTGGAAAGACCAGATAGCCAACTGGTATGGTATGTTCCTCCACGAGAGCCAGTATCTTGAGCCTGTTATGCCAGATATGGAGGCTATGCTCACTTCAAGCCAGCGTAATGTTACTGGTACTGCCATTCTCAAGTTGCGTCCTTATGGATTTGAGACCGTAGGAGTGGATTCTGACAATGACCTCACCAAGTCAAAGCTCGGAGAATATGGTGAGACACAGAATGGATGGACTGCTGATGAGGCAAAAGGATTCATCAAGGTGCTCTCTACTCCTCTCCGCGTATATTATGGTTCTCACCCTGATGAGCGTATGTAATAACTGATATATTGCAAGAGTCTAACAGATAATTCGTTAGAATAATTATCAATAAAGAAAAACAAAGGAGAGATATCATGAATCTACTGATTTGTTTTTCTTTGTTGACTCAACTTTCGCAAGCCATAAATAACTCCTCAGTCCCCACTGCCGTGGGGAAGTGTAAAATATCAATAGAGAAAAATAAAGAAAAAATATATTTGTTTATTTTTATTTATTGATATTTTATTACTGATTTTTTTATAATAAAACTAAAACCAACAACATTATGGAAAAGAAACTTACTTTGTCGCAAGACAAGAAAATAGGTGGCGTATGTGGCGGATTAGCCGAATATTTCAACCTTGATCCAGTCTTGGTACGCATCGCTTGGGCGGCAGCCACGATATTTACTTGCTTTTGTGGCGTTATCTTGTACCTCATTTGTTGGTTCGTAATCCCAGACAAAAATAATGATTAAGATAGGAATACTTGGAGCAGCAGGCTACACAGGAGGCGAACTTATCCGCATTCTGCTCAATCATCCAGAGGCAGAAATCGTCTTTGCCAATTCAGAAAGCAATGCCGGAAACCTCGTAAGCGATGTCCATGAGGGACTTATCGGTGATACCGACCTCTGCTTTACCGACCAGATGCCTTTCGACAAGGTCGATGTGGTGTTCTTCTGCTTCGGTCATGGCAAGAGCGAAGCTTTCCTCAAGGAACATACTATCCCTGACAATGTGAAGATTATCGACCTCGCACAGGACTTCCGTATCAAGGGAAATCATGACTATGTCTATGGTCTTCCGGAGATTTACCGCTCTGAAATAGCTGCTTGCAAGCACTTGGCAAACCCAGGTTGCTTCGCCACTTGTATTCAGGAAGGACTCCTTCCGCTCGCAAAAGCTGGATTATTGACCCATGATGTCGCTGTAAATGCCATCACAGGTTCCACTGGAGCCGGACAAAAGCCTGGCGCTACCACGCATTTCTCATGGAGAAACAATAATTTCTCGGTCTATAAGCTCTTCACCCACCAGCATCTCCACGAGATATGCCAGACATTGAACGACCTCAGACCGGTGTCAGCACCGCATGCAGTCGATACTCTCGACGAGGGATATGAATCAGATGGAATCACCATCGACTTCATTCCTTATCGTGGAGACTTCGCACGAGGCATATTCTGCACAGAGGTCGTCACCTGTGATGTGGCTCCAGATCAGGAGGCAATCGTCCGACTGTATAAGGAATTCTTCGAGGATGCGGCATTCACGCATTACTCCGACAAGCCTCTCGACCTGAAACAGGTGGTCAATACCAACAAGGCACTTGTCCATGTAGATGTCTTTGGAAAGAAAATAGTGGTGACATCCATCATCGATAATCTGCTGAAAGGCGCTGTAGGACAGGCTGTTCAGAATATGAATATCATGTTCGGACTGGATGAAAATGCTGGTCTCAACCTTAAAGCCACCGCTTTCTAATCGTTTTTTGCTATTCAGAAGTCACATTCTTGAGTAGAAATAAGGCATTAAACTCTTTGATATTAACTTTTCACCGCAATCCCCAGCGGATTACTTTTCAAGTAAAAAAGAATGCTCCTTGATTGGGGTAGGGGACAGAAATATGACACTTTTTGACGTATATCCACTTTTTGATATAGCCATCGACCATGGCAAAGGCTGCAAAGTATGGGACGATAAAGGTCAGGAATACCTTGACCTCTATGGCGGACACGCAGTAATCAGCGTGGGACACTGCCATCCTCACTATGTGGAGGCTATGACTAAGCAGCTCAATAAACTCGGTTTTTATAGTAATTCCGTTCAGAATCCACTTCAGAAAGAGCTCGCTAAGCGCCTCGGCAAGGCGTGCGGATATGATGATTATCAGCTTTTTCTTATCAATTCCGGTGCTGAAGCTAATGAGAATGCTATGAAGCTGGCTTCATTCCATAATGGCAGAACTCGCATTCTTTCACTCGAAAAGGCATTCCATGGCAGGACTTCCCTCGCAGTAGAGGCTACCGCAAATCCGAAGATTATTGCTCCTGTCAATGCAAACAACCACGTCACTTACCTTCCACTCAATGACCTTGAAGCATGGAAAAAGGAGATAGAAAAGGGAGATGTCTGTGCTGTCATCATCGAATGTATTCAGGGTGTGGGCGGAATAAGGATGGTTTCACCTGAATTTTACAAGGGACTTCGTCAGCTTTGCACCGCCCATGACACCGTCTTGATATGCGATGAAATACAGTGTGGCTACGGAAGAAGTGGAAAATTCTTCGCACATCAGTGGCTTACAGACGGCGATGAAGCCCTCGCTCCTGATATGATTACCGTAGCAAAAGGCATCTGTAACGGCTTTCCAATGAGTGGTTTGATTATTTCTCCTAAGTTCAAGCCTGTCTATGGCCAGCTCGGTACCACCTTCGGAGGCAACCATCTCGGTTGTGCTGGTGCTATTGCAGTCCTTGATATCATGGAGAATGAAGCACTCGTGGAGAATGCTGACAAGGTTGGCACATACCTTATCGAAACGCTGAAATCTGAGATGAAAGCAGGAAATCTGCCTCATGTCACTGATATTCGTGGCAGAGGACTCATGATTGGTATAGAACTTGATATACCATATAAGGAACCACGTACGCGTCTCATTAAGGAACAGCATTGCTTTACCGGATGCTCCGGCACTAATGTGCTCCGTCTTCTCCCGCCACTCTGCCTCTCTATGGCAGATGCTGACGATTTTATCAGTCGTCTGAAGGCAGTCCTTTAGGATACTATCCCTGATGATGTGCTACGCTTTGTCACTTTGATATTGTTGCCATCATTACAGGGCTGCGGGATAATTGTCTCATCATAAATTATTTACAAGATGAAAATTACAGTAATAGGAGCCGGCAATATGGGTGGCGCACTCATTCATGGTTGGGCTAAAAGCGGAAAACTTGAGTCTATCACCATTGCCGACAAAAACGAAAAGGTACTTGAAAGTTTCAGAGAGGCATACCCTTTTATCAGCACTACGACTGACAATGTAGAGGCTGTGAGGGGTGCTGAAATCGTTATATTGGTGGTAAAGCCGTGGTTTATGCCTGCTGTACTGGAGGAAATAAAGCCAGCTCTTGACTTGAAGAATCAGATAATAGTCTCAGATGCTGCCAATTTCACCACCGAAGAGCTTGCCAATGCGCTTGGCACGCCAGGTCAGTTCTGCTATGTTATCCCAAATATTGCAGCGGAATTTGGCGCAAGTATGAGTTTTGTTGCTAAGGGAGAAGGTTGCTCTGACGATTCTATTGCTAAGGTAAAGTCACTCTATGACCTTTGTGGAGACACGCTCGTAGTGACAGAAAAACTGGTGGAGCCTGGCATGATGATGGCAAGTTGCGGTATAGCATACGTGATGAGATATATCCGAGCACAGATGGAAGGTGGATGCGAGATGGGTTTCTACCCTCAGCAGGCAAAGCAGATTGCGTTGCAGACTATGCAAGGCGCTGTCTCTCTGCTGAAAGAGACCGGATGGCATCCTGAAGAAGCTATCGACAAAGTGACGACTCCTGGTGGCATTACTATCAAGGGACTCAATGAATTAGACCACTGCGGATTCAATTCTGCCGTCATCAAGAGCCTGAAAGCCGGACTGAAGTAAGCCCCGCGCTTCCCTCCGTGGCTGTTATAAGAATAGGAATAAAGATGCTCCATTTTCCTTTTCCTCTCCATAATAAGGAATAATAAGCAGCCGCCACTGTGTCCGCCGCGTTACCGGCGGATATGA
>URJQ01000012.1 GCA_900548195.1 uncultured Prevotella sp.
AGGCTGATGCCTTGCGGTAACTAACTCATGTCAGCCGGTAACGCGGCTGACACAGGGGCGACTCCTTGTTTTTTTATGATGAGTGAAAAGCGAAGAGTGAAAAGTGAAGAGTGAAAAATCGCGCTGACGCGGGGACGGATTCCTGACATACAGCATTATAAGGCAGCGGGATGGGGGAACTATACTTATCGCTGATCTAAGCCCCACATCATCTTTTCCCTCAGTGTGGAGAAATAGGAACGACCGCTGTAACGCACCACTTTCACAGAATGCTTCGCTTTACTGATAGTGATGAGAGTGCCTTCTGGAAGACTTACCGAGCGTCCATCGACAGCGACGAGGAATGTATGACTACGACTTTCCACATTAAGAGTGATGACCGAATCGTCAGTGACGACGATAGGACGCACATTAAGGCTATGCGGTGCAACCGGTGTGAGGCAAAGGATGCCGGCTCCAGGCGCAATAATAGGACCGCCATTACTTAGAGAATACGCAGTAGAACCCATTGGAGTGGTTACAATAAGTCCGTCAGCCTGATAGGTCATGAGGTATTCTCCATCCACACTGGCACGGACAGAAATCATAGATGCCGTGTCGCGCTTTAGCAATGCCACATCATTTATGGCAAAAGGAACCGTATTCAGTTCCTTACCATCCACATCAATACGCAACACCGAATGCGCATCCACCTTGTAATCGCCAGCATAAATGGCAGAAACAGCAAACTCCAGTTCGGCAGGATTGACATCAGCAAGAAAGCCAAGCCTACCTACATTGACGCCAATAATGGGGATATTCTTTGCTCCAATGCGTGAAGCAGTGCGCAAGAGAGTGCCGTCGCCTCCCATAGAGACAGCGAAATCGGCTGTAAAATCATCACCATCAAAGACGTCAGTCACATCAATATCGAGATGTAACACCTTAGTGAGAAAGACATAGTAAGGGCGATCTATACAAATCTGCGCCCCACGCTGGCGTAGCAGTACCACCATTTTCTGCATAGTAGCACTTTTTTTCGCCTGATATTCATTGCCGAAAAAAGCAAATCTGAGAGACTTGTCTGGCATATATTCAATATTTTTGTTCCTTTATCTTATCAAAAAATTTGTATTGTCACAAACATTTAGTATATTTGCAACTGCAAAAATAACAATTTATCTTGACAAACAAACATTTCACACCTTAAAAAATAACAATATAATGGCAAAAGTATATCAATTCATAGCAAATGGCTCAGAGGAAATAGAGTCATTGACCACCATCGACGTGCTGCGTCGCGCAGGCATAGAAACTGTAACAATAAGCATCACCGGTAATGAATTTGCAGAACTATCTCACGGTGTTACAATCAAATGCGACACCACGATTGAGGCTGCCGACTTATCAGATGCCGATATGTTGCTACTTCCAGGCGGTCTGCCAGGAGCAGATTATCTTCTCCATCACGAAGGTGTACGCAAGGCATTGCTTGCCCAGAATGCCGCAGGCAAGAAGATTGGTGCCATCTGTGCCGCTCCGCAAGTATTGGGCGACCTCGGACTTCTGCAGGGAAAGCGTGCTACTTGTTACCCAGGTTTTGAAGTGAAGCTCGACGGCGCCGACTACACAGCCGACCTTTTCACCATCGACGGAAACATCATTACCGGCAAGGGACCAGCAGCTACTCTGCCTTATTCCTATGCTATTCTTGAGATGCTCGGTGCAAAAGATGCTGCAGAAGCATTAAGAGAAGGCATGGTGTATAATTATCTCATGGAGACAAAGGGATAAGATAATGGAATATATCATCATAGTGGCAGGAGGCAAGGGACTGAGAATGGGTAGCGACATACCCAAGCAGTTCCTGCCAATATGCGGCAAACCGGTGCTGATGCGCACTATAGAGCGTTTTCGTGAGTATTCCAAGGATATCCACGTAATCCTCGTTTTGCCCAAAGCGCAACAGAAATACTGGGCAAATCTCTGCAACGAATACCATTTTCATGAGAAATACGAGATAGCCGACGGTGGCGAAACGCGCTTTCACAGCGTGAGAAATGGACTCTCCCTCATACCCGACAATGCTGAAGGCACCGTGGGAGTGCATGATGGAGTGCGCCCATTCCCGTCGGTGGAAGTCATCAGCAGATGCTATGAAGTTGCCCAAACAGCCAAAGCCGTCATTCCGGTAACACCGGTAGTGGAGACTCTCCGCCACGTGGAAGAAAAGAGAAATGTGCTCCGTTCCGACTATAGACTGGTACAGACTCCACAAGTCTTTGACATACAAACGCTTAAAGAAGCCTATAGGCAAGAGTATAAAGACAGTTTCACCGACGACGCATCCGTCGTGGAGAGTATCGGAAGGGAAGTTACTATGGTGGAAGGAAACCGTGAAAACATCAAGATAACCACGCCTTTTGACATAAAGATAGCAGAAAGCATACTGCGATGAGCGACATACTGAAGACTGACATAAAGTATATAACAGGAGTAGGACCGCAAAAGAAGGATATCCTAAAGCGTGAAATAGGCATCGAGACCTACGGCGACCTGCTCGAATACTATCCATATAAATATGTGGATAGAAGTCATATATATACCATAAGCAGCCTTTCACCAGATATGCCATTCGTGCAGATAAAGGGCAGAATACTCTCTTTCGAATCATTCCAGATGGGTGTGAAGAAGAAACGCCTCGTAGCCCATTTCGGAGACGGAACGGGAGTGGTGGATCTCGTATGGTTTTCCGGTACGCAATATGTGTCAAAAAACTACAAGACGGGGGTGGAATATATCGTCTTCGGCAAGCCTACCATCTTTGGAGGACGCTTTCAGATAAGTCATCCAGAACTGGATTTAGCGGAGAATCTACAACTGTCGGAGATGGGTATGCAGCCTTTCTACGTCACAACCGAGAGAATGAAAAACTCCGGACTGTCCTCTCGCTCACTGGAAAAGATAGTAAAGGCATTACTCTCCAAGCTTCCCCCACAACCAGAGACGCTGCCTGACTACATCACTGCCCCACTCCACCTCGTTTCGCGCGACGCCGCCATACGCGGAGTGCATTATCCACACACACAGATGGAGATGCAGAAAGCCAGGGAAAGGCTGAAATTTGAGGAACTATTCTATGTTCAGCTCAACATTCTGCGCTACACTGCAAACCACCGACGCAAGTATCGTGGCTACCTTTTGCCAAGGATTGGCGAGCACTTCAACAGTTTCTTCAAGCAGAACCTGAAGTTTGAACTGACTGGAGCGCAAAAGAGAGTGATGCACGAGATACAGGCTGACATGAACACCGGAAGGCAAATGAATCGTCTTGTGCAAGGTGACGTAGGGTCAGGAAAGACTCTTGTGGCGCTGATGGCTATGCTAATAGCCGTGGACAACGGTTTCCAAGCCTGCATGATGGCACCCACCGAGATACTGGCAGAGCAACATCTTGCCACAATAAAAGACTTTCTGAAAGGACTGAATGTACGCGTAGAGCTGCTCACCGGCATAGTAAAAGGCAAAAAGCGCAAGGAAATCCTCGAAGGAGTGGTCACTGGCGATGTGCACATACTCGTGGGAACACATGCCGTTATCGAAGATACTGTGCAATTTCATAACCTCGGTCTCGCCGTAGTAGATGAGCAACACCGATTCGGCGTGGCACAAAGAGCTAAACTATGGGCAAAGAACCAGAACCCACCGCACATCCTCGTGATGACGGCAACGCCGATTCCGCGCACCCTCGCCATGACTATCTATGGCGACCTCGACATCAGCGTCATCGACGAACTGCCACCTGGCAGAAAGCCTATCCAGACATTGCATAAATATGACACTCAGATGACGACGCTATACAATGGCATTCGTCAGCAGATAACATTGGGAAGGCAGATCTATATCGTATATCCGCTCATCAGCGAGAGCGAGAAAATGGATTTGAAAAACCTGGAAGACGGCTTTGAGCAACTGCAAAACATATTCCCGGACTATAAAATGAGTAAGGTACACGGACGAATGAAGCCTGCCGAAAAGGAAGCGGAAATGCAGCGGTTTGCATCTGGAGAAACGCAGATTCTCGTGGCAACGACCGTCATTGAGGTAGGTGTCAACGTGCCAAACGCATCCGTAATGGTCATCATGGAGGCGCAACGCTTCGGATTGTCACAGCTTCATCAGCTACGCGGCAGAGTGGGACGAGGCGCTGATCAGAGCTACTGTATCCTTGTAAGCGGACACGAACTGTCTGCCGAGACACGCAAGAGACTCGAAATCATGACTGAGACGAATGACGGATTCCGCATTGCAGAAGCAGACCTCAAGCTTCGTGGTCCCGGCGACCTGGAAGGAACTCAGCAAAGCGGACTTGCCTTCGACCTGAAAATTGCGGATATTGCTCGCGATGGTCAACTGGTACAACTGGCACGCGATGAAGCTCAGAAGATAATAGACGAAGATCCGGAATGCAACAGCCAGCGACACGCATTGCTATGGCGACGCCTTAACGAACTGCGATCGGACTCCGTGGATTGGGCGCAGATAAGTTAAAACTCAACTTTCGCAAGCAATAAATCGCCCCTCAGTACCCACTGCCGTGGGGAAGTGTAAAATATCAATAGAGAAAAATAGAGAAAAAATAGAAAAAAATATATTTGTTTATTTTTATTTATTGATATTTTATTACTGATTAGTAGCATGTTAGCTACTTGCGAACTTCAGTTAAAATAATAAAGCGCCATCCTAATATCCTTCCTTTATGGAGGATTACTATTGCATCAATAAAAAACATCAATTAGAAAAATGACTTACGAACAGATAACAAGTACTCAAAACCCGAAGATAAAGAAACTGCTTCAGCTGCAGCAGAAGTCTTCCGAACGACGAAAAGCCAGACTTTTCGTTGTAGAAGGTCAACGAGAAGTGGAGAGATGCGCTATGAAGGGCTATGAAATAGACAGCATATTTTTCTGCAGAAACATAGCAAAATCTGCACAACCAGAGCTCAACGACACCACAGAGCACCTGCTGGAGAGGCTTCAAAGGGAAGGGAAAGTTAGGATTTTTGAAATCTCCAAAGAGGTCTATTCCAAGATAGCATATCGCGAAAGCACGGAAGGCGTCGTAGCTGAGGTGCGCACAAAGGACATGAAACTGGAGGATTTAGGCATCGATGAGAGCGGAATGAAGAATGGGCACGCCCCATTGCTCGTAGTGCTTGAGGGAGTAGAAAAGCCAGGAAACCTTGGTGCCATACTGCGAACAGCCGATGCTTCGGGAGCTGATGCAGTGATAGTATGCGACCCACGCACAGACTTATACAATCCTAACCTCATCCGTAGCAGTACGGGAGGCATATTCAGCGTACCTTGCGTGGCGTGTACGTCAGAGGAATGCATCGCTTTCCTCAAGGCAAAGGGCATAAAAATACTGACGGCACAGCTGCAGGACTCCAGCCTTTACTATGACACTGACATGAGATGTGGCACAGCTATAGTGATGGGAACAGAGGCTACAGGCCTCACCGACATCTGGCGCAAAGCGGCAGATGCCCACATCCGCATCCCTATGCTCGGCATTCTCGATTCGCTCAATGTGTCGGTCAGCGCTGCAGTGCTGCTCTTTGAGGCGGTGAGACAGAGAGACCGATTCTGATTATTGATGGGCGGTGCAGAACCAAGGATGGTTCTGACACATGACGAGCAGAGAAAAGACGCAGAAAAAAGAAAGCAATGACGGGAGAGAAAAGGGACTATGAGATAGGAAAAACGTTGAAGAGAAAGAGAAAAAATGGAGAGGAGAGAGAAAAAAAAGAGGAAGAAGGGAGAGGAAAAAGATAAGAAGAAGAAAGGAAAAAGATGAGGTGAAGAGATGGGAGGGAATAGGACAAAATGAGAATGCTTAGCATTTGCAGCGCAATAGCTAAGCTATCACGATGCAAAAGCATAGTTATTACACTGTAATAGCTTAGTTATTACACTGCAAAAGCATAGTTATTACAGGCTAATAACTATGCTTTTACAATCTATTCATTATCAAAGCATTGCAAAGCCATTTCTTTCCATTATCACATAAAGCCGCAATAGGACAATAGCATCATCCATTCTACGATAAGGACACAAAAAAAGTGGGAAATGAAAGATACTCTTCCGCTTCCTTCTTTCTGAGACAACGCATCAGAAAGGCGAGCGGGTATCTGTCATTTCCCACTTTATCATTTTGGCAGTTTCGAGAGATTACATGCCCCGACTTGCCATTTCATCTTATGGAAAGATAATTATTTCTTGCCCAAAGTCTGGTCGAGAAGCTCATAGAATGCAGGATTCTCACCCATAAGTATCTTTACAATGTTACCCTTAGGGTCAACAAGTACCTTTGTAGGGAAGCCCTGGATAGCATACTTAGCATATACACTCTCGTCGCCTTCAGGGATACGCACGTGCTTCCAAGGCAACTGATGCTTCTCTACGGCTGCTTTCCACTTCTCTTCTGTATCATTGCAGCCCACACCAAGAATCTCGAGCTTGCCCTTATACTTCTTCATCTCAGGCAATCCCTTGATGCACCATCCGCACCATGAGCCCCAGAAGTCGATAATCACGTACTTACCACGAAGTTTCTTGAGAGAGAAAGGCTTACCCTTGATGTCAGTGAGATTGATGTCAGGAGCAGGATTGCCAGGAGCAAGTCTTGCTTCAGCATCTCTCTGAGCCTGAATCTCATCAAGTTCGCGCTTTACAGCATCAGCAAAATAAGAGAAGAGGCCCTTCTTTGCTTCATCGCCAAGAGCCTTGTAAGCAGCCTCATTGTCATCGATTTCCATAAGGAGGGAAGCACTGACATTGCTATTTGGATGAGCTTTGACGTAATCGAGTCTTACCTTCTGAAGTTCTGCAGAGAGTTCACCATACTTAGGAGAGATTACTTTCTGAAGAGAATCCTTGTTTGCGCCAGCATGTACTCTTGCCCAGAAATCCTCAACAACAGCATACATCTTCTTTTCTACTACTGCAGTCAACTCGTCAAGAACTGCACGCTCTTCATAGAAAGCCGAACCTGACCATTTAGCATTTCTCACGTTGCCCTTGATAGTGCCATGCTCTCCTGGCACAAGATATACGATGAAGCGCTCAGCTGTCTCACCTTTACCGATTATCATCTGGCAAGAACGAGCCTTGGTATCCTTGAGATCGTATGTGAAAACACCATCATGTCGAACCAGCTTAATAGGCTCTTCGAATGACTTAAAGTCCTTGGCAACAAGAGAAATGGTGAGAGTATCTCCCTCAATGTCTTCCATGTCAACAGTCAAAGTGTGTTGGGCTGCGCAAGTCAAGCAAGATGCTATGGCTGCGAGAGAAAGGAATAATTTTTTCATTGTTTAGTTTTTGGGGTTATTTGGATATTTAATTCTTTATCTTTATATATAATAAGGTATGAGAAACCGCTTTACAAAAATAAATACGACATAAACTTTTTTTGGTGTCGAAACAAGTAAGAAAATTATGCTATTTTAACTAACAAAATCATATTATCACATTTTCGTATTGATATATTCCATATTTCAGATAGTTATATTTCATAGACAGTGCATCATGAGGTGCCAACAAGGGATAAGGATACAAAAAAAGGGTGGGAAATGAAAGATACTCTTCCGCTTCCTTCTTTCTGGGTCAACGCATCAGAAAGACGTTTTGGTATCTGTCATTTCCCACCCTTTAGGTGATTAGTTTGTTTTCTTTACTTTGCAAGCACCTCATCCAGGAGCTGATAGAATGCAGGATCCTCACCAGCAAGGAGCTTCACGATGTTGCCCTTAGGGTCAACGAGCACCTTTGTAGGGAAGCCACTGACTGCATACTTGGTCAGCACCTCTCTGTTGGATCTTGGATTATACACGTGCTTCCAAGGCAACTGATGCTTCTCTACGGCAGCCTTCCACTTCTCTTCAGTATCATTGCAGTCCACGCCAAGAATCTCGAGCTTGCCCTTATACTTCTCATAGTACTTCTTCATCTCAGGCATTCCCTTGATGCACCATCCGCACCATGAGCCCCAGAAGTCGATGATTACGTATTTACCACGGAGGCTTGACAATGCGAGAGGCTTGCCATTGATGTCATTGAGGGTGAAGTCAGGAGCCGGATTGCCAGGAGCAAGCTTCTCCATAGCCTTCTTCTGAGCCTGCTGCTGCTCGATTTCATTCTTGACAGCATCGGTGAAAAGTGAGAACACACCGGTCTTTACTGACTCGTCGAGATAGCCATAAGCAGTCTCAAGATCCTCTACACCCATAAGGAGAGAAGCGCTGACACCGCTTTTTGGGTTCTCCTTGATAAAGTTCATTTGAGCTTCCTGCATCTGAGCTTGCAGGGCACCATACTTAGGCATGATGACTTTCTGAAGGGAATCCTTGTTAGCACCAGCGTTTATCTTTGTATAGAAGTCCTCAGTGAGCTCATTCATCTGCTTCTCCAGCGGTGAAGTCTTCTCATCGAGCTTAGCCAAATCTGAATAGAAAGCGGTGCCGCTCCATGTAGCTTTCTTCAAGCTTCCGGTGAGAGTGCCTTGCTCTCCAGGAACGAGAGTGATATTGAAGCGCTGAGCACGCTGTCCCTTGCCTACTGCCACCTGACACAAACGTGCCTTGTCGCCAGTGAAATCATAGGTGAAGACACCATTCTGGCGAACCAAAGTTTCCTGCTTTTCCAAACTGCGGAAATCTCTTGAGATAAGAGAGAGAATGACTGTATCGCCCTTGATATCATCAAGATTAAGGGTCAATGAATGCTGGGCATCACAGGACATGAATGCTGCAACTGCCACGATTGAAAGAAATAATTTTTTCATTGCTTGTTTTGTTGTTATATAATAAATTACTATTACTCTTGTAGTTTCTGAAAGTACGCGATAAAACCGTTTCTACTTAATAAACGTATGAACTTATTTTTTGTATTTCTCGAAAGATAATAATTATACATATTTAACTAACCGAATGATAGTATCATACCATTATGTTAATATATATTAAATAAATATTGGTAAGGTTATCCTTTTTGCCTTTTAATCGTTATATAAGTAAACGTAAATCTAAACAGAGATTGCAAACACATATTTATACATTATAATATAATATGAAAAAAATCATCCTCGGCACTCTTGCCTTATTCTTGGCTGTGGCATTGAATGCACAGATTACATTCAAGCCAAGTATGACCCATACTGCGCCTGACGAGATTACAATCTCGTTTGCCGGTACAATCGCAAGCGGTTGGCACGTATATTCACCTACCGAGAAAAACGGTCCTATCCCTGCATCTTTCAATATCGACAAGATTGAGGGTTGCAAGCTCGAAGGTGGACTTAAGGCCAACAAGGCTCCTATCACAAAGTATGAAGATATGTTCGGAGCAAACGTAAGTTTCTACGAGCACTCCGTTACTTTCACTCAGAAACTCAAGATTACCGGCAAGACTTACAAGATTGAAGGCTATCTGGAGTATGGAGCATGTAATGACCAGAGCTGTCTTCCTCCTACTTCTGTCGATGTAAAATACTCTGGCAAGGGTATCGACAAGCCAGTCGCTGAGGATAAAAAAGAAGATAAAAAGGACGAAAAGGCTGCTGAAGAGACTCCTGGAACAGAGGAAACAGCAGTTGATGCCGACACAGTAGCGACTGATACAGTGGCTGTTGCCGAGACTCCTATGGACAAGGACGGCTTATGGACTCCTGTAATCGATGAGCTGAAGTCATTCGGCGAGAGCAACGCTGCTGAGGGACGTGGTATCTTCTCCATCTTCCTGCTCGGCATACTCGGTGGCTTCATTGCCCTCTTCACTCCTTGCGTATGGCCTATCATCCCTATGACTGTCAGCTTCTTCCTCAAGCGCAACAAGGACGACAAGTCAAAGGCTGTGGGCGAAGCAATGACTTATGGCGCGAGCATCGTAGTGATTTACGTCGTTCTCGGTCTCGCTGTAACGCTCCTTTTCGGTGCTAACGCTCTCAATTCACTGTCCACCAATGCAGTATTCAATATATTCTTCTGCCTTATGTTGCTCGTCTTTGCAGCTTCATTCCTCGGAGGATTTGAGATTACATTGCCATCATCTTGGAGCAACGCCGTTGACTCTAAGGCTGGAAAGACCAGCGGTCTGCTGTCTATCTTCCTCATGGCATTCACATTGGCGCTCGTAAGCTTCTCTTGCACAGGTCCTATCATCGGCTTCCTGCTCGTGGAAATGGCTACATCTGGCTCAGTGGTTGGTCCTACAGTAGGTATGCTCGGCTTCGCAGTAGCATTGGCTTTGCCATTCACTCTCTTCGCCCTCTTCCCTACATGGCTCAAGTCTGCTCCTAAATCAGGCAACTGGATGAATGTCATCAAGGTGACACTCGGTTTCCTTGAGCTCGCATTCGCCCTCAAGTTCCTCAGCGTGGCTGACCTCGCTTACGGATGGCGCATCCTCGACCGTGAGGTATTCCTCGCTCTCTGGATTATCATCTTCGCTCTGCTCGGTGCTTATCACATCGGATGGATTCGCTTCCCTCACGATGAAGAGGAATGGGACGAGATGGGAGAAAAGGTGCTTCACCACAAGACCAGCGTACCACAGTTCTTCATCGCACTCATCTGCTTCGCATTCTCTGTCTATATGATTCCAGGTCTCTGGGGTGCTCCATGTAAGGCTGTATCTGCCTTCGCTCCTCCTATGATGACACAGGACTTCAACCTTGCCAAGAGTGAGAATATCGAACCACAATATAAGGACTTCGAACAGGGCATGCAGGCTGCAATAGCTGCTGGAAAGCCTGTCATGATTGACTTTACTGGCTTTGGTTGCGTAAACTGCCGTAAGATGGAAGCTGCCGTTTGGACCGACGATCGCGTGAAGGATCTCATCAATAATGACTACGTTCTCATTCAGCTCTTCGTGGATGACAAGACTCCTCTGCCAGAACCAATCGAGGTTACTCAGAACGGTCAGACACGCAAACTGCGCACAGTCGGCGACAAGTGGAGCTATCTCCAGAGCACTAAGTTCGGAGCACAGGCTCAGCCATTCTACGTCCTGCTCGACCATAAGGGTCATCCACTCAATCACAGTGCTTCTTATGACGAGGACATCGACAAGTACATCGACTTCCTCAAGACTGGATTGAAGAACTTCAAGAAGTAATATTTTTTCATAACAACAGCAATAATAATAAATAAAAAGAAGATTGAAAAGTGGAAAATGAGTTCATCCTGCAGGCTTCTACTCATGAGTACAATGATTGACTAGCAAGACATTACTGCCTAATGAATTTTTCCACTTTTCATTATTACCTTACTAATCATGCTGAACAAAGAAACAAGAGACCAGATCGTAGCCCTCATCAAGCGTGAGGTGGTACCTGCAATAGGTTGTACAGAGCCTATCGCTGTTGCATTATGCGTAGCAAAAGCTACAGAGACTCTTGGCACAATGCCTGAGAGCATCGACGTGCTTCTCAGTGGAAACATGCTGAAAAACGCAATGGGCGTAGGCATTCCTGGAACAGGTATGTCAGGTCTTCCTATAGCAATAGCGCTTGGAGCCATCGTCGGAAAGAGTGAATACCAACTCGAAGTGCTCAAGGACTCCACTCCAGAGCATGTAGAAAAAGGTAAGGCTTACATCGCTGAAAACCGCATCAACATCTCTCTCAAGGAGAATATCACAGAGAAACTCTACATCGAAGTAACCGTAAAGGCTGGTGATAACACCGCTTCTGCCATCATCGCAGGCGGACATACTCACTTCATCTCTATCACCCATAATGGCGAAGTGCTTCTCAGTTCAAAGCAGAAGAACGGCACTCAGGTGGAGAACAAGGACATCGAACTGTCTCTCCGCATGGTATATGAGTTTGCAGACACCGCTCCTATCGAGGAGATAGAGTTTATCAATGAAGCTCGTCGCCTCAATGAGAACGCTTCAAAGAAGTCTCTCGAAGGCAACTATGGTCACGAATTGGGCAAGACTCTCTCCCGCCCTCTCGGTCGTGGTATCATGGGCGACTCCATGTTCTCACATATTCTCTCTGCTACCAGCAGTGCTTGCGACGCACGAATGGCTGGTGCGATGATACCTGTAATGAGCAATTCCGGCTCTGGAAACCAGGGTATCGCCGCTACCATGCCAGTAGTGGTATTCGGAGAAGAGAACCATAACACAGAGGATGAGATAACAAGAGCACTTACTCTCAGCCATCTCACCGCCATCTACATCAAGCAGAGCCTCGGACGCCTTAGCGCATTATGTGGTTGCGTCGTTGCTTCTACAGGTAGTAGCTGCGGTATCACATACCTTATGAGTGGCACTTACGAGCAGGTATCTTACTCTGTAAAGAATATGATAGCCAATCTTGCCGGCATGGTATGCGACGGAGCAAAGCCATCTTGCGCACTCAAAGTGACAAGTGGTGTATCTACTGCCGTCCTCTCGGCTATGCTCGCCATTCAAAACAAGCACGTCACCAGCGTAGAAGGTCTCGTTGAGGACGATGTGGACCGCACTATCCACAACATGACACGTATCGGAGCGGAAGGCATGAACGAGACCGACAAGATGGTACTCGACATTATGACACATAAGAAATAATTTTTCGTATAAATACCGTTTGTTAAATAATAAGATTCTGAGATTTATTTGAAAGTGGCTGATCGTGAGATTCGCCACTTTTTTCTTTATTATAATTTGGTAGTTTGACGAAAAAGAAATAACTTTGCAAGGGAAAATATCCAACTAAACACTGGAACTCTTATCTCCTTTCCATATATCCGAGCCACCATCCACATAGACAGATGGATAGCGACAGAAAGGATTACGTAAACCATCACTTAACCGACAAGCGGACAAAACAAGAGAAATGCAAGACTTCATACATCTCCACGTACACACATACTACTCCATCCTCGACGGCATGTCGCCAGTAGGAAAACTCGTTGACAAAGCCGTTGCCAACGGAATGAAAGGTATGGCCATCACTGACCACGGCAATATGTTTGGCATCAAGGAATTTTTCGACTACACTAACGGTGTCAACAAGAAGAGAAAGGCTGAAGGATTAGAGCCTTTCAAGCCGATATTCGGATGTGAAATGTATGTTGCCCACCACAATAAGGAAGACATGGTGCGTGCCAACGGTGACCTCGGAGGCTATCACCTCATCGTTCTCGCCAAGAATTTTCATGGCTATCAGAACCTTATCAAGCTGGTTTCACGTGCCTGGGTGGATGGTTACTACGGCCGTCCACGTACCGACCGCAAGGATTTGGAGGAGTTTCATGAGGACCTCATAGTCTGCTCTGCCTGTATTGGCGGTGAAGTGCCAAAGAAAATTCTCAATGGCGACATCGAGGGAGCTCGTGAAGCCATCGAGTGGCACAAGAGATTATGGGGCGATGACTATTATCTCGAATTGCAACGTCATGAGGTGAAGAATCCAAGCATCATGGCAAACCGCGAGACTTTCCCGCTGCAGCAGAAGGCAAACCGCGTACTTCTGGAACTGGCAAAGGAGTATAACATCAAGGTAATATGCAGTAATGACTCCCACTTCGTGGATGAAGACAATGCAGAAGCTCACGACCACCTGCTATGTCTTTCCACCGGCAAGGACCTTGATGACCCTACCAGAATGCGTTACAGTAAGCAGGAGTGGTTTAAGACGCGTGAGGAGATGAACGATATCTTCCAAGACGTACCTGAAGCTCTCACCAATACCATTGAGATTCTCGATAAAGTGGAGACCTACGACATCGAGAGCGACCCTATCATGCCTTTCTTCCCTATTCCGGAAGAATTCGGTACGGAGGAGCAATGGAGGGAAAGATTCTCAGAACAAGACCTCTTTGACGAGTTTACTTCTGACGAATACTGGAAGAATCAATTGCCAGAAGAAGACGGAAAGAAGAAACTCAAGAAGCTCGGTGGCTTCGAAAAGCTCTACCGCATCAAGTTTGAAGCCGACTATCTCGGCAAACTCGCATACGAAGGAGCATCAAATCTCTACGGCACTGGATATGAAGAAATCCCTTATGACAAAGCTCTCCAGCCGGACGAACTGTCTGATTGGGCGCATAATCACGGCATTAGCAAGGAGGTAGATGAGAGAATACGCTTCGAACTCCATATTATGAAGACCATGGGTTTCCCAGGTTACTTCCTTATCGTGCAGGATTTCATCAATTCCGCACGTAAAGAGTTAGGCGTTTGGGTAGGTCCAGGACGTGGTTCTGCGGCAGGTTCCGTTGTGGCTTATTGCTTGGGTATTACCAAACTGGACCCTATGAAGTACGACCTTCTGTTCGAACGTTTCCTCAACCCTGACCGTATCTCACTCCCGGATATTGATACCGACTTTGATGATGACGGTCGAGGAAAAGTGCTTCAGTGGGTAATGGACAAATATGGCCACGACAACTGCGCACATATCATCACCTATGGCACTATGGCAGCCAAGAATGCGCTGAAGGATGTCGGACGTGTGGAGAAAGTGCCGCTTGCAGTTGTCAATGCTTGGTGTAAAGCAATGCCTGACAGATTGCCTGATGGAATGAAGTCAAAGCTTCCAAACTACTTCAAATTAGACTCCAATGGTAATCCTGTATGCGCCGAATTGCGCAATGCAGAAGCATCGGCAGACCCTCGCGAAGCCAACACTATCAAGTATGCAAAGATGCTTGAAGGCACCGTGAGAGGCACGGGTATTCATGCCTGCGGCTTCATTATCTGTCGTGACCCAATATCTCAACACGTACCTGTCTCTACCGCTGACGACCCTGATTTCCCTAATATCAAGACGGCTGTGACGCAATATGACGGCCACGTCATTGAGTCAACGGGACTTATCAAGATGGACTTCCTCGGACTAAAGACTCTCTCCGAGCAGAAGGAAGCATGCAAAATCGTGAAGCAGACACGCGGTATCGACATCGATTTGGATAATATTCCTATCGACGACCCTACGACATACAAGCTCTATCAGGAGGGTCGCACCATCGGTACATTCCAGTTTGAGTCGGCGGGTATGCAGAAATATCTGCGCGAACTCCATCCTACTGTCTTCGAGGACCTCATTGCCATGAATGCCCTCTATCGTCCGGGACCTATGGATTACATCCCTTCCTTCATCAAGAGAAAGAATGGTCTCGAACCTATCACCTACGATATTCCTTGCACAGAGAAATATCTCAAGGATACTTACGGCATTACGGTATATCAGGAGCAGGTGATGCTTCTCTCAAGACAGCTCGCCAACTTCACCCGAGGCGAGAGTGACGCCCTACGTAAGGCGATGGGTAAGAAGAAAAAGGATATCGTCGATAAGATGAAACCTAAATTCATCGAAGGCGGTGTCAAAAATGGACACGACCCAAAGGTACTGGAAAAGATATGGGCAGACTGGGAAAAGTTTGCTTCCTACGCCTTCAACAAGTCGCACGCTGCCTGCTATTCGTGGGTGGCTTACCAGACTGCGTATCTGAAAGCCAACTATCCAGCCGAGTTTATGGCTGCTATCATGACGCGCCGTCGCTCTGACATCAAGGAAATCACCAAGCTCATGGATGAATGCAAGAGTTTGGGAATAAAGACATTGGGACCTGATGTCAATGAGTCGATGGACGGATTTACGGTCAATAAGCATGGAGAAATCCGCTTCGGACTTTCTGGTATCAAAGGAATGAGCGACGCTGCCGTGCAAGCTATCATCGAAGAGCGTGCCAAGGATGGTCCTTTCACCTCAGTATATGACCTCGTGGAGCGCATTCCATCCTCTTCCATGAATAAGAAAGCATTGGAATGCCTCGCTATTAGCGGCGGTCTTGACGAGTTTGGTTTCAGCCGTGAGCAGTATGTAGAGAAGGGTGCACACGACATGAACTTCATAGATGCGCTCAGCCGTTATGGCAATCAGTTTCAGGCAGCTAAAGCTGAAGCCTCAACATCACTGTTTGGAGACTTTGAAAGCGTGGAAATCACAAAACCAAAGCCACAGCCTGCCAACTCATGGAGCAACATTGAGCGCCTCAACCGTGAGCGCGAGCTGGTAGGTATCTATCTTTCCGCCCACCCATTGGACGACTATGCCGTGGTGCTCAAGACGATGTGCAACCGTAATTGTCTGGATCTCGGACAGGATGCCAACAAGGAAGAACTGTGCCAACTGGATGCTGTGACCGTGGGAGGCATCGTTACAGGACTCAGAGAGGGTTTCTCTAAGCGTGGTACACCGTACGGCATAGTCACCATAGAGGACTATGCAGGCGCTGGCGAACTGGCTTTCTTTGAGGATTGGGGGCAATGGAGAGGTATGTTTATGGAGGGAAGTGCGCTCTATATCAAACTGAAATACGAGAAAAAGTACCCTACCAGCAAATATGTTAGCATGAAGGTGATGAGCATTGACCAGCTCACCAATGTGCGAGACAAGTGCATCAACAAGATTACCATCGTCGTTGACGTGGACAAACTCGATTCTCTTGTGGCAGGAGAACTGATAGAAAAGCTCAACAGATGCAAGATGGATCCAGACCAGAAGGACTTGAACGGAAACCAGATGGAGGGCGCAAGCGTGCATCTCCAATGTAATAGTGCGCGATGTATGCGTCCGACGAACCTCACCAGCTCGTCTTTCACGCTCAAGATAAGCAAGGAACTTCTGGACTTTCTCGACTCTAATGACTGCTTTGCTTATAAAGTAAACTGATTAAAGTATTGCGAGTATTGCGTGATTGCATAGTGATTGGGAAATCTTATTTTTGTATAAGCATTCTCAAAAGCGTAAGTACGACTTTTCGCTCTTCACTTTTTTTGTGGTCATCCAGCATATAGAGTGACATAAAATCATGTCTCTCAATATGCTGGATGAGTCATATAAGCATGAAAAGAAAAACAGCCCGTCTGAAAGATAATTTCAGACGGGCTGTTGCTATCTCTGATTCCTGCCTCAGTTGAGAGGCAAGATTCGTGATAGAAGCCTTGTGATTACTTACGAAGACCGAGAGCCTTGATAAGAGCACGATAGCGTGTGATGTCCTGATCCTTGAGGTATGCGAGGAGCGCACGACGCTTACCAACGAGCATTGTAAGGCTGCGAGCAGTCTTGTGGTCCTTGTGGTTCTTCTTGAGGTGCTCGGTAAGGTGCTTGATACGGAATGTGAAAAGAGCAACCTGGCTCTCTACTGAACCTGTGTCTGTAGCAGACTTACCATACTGTGTGAAAATCTCTGTCTTCTTAGCTGAATCTAAATACATAGTGTAAATTGATGTGATTAAATGAGTTAATAATATTACATCCTTCTGACGCAGTACGACTAATCACTGACGCGGGTTGCTGTCATCGGATGCAGCAAATAATTTTTGCGGGTGCAAAGTTAGTAATTTTTCTTTAGAAAAAAGAATTTATGCTTATCTTTTTTTGAAAAAAGTTTGTTTTGTGGTTTGGTGGTCTTGTTGTTTGGTTGTTTTGTGGTCTTGTTGTCTTGTGGTTTGGTGGTCTTGTTGTTTGGTTATTTTGTTGTTTTGTGGTTTGATTATTTGACTATCAACTAAATAACCAAACAATCAGACAACAAGCTATCACCTCCGCAACGAAGCAAACTCTGATGCTGAGCCTCATGTCTTCGGTGTTTAATAGACGCGGATTGGTGCCAATATGTGGCTTATAGAATGCTTGTCCGAAGTAATTGTGGGTGCCACCAAATCGACAATCGAGTATTCCTGCGAGGGCAGCTTCGGGCCATCCGCTGTTTGGAGAGGCGTGATTACGTGCATTTCGCCATACGAAAGCAAAGAGATTAGGGAGCGAAAAGATGCGAAGACGCATCAAAGCATTGGCTAATAGCATTATGACAGCCGTGAGGCGAGCAGGGATATAGTTTGCTATATCGTCGATATGCGCAGCCCAGCAGCCGAAATCCTTGTATCTCTCGTTTTGATAACCAATCATTGAGTCGAGTGTGTTGACCATTTTGTATGCCAACATACCTGGCACTCCAAGCAGAGCAAACCAGAAAAGCGGTGCGATAACGCCGTCGGAAAGATTTTCAGCCAATGTCTCAAGGGCGGCAGTGCGCACCTCTTGCGCTGAGAGTTGCTGAGTATCGCGTCCCACTATGCGTGCCACTTGCTTTCTTCCTTTATCCAAACTCTCATCTACAGCCTCAAAGACCATGCGCACTTCCTTGCGAAGCGTGTGACCTGCGAGGCAGAAGAAGAGCATGAGAGTGAAGAAAATGCCGTGGACTATCTGCAGGAAAGAGGAGAAAGCAGGAGATATAGCATCCGAAAGAATAGGATATAACGTGCTATTCTCTATCCATTCTGGCAGTTTCCACAAGGCGAAGAATATGCCAAAGACCAGCGCGATGCTTACGATGGCAAAAATAGCGCCTTTAGCCTTGCGGTGTGTTCCCTTATTGAGGCGGTGCTCCCAGAAGCTAATCCATTTGCCCATATACACCACGGGGTGTGGCAATCGTGCTGGATCACCGAGCAAGAGGTCCATTATCCATCCGCAAATGAGGATAGAGAGCAGGATATGTGATGAGATGAATGCTATTGCTTGCTCCATTGCTTCAATGCTTTTATGAGTTCATCGTTTTCCTGTGGCGTCTGAACAGCGATGCGGAAATAAGAAGAGTCGAGCCCTTCAAAGTTGGATGCGTCGCGTATCAGTATGCCATGCTCTAAGGCAAGAAATTCCTTCAGCAGTGTGGCAGTTCCGATGAGAGTACGACATAGGAGTATGTGAGAGTCGGAAGGCATCACCTCCATCGACTCTATCTCAGCGATTTTTCCAGCCACTCGCTTGCGTTCCTCTATCAGTTTTGGCATATCGAGCTGATAATCGCTCACATGATCGAGCAGATAGTCGCCAGCATCCAGAGCCAGTTGGTTCACCGACCACGGCATTCTGCCTTTCTTTACCTTATTCAATAAGGCAGCGTTAGCGGTGACATAGCCTAATCGTAATCCAGGAATGGCAAAGCCTTTAGTCATAGAATGCAGCATGAGGATATTGGGATAGCGAGCCGCTTCCGCAGGAGATATGAGCGGTTGCAACGTGAAAGCGGCGTAACTTGCGTCAATCACGTACGTGGTATTGCGGTTTTCGCTGATGATAGCGAGCAGATCATCCTTGTCAATTGTCAGTCCCGTAGGGTTATTGGGATTGCAAAGCCATATCATATCCTCGTCATCACTATCCAATTTGTGTCCGAACATACGGCAAGCGTCCTGATATTCAGCAAATGTAGGCTGCAAAATGGAAGACGCCGCACCCTGAAAAGCCTGTGCTATGAGGTAAATAGCTTCTGTAGCTCCATTTGTCACCATTACCTCAGCAGGGTTTAAGTCGAGCATGGAGGCAAGTTTGCGCTCCAGAGAGACAGGTGCAGGTTCGGGATAGTTTACCACTCGTGGCAGACAAGCAGCCAGATGAGCGAACAATCCGTCGTGATTGAAGTGATTATATACGTTTGAACTGAAGTTTATTCTGATGTTCTTGTATCGTTGTAGGTCGTCTCCGTGTCCGTTTAGCATGATATTATCTTGTAAATTCTGTCGATGTCAACGTATTTCCTAATATGTTCAGCCAGCAAGTCATACTGCTTTTCCTTAAATTCTTTGGCGCTGATGGTTTCCTTCAGCGCCTTTTTTGTGCAGTAAGGGCGCAGGATGCTGTCTATTACAGGTGCGTTATCGAGGAAGCCGTGGATGTAAGTGCCGAGGCAGTTGCCCTGTCTGAGTATCTGCTCTTCGGTGGTGCTGACTCCCTGATGTATCTCATATCCTTCGCAATCCTTTCCTTCGAAAGAGAAATGCACCTGCTGTGTGGTCTTCTCAGCAGTCATAGTGGTCTCTATGTCGAGCAGTCCAAGTCCTGGAAGTGCTGGAACACTGCCCTCTATACCGTCGGGATCGAGAACTGCCTGTCCCAACATCTGATAGCCTCCACATATTCCTATTACGGTTTTGCCATCCTTATGGGCACGTATTATGGCTTGCGCCACGCCGTTGCGACGCAGTTCGTAGAGGTCATCGAGAGTAGCTTTAGTGCCAGGAAGGATGATTATGTCGGCGTGCGCAATATCCTCTACATTAGAGGTATAGAATAGATTTACCCGCTCATCGCGCTCAAGAGTGGAGAAATCGGTGAAGTTACTGATGTGCCTCAGCAGTACAACGGCGATGTTTACCTTACCTTCGGCAGGCGAACGGTGCTTCTGTTCCAGTTCGACACTGTCTTCTTCGTCGATTGTAATATCCTTGAATACAGGCACAACGCCGAGCACCGGCACTCCGCATATTTCCTCCATCATCGTCTTTCCCTTTTCAAAAAGGCGGAGGTCTCCACGGAATTTATTGATGATAATGCCCTTGATGCGAGCTCTGTCCTCTGGAGTCTGGAGCATGATGCTGCCATAGCATGATGCGAAAACGCCACCTCTGTCTATATCAGCCACGAGGATGACGTTGGCATTAGCGTGCCTTGCCATTGGCATATTGACGAGGTCGGAGTCTCTGAGATTGATTTCCGACACACTTCCGGCTCCTTCCATGACGATAGGATTATATCGTTCAGCCAGTCTGTCGAAGGCATCATTGACGGCTTTGCGCAGTTCTTCGCGTCCTTCCTTTCGGAAATAATCGTATGCAGAGCGGTTGCCGATAGGCTTACCATTGAGCACCACCTGCGTGGTATGCTCCGAATTAGGTTTCAGGAGCAATGGATTCATATCCGTATGAGGGGCTATGGAGCATGCTTCAGCTTGCACTGCTTGTGCACGTCCTATCTCTTTGCCGTCTGGAGTGGCGTAAGAATTGAGTGCCATATTCTGCGCTTTGAATGGCGCTGGCTTATATCCGTCTTGCAGGAAGATGCGGCATAGTGCTGTGCAGAGCACGCTTTTGCCTACGTCGCTTCCTGTGCCTACTAACATTAGTGGGGTCATTGGTCGGGGTGTTGAAATAAAATATCAATAAATAAAAATATATAAAGATATAAAAGGGTCATGTGGGCAACCAAACTGCGTCAGCGCGATTTTTCACTCTTCACTTTTCACTCTTCACTTTTTACTTTTTACTTTTCACTTTTCACTATATATTCCCATTTATCACAAGAGCAAGATAGAACACTGCCTCTGTGATAATGAATGTGGCACCGCAACAATCGCCTGTATAGCCCTGGATGCGATGGCGCATATAGGCGAAAAGCAGGAGGGCGGTAATGGCTGATGCTACGGTAGGAACGATGAAAGAGGGAGAGAAAAACAGGCACATAGGCAACAAACCGAATACTAAACTGCCTGCCACCTCCATGAGAGAAGGGCGTGAATAGACGGTGAGTATCTTGGCTTCAGACTCTTTTCTGGCGTATGGCAGAAACCAAATGATGCTGGAGCTTATCAGTTTGCAGACGCTATCAGCCACCACAAGCACCACTGCGCTCGCCATTTCTCCGAGCACCACCGTGAGTGTATTCCATATAATAAGGTAATACATCACGAGTCCGAGCACGCCATAAGTGCCGATATGCGAATCTTTCATGATGCGCAACACGCCATCGCGCGACGTTCCACCTCCGAAACCATCGCAGAAATCAGCGAAGCCATCCTCATGTAGCGCTCCCGTCAGGAGGATTCTGCCAGCCAGACACAATGCTACGCCTACACCGATGGCAATATTCATCCATTGGCAGAGGATGCAAATCCCCACCATCAGTCCGCCAGTGAACCATCCTGCCAATGGCCAGAGCGGCACTACCTGCTTGTAATATTCCGCTTCGATATTGCAAAGTCGCCATAAAGGCAACCTCGTAAACATGGTCAGTGCGGCAAGAATGCGCTTAGAAATACTTTGTAATGCTTGCATGAGCGAAGTTATCCATTTCATTTATCATATTGACAGCCGACTGAACGATAGGGAAAGCGCATATAGCACCCGTGCCTTCACCCAGTCGCAGACCGAGATTGAGCAGAGGCTCCGCTCCCATAGCATTGAGCATCATGCGGTGTCCGCCCTCATCGCCACAGTGTCCGAAGATGGCATAGTCCATCACGTTGGCGTCTATCGCCCTTGCGCCGAGCATACAGGCAGTCATGATAAAACCATCGACGAGGATAATCATCCTTCTGCTTGCCGCTCTTAGCATTCCTCCTATTGCCGCAGCCATCTCATAGCCACAGAAATAAGCGCATATCTCTTCGGCAGAGCATGGAGACGACGCCTCCTTGGTGGCGTGGAAATTATCCACAGAGCGTTTTAACACATCATACTTATGGCGTATTCCTTCTGTGGAAAGTCCGCTTCCTGCTCCTACACATTGGTCGAGTGGAATATTGAGAAAGAGGTGCATCAGCACGCTTGAAGGTGAAGTGTTTGCTATACCCATTTCTCCGAAACTGATGATGTTGCATCCTTTTGCAAAACATTCATCCACCATCTCTGCTCCTACTGCGATTGCTCGTTGCCATTGCTCGTGGTTCATGGCAGGAGAGTGAAGGAAATTCTCTGTGCCGTAAGCTATTTTTCGGTCGATAATCTGTGGAAACTCATCGTGATTGAAATCATAATCCACGCCGACATCTACGATTTTCAATTCAAATCCATGCTGTCTGCAGAACATATTGACGCCGCCTCCGCCGCGGGTGTAGTTCTTCATCTGCTGCCAAGTCACCTCACGAGGCGAGAAAGAGACGCCTTCCCGCTCTATGCCGTGGTCGCCTCCGAAGAGAATATGGCACGGATGGCGCAGCACAGGGGTGTCCGTCTCCTGTATAAGGCAGATCTGCAGGGCAAGGCTCTCCAGCCTTCCGAGCGATCCTTTCGGTTTGTTGAGATTGTCTATCTTGTCCTGCAGTGGGGCAATGAGACTTTTATCAGTCGGAGTCAAGTGTGTCATCATTTTATCTTTACATTTATTCCTGAAACCATCAGTATCACTTCATCAGCTTTAGAAGCTATGTATTGGTTGAGCCAACCCAGATAGTCGGTAAACTTTCGTTGCAGGGCATTGGCGCTGGTGCCCCCCATTCCGATTTCGTTAGTCACGAAGATGAATGTAGCATCCTGCGAGGTAAAACGGTCAAACTCCCTCTTCACCTCCTCTATGTCCTTCATATCTTCAGACAGGAAATTGGTAAGCCAGAGCGTGCAGCAATCTATCAGCACCACGCGCCCAGTGACATCATGCTTGCTGAGGTATTTCTCTTCCTCTATATTTGTCCATTCCGGTCCGCGTCGCATCTGGTGAATGAGCACTCTCTCCCGAAATTCGTCGTCCCAGATGTGTGCCGTGGCGAGATAGACAGGATGTGATGAAAGCGAGAGAGCCAGCTTTTCAGCGTATGTACTCTTGCCTGATCGCTGTCCGCCAGTTATCAGGATAATCTTCTCCATACAGTGTCTTCGACGTTGTTGTCCTGATTCAGTTTGCGTGAAAGCACGAAGAAATAGTCGCTCAGACGGTTGACGTAAGCCGTGACATTATCATCCACCACTGCTCCTGTCTCCACAAGGCGCAGTATCATGCGCTCTGCACGGCGGCAGACAGTGCGGCAGACGTGGGCAAAGGCAGCCGCTCTTGAGCCTCCAGGCAGAATGAAGAGGCGCAAAGGAGGCAGCAGTTCCTGCACTCTGTCTATCTCCTTCTCTACAGCCGAAATCATTTCGTCGGTCACGATATTGCCCTGTCTCACATCCTTTTCGCTATTGTCGGTGGCGAGATAGCCCCCTACCACGAATAGATTAGCCTGCACTCCAGTCAGAAAATCAATGTCTTGACGGTCTGAGCAGTAAGTGATGAGCACTCCGATATGTGAATTTAGTTCATCCACAGTGCCGTAACTCTCCAGTCTCTCGCAGCATTTGCTGACGCGCTTGCCGCCTACGAGTGAGGTTTGGCCTTTATCTCCTGTCTTAGTATATACTTTCATTGGTGATTGTTGGTTATGGGTTATTGGTTGTGGGTCGTTGGTTATGGGTTGTTGGTTGTGGGTTTTATTGAATGCAAAAATGAAACAACCATAAACCAACAACCGACAACCATAAACCAACAAGCCCGATGTGGTTTGCAAAAATAGGAATTTTTATCGAGTGCTACAAGTTTTGTGGGGATAATCTGCTTTATTTCCCCCAAAAAATGTGGAGAACAACAGTGAAACATACTTATCATCCTTTTCTTTGGGGAGAAAACATGAGAAGCCGAAAGAATGCTTCTGGGCTTAGATAAAAGAAAATGTAAAACTAAAAAAGCTAAGCGTTATGGAGCCTGCGTCCACCATCTTTCGCCAGAAGAAAATGTGGAAAATTGTCCTATTTTTCCGTCATAGGAACACAGCCGTAAAGCACCCTTGTAACATGCTGAATATCAATATATTGCAAAAGCATAGATATTAGGAGGTAAAAGCATAGATATTACATGGTAATAACATAGCTTTTACGACGTAATAACTATGCTATTGCAACGTGAAAGCTTAGCAATCGCAAAACAATAGCTTTGCGATTACTTTTTTGTTCTATTTTTCCGTCCTTGATTTTCTTATGTATTATGCCTGACCAGACAAATTTATTGCGTCTGCACTTCCTTCCAACCAATCAATCCTTTACCCATATCATCCAGTTCGATGGCAAGAGCTATTACATGTTGCTTGACACCTTTGAATGGTTCGGCATATTGCTTGGCTAAAATTTGTTGCTCTGCTGCAGAGATACCACCGTTATTGCTCAGTTTTAGTTCGAGGATATAGATGTAATTGGTAGATTCCACTACCATGTCTATTCTTCCTGTGGAAATCATCCCTTCCACTTCCACACGGCAACCGATTGCATTGAATATCGTACTCATAATGAGACGGTAACGCTCTTCCATGTCCATACTTGCGAGTTTCTTGTTGCTATAAGGCACATCGGCTATGAGGGCTTTCAAGTATTTCATAGCGTCTGGTATGTTGCCTAATTGGAGAGCAAGCAAGAGCATATTTTGTGTGGACAATACTTGTGCATTCGTTTGCATAGTAATGGTAGGAAGTACGATTTTATATAAAGCCTTACGAACCTCGTAATTCGGAATATCCAACAGGTATAGTCCGTCTGTATATCCCTTAATCGTAAGATACCCAGACTGATAAAGAAACAATTCAGCACCACCGGCAGTCACGTCCGAGGTCTCCAGAGTGTCACAGTCTATCGGGCAATTCTCGAAATCTCTTAATCTAATATCCAAATCATCCACAAACTTAGGAAGCAAAGAGGTAGCTCCTGACGAAGCCCAATAATTCTTTAAGTCAGAATCTGCCAAGGCATTGATAAGGCTGAATGGATTAAACACATCTACCATATTTCTTCTGCTGAAATGATAACCGTCGTAATAAGCAGTCAATAGGGCTACGGCTTCGTCGAAAGTGCAGTCTTCATACTCTGCTAACTTTCTGATTTCAGGTTTGAAGTATTCGAGTACTTCAGCTTTTGTGATACCACATATCGCTGCATATTCTGGTTCAAAACTGATGTTACTTAGATTGTTGAGCACAGAAAAGAGTGATATCTGTGTAAACTTAGTGATGCCTGTAATAAATACAAACTTCTCATATTTATCATTAGCTTTCAGTATGGCGAAAACTTCTCGATAGATAGTGGTGCATTTCTCGTGATGAGGAGAATTCCATGAGTGTTGCAAAGGTGAATCGTATTCATCAATGAGGATAGCCACCTGCTCGCCTGTCTGCATGAATGCTGCTCGGACAATGGCGTCAAAGCGGTCTGCCAGTTGGGCTGTAGGCTTAGGAGTAATGCCATATTCATTCTCCATATTATCAAAAGTAATATCGAGATATGAACGCAATGTGTCTGGTTCAGCACCTGCTCTACTCATGTCGAGTCTGATAACAGGTCGCTTCACCCACTCTTTCTCCATATCCATAATTTTCAATCCCTCGAAGAGTTCCTTCTTTCCTAAGAAGTAAGACTCAAGAGTATCGATAAGTACCGACTTTCCAAAGCGACGTGGGCGACTCAGGTAATTATACTTTTTTCCTGTGTTGGCAAGTTGCCAGACTATATCTGTCTTGTCCACATAAAGGTATCCTTTCTTTCTTATTTCTTCAAAAGACTGGATGCCTACAGGTAGTATTCTATTGTTTGTCTTTGCCATAATCACAGAAAATTAGTTTCTAAATGCAAATGTACGATTATTTTCTCGAAATACCATACTTTTATATTCTTTTTTTGTGTCAAACAAAAAGCCATAAAATAGAGAAAGGGCTGCTTTTTGATATTTTTAATTAGTAAAATGTGGATTATCTCGAATAAATAATGTATCTTTGCACCCTGATTGTGGTAACGGAGCGTCCGGAGGATGTCCGTGAAAGGGAATCAGGTGAAAGTCCTGAACTGTTCCTGCAGCTGTAAGCCGCATTGTAAGTATCGCCATGAATCCACTGATCAGAGAGTCGGGAAGGAGGCAATGCTTGTCGGTAAAGTCAGAAGACCTGCCATTTATCATCTTTTTTTCACCGGATGCCCAGGAAAAGGGTCCGGCATGAGCACAAAAATCAATTATGATGTTAAGAGAAAAGTTACCCTTTCTTGCCATGATAGGGGCTTTGTCCATGCCTTTAGGAATGATGGCGCAAGATAAAGTGCTGCATGATTCCATAGCGGAAGTGACAATCAGAGGCAATGAAAAGGCAAAAGACTATCGCAGCGTAGCGCCTGTCTATACCATTGGCGCCAAGGACTTTGAGCGTATGGGACTTGCCGACATGGCTATGGCACTCAGACGTCTGCCTGGCGTCACTCTACGCGACTACGGCGGTGCGGGAGGAATGAAGACCATCTCGGTGCGTGGATTTGGCGCACAGCATACGGGAGTGGTCTATGATGGCGTGGCTCTGAGCGACTGCCAGACCGGGCATATCGACCTCTCACGCTATTCACTCGACAATATCAGAAACCTTTCGCTCACCGTGGGCGACAATGAGGACATCTTTATCACTGCAAAGAATGCCAGCACAGCAGCCACTCTGCATCTCAACACGCTGAGAATCCCCACCGCTGACCTCGCTTGCCACGTCACGGCGCAGATGAAAATGGGCTCGTGGGGAATAACAAACCCATTCGTAAGGATAGAAAAGAACGTATCTGAGAAATTCGGATTCAGCCTCGTGGGCGATTATTTCTATGCAGAAAATGATTACCCCTACTCCATCAAGAATGTCTCGCAGACTCAACATGACCGCCGTAACAACAGCTGGATGAGCACTGGTCACGGGGAGATAAACTTGATGCTGAAGCCCACTACGGCAAATTTCTTCAACCTGAAACTGTACTATTACGACAATGACCGCCGACTTCCTGGCAGCGTCAATTATTACGTCAATGAGAGTAAGGAGAAGGAACGCGACCAGAATTTCTTTGCCCAGTTCAATTACAGGCAGAGACTGACCCAAGGCAATAATCCTCTGACACTGGCTTATGTGGCAAAATTCAATTATGCAATGTTGGACTATAAGGACCCTTCCTACAGTGGAGGAATAATGGACCATCAGTATTGGCAACGCGAAGCATATTCTTCTGCCAGCCTGCTCTATGAGGTGGGACAGAATTGGGCATTCGATTACGCAGTGGATTACTCCTTCAATAATCTCACTGGCAGCGACCAGACCATCTATCGCGACCCATTCCGCCACACAGTGCTGCAGAGCCTTACTGCGAAATACACTTCCGGACGCTTCACTGCCATGGCACGCGCATTGTATTCTCTATATTATAATGGTGCGACAGCAGGCGCTTCTGCCGATGACATCAAGCATCTCTCGCCTTCTTTCTCGCTGAATTACAGAGTAATGGAAGACGACGAATTATACGTAAGGTTGGCTTACAAGGATATATTCCGCTCGCCTTCATTCAATGAGCAATACTATAAGCATTATGGCAGTACGACACTGGACCCGGAATGCACCCGACAGATAAACATCGGAGCGACATGGAGCCGTCAGTATGGCAAGGATTCGGAATTTGCTATCACTGCAGATGCTTACCGCAACTGGGTGAAGGACAAGATAGTAGCAGTGCCGCAGACCATGTTTATGTGGACAAACGTCAATCTTGGTAAGGTAAGGAGCATTGGAGTGGATGTCACTGGCAATGTGACACATAGGCTTTCGCAGCGCCATCTGATTGCTTTTGCCTGCAACTACACCTATCAGCAGATAGTAAACCGCACAAACAGCGAGTCGCCTTACTTTGACCTGCAGGTGGCATACACGCCGGAGCACATGGGCGGAGCAAGCATAGCATGGGAGAATCCTTGGCTTAACCTCACCTTTTCCGCCACTGGCGTAAGCGAGAGATGGGCAAACAATGAGCATTATGACGGCACAAAGATAAAGGGCTACACCGAATGCGGCATCGCTGCCTATAAGGATGTAAAGATAGGAAAGAGCACTCTTTCGCTTCGTTTTGACGTGAAAAACCTCTTCGACAAGCAGTATGAGATAGTGCGCTTCTATCCTATGCCAGGACGTTCATGGCTTGCCACTGTCAAGATGCAGTTGCCATAAGGCTTTGCCTGACAAATATTTTTATGTAATATTGACAAAAAAACATAACAACTATATAATTATAAAAATGAAAAAATTCTTATCTCTTTTCGCCGTAGCGGCTGTAGCAGCCCTCGGCTTCACATCATGTAGCGATGATGACGACGATCCACAGTATGACGTAATCTCTTCTTCCAACGGAGTGTACGTCCTCAATGCCGGTAACAAGGGCGCAGGTATTGACGGAAGTATCACTTACCTTGACAACAACTCAAGCGCTGTGTCACAGAAAGTATATCAGACCGTAAATGGGAAATCGCTCGGTCGTACTGTAAACGACGCCGTGACATACGGTTCCAAGATTTATATCATCGGCTCAGGAGAGAATACTATCTTTGTAGCTAATCGTACTTCCATGAAGGAAATCACCACTATCAAGTCGGAAATGCCAGATACAGAGAAAGGAAATGTAGTAGCTGCTCCACGTCACGCAGTGGCTTATCGTGGTCATGTCTATGTTTCTACATATAATAATAAGGTGCTCGACATCGATACTCTTTCACTCAAGGTGGTGAGAACACTTGATTGTGGCAACTATTCTGAAGGTATGACAGTGCAGGATGGTTATCTCTACACCGCAGACTCTGACTATGGCAATGCTGTAGGCAATGCTTCCATCTCAAAAATCAACCTTGCTACTGGCAAGACTGAAATCATCAAGAACGAGAATATCGTGAATGCTGTGGATATAAAGTCTTACAACGGCCGCCTCTTCTATCTCGATTCCGGTTCTTATGACGAAAAATGGAACCAGTCAGGACAGGGCGTTTACGAACTTCTCGCTGATGGAACATCAAAGAAATTATTCTCTGCTACAGGCATGACAATGGCTAATGGCAAGATCTATTCTTACGATGCACCATATACCAACCCTGCCACTACTCCTACATTCAGCGTATATGACATCGCTGCAGGTGAGTCAAAGACTTTCATCGACGGTACTGACATCGCTAACCCTTGCGCTATCGCTGTGGATGCAAAGACCAATCGCGTGTATATCACTTCAAACAACCTCGTAGATGGCAAGGTAAACTACAAGACTGATGGCTACTGCATGGTGTATGACCTCAATGGCGTCAAGCTTAACAAGTTTACTACAGGCGTAGGTCCATCCGCTATCTCTTTCAATTATGATTTCAAGTAAGTCTATATCAGCATATATCCTGATGACATTGGCAGTGGTGCTATCCTTCACTTCGTGTGGGGATGGCAGCACTGCTGCTGTTTCTGGCAAGGATGTATCTATGCGTTATGCCACACTCCTCTCGCTCAAGGAGGCTGACGGCTTTACCGTGGCAGAGATAAAGAATCCTTGGGACTCGACAAAGGTGTTGCATAGATATATTCTTGTGCCGAAAGACATGGATATGCCACAGCATCTGCCTGAGGGAGATGTGGTCCGCACTCCTGTCTCTAATATGCTCTGCTATGTGGCTGTGCACGCTTCATTGTTCAACGAACTTGGTGCTCTCGATGCCATTAGAGCTGTTGGCGATGGAGAATATATGTATATCGACAAACTGCAGGAAGGACTAAAGAGCGGCAAAATAAAAGATTTCGGCACAAGCACGGCTATTGCTATCGAGAAAATCATCGACTTCTCGCCTGATGCCGTAGTAATCTCTGCAATGGAGGACAACAATAGCTACGCAAAACTGCTCAAAGTGGGCATTCCTGTGGTGGAGTGCGCCGACTATATGGAGACTGGTCCGCTTCAGCGTGCTGAGTGGATGCGATTCTATGGAAGACTGGTGGGAAAAGGCAAAGAGGCTGACAGCATCTTCGATGCGGTGGAAAAGGAATACAACTCACTGAAGGAAAAGGTGAAGAAAGTGAAATCCCGCCCTACCGTGCTCGATGGAAAGAAGCTCAACTCCTCATGGTATGTGCCGGGAATCAGCAGCACCGTAGGACAGATGATAGAAGATGCTGGAGGCAAATACGTCTTTGAAGACGAGAAATCCAATGGCGCTGTGCCTTACAGTCCGGAGGTGGTGCTCGACCGTGGCGCTGATGCTGACATCTGGATGCTCAAGCATTACAGTGTGAATGAGCCTACTTACTCCGACCTTGCAGCTGAATGGCAGGGCTATGCCAAACTGAAGGCTTTCAAAAATCATAATGCCTACGTGGTAAACCTGCAGAAAAGTGACTTCTATATGAATACTCCTTACCATCCGGAGATTCTCCTTCATGAATATGTCAATATATTCCACCCTGAACTTGGCGGTAAATATACTGATAACAAATACTTCCGCAGGGTAGAAAAGTAATACTGAATGAGAATAAAACTAATGCTTCTGGCAGCCAGTCTGCCGATATTGTTTCTGATAAACTTAGCTTTCGGTTCTGTAAGTATTCCGCTTGACCAAGTGGCAAACATATTGACCGGTGGCAGTTCGGGGAAGGCAAGTTGGGATTTCATCATCCTTCAGTCGCGCCTTCCCCAGGCTATCACTGCGATATTCTGCGGAGCTTCGCTTGCAGTGTCGGGATTGATGCTGCAGACTTACTTCCGCAATCCGCTGGCAGGTCCGTCGGTTCTCGGTATCAGCAATGGCGCTTCGCTTGGCGTAGCCATAGTGATGCTGGCTCTCGGCGGCACATTGGGCGCTGCTGGAGAGATGGGAGCAGGACTCAAATTGACTGGCAGTCTGATGGTGATTATCGCCGCTTTCGCCGGTGCAGTCGTCGTCACCATGCTCTATCTCGTCGTGACAAGATTCATCAAGAGCAATCTCATCATCCTCATCCTCGGCATAATGGTGGGATATATGACATCCTCCGTCGTGACACTGCTCAATTTCTTTGCCACTGTAGAAAATGTGCATAGCTTTGTCAGTTGGGGAATGGGTAGTTTCAGCAATGTCACCACCGCCCAGTTGCCATTGCTATGTGGCACGTCTCTTGTCGGAATCATCATCGCCCTTGCACTGACCAAGTCATTCAATATGCTGCTGTTGGGCGAGAACTATGCCGCAAACCTCGGCGCAAACCTCAGCAGAATCCGCAGTATGGTGCTCATATCCACCGGTATTCTCACTGCCGTCACCACGGCATTCTGCGGTCCTGTATCGTTTATTGGTCTTGCCGTGCCGCATATTGCCCGTCTTCTCATCAATTCCGAAGACCATAGAGTGCTGCTCCCAGCCACCCTTATGTCAGGAGCCGCAATCGCAATGCTGTGCAATATCATCAGCGTTCTCCCGCAGCAGATGATCATTCCTCTCAATGCCGTCACCCCATTGTTTGGTGCTCCAGTCATCATCTACATCATATTAAAGAGGAAATAAGTAGCGTTTGTCCTACTTATTCTAAGAAGTCAATACGCTTTATCTGGAAGGCAGTACCACATTGATAAAATATCAATAGATAAAAATAAGGAAAAAAACAGAGAAAAATATATTTCTGTATTTTTATCTATTGATATTTATTTTATCCGTTGAATCCGATAAATCCGCGTTCGTTTCACCACTGAGCTATTTTTTCGAACACGGATTTATCTCTAAGTTTGCAGAAGAATGCGACGCAGTCGCATAAACTCCAAAATAATCAAGG
>URJQ01000013.1 GCA_900548195.1 uncultured Prevotella sp.
GGCTACACCTCGGCAATTAAAGCAAGCTTTATTGCACTCGGTTTGCACTATCTTTGTCCTCAAAAAAAGGAAGTGAATACAGAAAAATACTACAATAAGAAGGAATTATGTCAACAAAGTCACAATCCGCATCACGCGATTGCAATATTTATGGTTCTGAAGCAAATGCTGATTTTTGCGACAGCTGCAAACTCGACTGCCTAAAGAAGGCAAAGAAAGCAAAGGCAAAACCTGTTGCCGACGAAGATGATTACTCCATCAGCGAGGAACTGACCGACAACGGCAATAGAATGAATATACTCTACCTCTTCATTGCTGCCGTTGCTGTCTTTGGCTTGGTGGTCTTGTTTTCTGTGCTGTTTAGTTGTTTTGCTGTTTAGTTGTTTTGCTGTTTGTAGCGTTCGCTCGTAATAAGACTATCAACTAAACAACCAGACAACTAAACAACTAAATAACTAAACAACTAAACAACCCCTTAGAGCACTCCGATTATCTCCTGCACGGAAGAGCAACCGTGAGCGTCGAGCCATTCATTTATTCCGTCCTTTACTTTGACGGTAATGGCAGGATCGAGGAAGTTTGCAGTGCCAATTTCTATGGCAGTAGCTCCAGCCATAAGGAATTCTATTGCGTCATGAGCAGAAGAAATGCCACCAAGTCCCACTACAGGAATCTTCACCGCTTTAGCCACTTGATAGACCATGCGGAGCGCAACTGGTTTGACACAAGGACCGCTCAGACCGCCAGTGCCGATGGAGAGGTTGAAGCAACGCTTCTCGATGTCGATACTTGTGCCCATCAGAGTGTTGATAAGTGACACGGAGTCTGCCCCTTCTGCCTCTACTGCGCGTGCTATCTCGGTGATGTCTGTCACATTAGGCGACAACTTGACGATGAGAGTCTTGTCATACTTTTTTCTCACTTCGCGCACGACGCTTGCAGCGCCCTCGCAAGTGACGCCAAATGCCATTCCGCCCGACTTGACATTAGGACAGGAGATATTGAGCTCAATGGCGCGGATGTTCTCAAGTTCGTTGACGCGAGCGGCACATTCAGCATAGTTTTCAGGAGAATTACCGCTGACATTGACAATCATCTGAGTGTCGATATCCTTTATCTGCGGATAGATATTCTTGCAGAAATAATCCACTCCCTTATTTTGCAGTCCGACACAGTTGAGCATACCCTGTGCTGTCTCAGCCATACGTGGGTAAGGATTGCCTTCACGATGCAGGAGAGTGGTGCCCTTGACGATGATTCCGCCTATCTGGTCGAGAGGTACGAAATCCTGAAACTCAATGCCATAACCGAAGGTGCCGGATGCTGTCATCACGGGATTCTTCAGGTTGAGATTACCTATATTAACGCTTAAATTTGCCATTTCAACTTAACGATATTTATTACCGGACCATCTTTACATACACACACATGTCCCTCGGTGGTATCTTCCACGCAGCAGAGACAAGCTCCCACGCCGCAAGCCATCTTGTTTTCGAGACTTACCTCGCAGGCAATGCCAGCCTTCTTGGCGTAGCGAGCCACAGCCATCATCATCGGTTTCGGGCCGCAGGTGCTGATCATATCGAAACGCTCCTTGTCAAGAATGGAGTGATTGGTGACGAAACCTTTCTCGCCCTCAGTGCCGTCCTCTGTGGTGACGAAGACCTTGCCCACTTTCTCAAATTCCTCCATAAGCAGAAGGTCCTTCTTAGAGCGTGCTCCGAGGAGGAAATAAGGCACACCGCCCATCTTCTTGATTTCATATCCCAGATAGAGCAATGGCGCAACGCCTACTCCGCCGCCTACGAGGAGATGCTTGCTTTCAGGCGATTGAGGCATGGTAAACCCGTTGCCGAGCGGGAGCATCACATTGAGAGAGTCTCCAGCCTTGAGCTGTCCGAGCTTGCGTGTGCCGTCGCCGATGCAGGCGATGAGCAGATGAAGCTCGTTGCTTTCACGATCCACATTATTTATGGATATAGGACGTCTGAGGAAGGTGGTCTGTGAGCCATCGACTCTTACTTCGACAAACTGTCCAGGCATCATCTCCGGAAGGGCTTCAGGAGACGTAAGACGCAGGAGAACATACTTCTCGTTGATATGTTCCACCGACTTTACGTTGAGGTCTAAACAATATTTCTTCATTATAGATATAAAAAACAATTATTATTTCAAGTCATCAAGTTCATCCCTTGATTTCATGGAGAATACAGGAGGAACTTGGATTTTCAAGTTACAAAGGTAATGGATTTATTCGTGTTTTTGTATTTTTTTTCTTAAAACTTTATATAATACACCTATTTTAGACAAAAAATGGAGGAAAATCAATAATAAGCATTAACTTTGTGGCGTATTTACAAGAAAGCAATTCATGTCACATCAAAATATCAAAGGACGCTTCGCCCCATCGCCTTCGGGACGAATGCACTTGGGGAATGCGTATGCGGCTTACCTCTCCTGGCTGTCAGCAAAGAGCAAAGGCGGCGCCTGGCTTCTGCGCATAGAGGACCTTGACCCGCAAAGATGCAGGATGGAGTATGCGCTGCAACTGGAGGACGACCTCAGATGGCTCGGCTTCAAATGGGATGAAGGAGGAACGGAGCAGCGTGGCGACAATGGTCCATACGTCCAGAGTCAGAGGAATGAAATCTATGAGCATTATCTTTCGGTGCTCAGAGAGAAAGGCATCACATATCCATGCCACTGCACGAGGGCGGAGATAATGGCTACGCAAGCGCCCCATGAAAGCGACGGACGCATAGTCTATCAAGGCACTTGCCGTCCGGAATATCTGAACGGTCTGGATGCAAGGTGTCCTATTCCATCGCATCTCAATCATTTGACAGACAGCGCAGAAGAGGGAAGCACTGTGAGACTCTATGTCCCTGATAGGGAAATCGCTTTCATAGACGGTCACTACGGACCACAGGCGGTAAATCTCGCTCAGCATTGCGGCGACTTCGCCCTGCGGAGGAAAGACGGTGCCTGGGCTTATCAGTTGGCAGTGGTGGTGGATGATGCCTTGATGGGAGTGACAGAAGTGGTCAGAGGAAGAGATCTCCTACTCTCATCAGCACAGCAGATTTATCTCTATGACCTTCTGAACTTTCCAGCGCCAGCATTTATCCATCATCCATTACTATGCAATGATGCCGGACAGAGGCTCTGCAAGCGTGATAAAAGTATGGATATGGGAATAATACGCCAGCATTACAAGGCAGAAGAAATAATCGGAATCCTGACCTATCACGCGGGGATAACCGACCGAATGGAAGCTCTCAGCTTGCACGAAGCATTGCAGGAGTTTGAATGGAAGAAAGTGCCTTGTTCGGATATTATTTTAGAGAAATATTAAAAAATAGAGACGAAAGGTTGGTGGTATCTCCTTTTTTTATTACTTTTGCATTAAATTTTGAAAACAGAAGAATGAAACTCGCTATATTGACTCAACCGGCATTTTTTGTCGAAGAAGACAAAATACTCAGTGCACTCTTCGAAGAAGGACTGGACATACTGCATCTGCATAAGCCAAATTCAGAGCCTGTCTATAGTGAAAGGCTGCTTTCCCTTCTTCCAAATTATTGTTACGACAAGATAAGAGTGCATGAGCATTATTACCTTAAGAATGAATACGACCTGCATGGCATCCATATAGACGACCCAGCAGAGCCAGTCCCAGAAGGATTCAGAAGACACATCACACGAAGCACCACTCAGATTTCTGACTTGAAGGAGATGAAGAAGAGTTGCGACTACGTATTTCTCCACTCTCTCTTTGATGGACTTCACGACGACACGAAAGCCACTCTCTCCATTCATGAAATGGAAATGGCGAGGGATAAGGGACTGATAGACAAGCACGTCTATGCCTTAGGTGGTATGAGTCTTGAAAATATCGCATACGCCAAGGAATTAGGTTTCGGTGGCGTATGTATCTGTGGTGATCTCTGGAATCGTTTCTGCATCCAGCATGAGATGGATTTCAAAGCACTTCTGGAGCATTTCCGCAAACTCAGAAAGGCGGTAGGCTAAGGTATTTTGAAGACAAACAGGACTATAACACTCGGCTGTTCGTTAAATTAATAAGGTGAAGGCATATATCTGCATTTGCCTTGAAACATAAAGGTAAGCATATCCAACATCCAACAATATTCTAACAAAATTCATATCGCAATGAATAATCCAAACCCATTTATGGTTTTCTCAGGCACTGCAACAAAATATCTTGCAGAAAAGATATGTGCAAGCCTCGGTTGTCCACTCGGTCAGCTGCAGATTACCAAGTTCTCTGATGGAGAGTTTGCAGTATCTTACGAAGAAAGTATTCGCGGACGCGACGTATTCCTCGTGCAGAGTACATTCCCAAACTCTGACAATCTCATGGAGCTCCTCCTGATGATTGATGCTGCAAAGCGTGCTTCAGCAAGACAAATCAATGCTGTAATGCCTTACTTCGGATGGGCACGTCAGGACAGAAAGGACAAGCCACGTGTAAGCATCGGAGCGAAACTCATTGCTGACCTCCTCAGCGTTGCAGGTATCGACCGTCTGATTACCATGGATTTGCATGCCGATCAGATTCAGGGATTCTTTGACGTACCTGTGGATCACCTCTACGGTTCTGGTGTATTGCTTCCTTATCTCGCAAGTCTCAATCTTCAGAGCCCTGTAATTGCCAGCCCTGATGCTGGTGGCGCTAAGCGTGCAAAGACATTTGCCAACTATCTCGACTGCCCACTGGTGCTCTGTAACAAGACACGTGCTCGTGCTAACGTAGTAGAGAGCATTCAGATTATCGGTGACGTGAAGGATAAGGATGTAATCATCGTGGACGATATGGTGGATACAGCTGGCACTATCACTAAGGCTGCCGACGTGATGAAGGAGGCTGGAGCACGCAGCGTTCGCGCTTGTGCAAGCCACTGCGTAATGTCTGGTCCTGCAAGCGAGCGCGTGCAGAACTCTGCCCTTGAGGAGATTGTCTTCACTGACTCTATCCCTTATGCTCAGCGTTGCGCTAAGGTTAAGCAACTCAGCGTCGCTGACATGTTTGCCGAGACCATTCGCCGCGTCATCAACAACGAAAGTATCAGTGACCAGTATCTGACATAATCTGATCAAGTAAGTAGGTGTTCAAAATTATATTCTTTATATTTTGAACACCTATTTAGATTTTTATTAGAATTACAGTTGTTTGCAATTTTGCAAAAACTTCAAATCATCACTAAGACACTTGCACATTCATATTAAAGGCGCACGCGCCAATAATCTCAAGAATATAAGTATTGACATTCCTCGTGACCAGTTTATTGCCATCGCAGGCGTGAGTGGATCGGGGAAATCTTCACTTGCTTTCGACACTCTCTATGCTGAAGGTCAGCGCCGATATGTAGAGAGCTTATCGTCCTATGCCCGACAGTTTCTTGGCAGAATGAGCAAACCGGAATGCGACTTCATCAAAGGACTTCCGCCTGCCATTGCCATCGAGCAGAAGGTAGTAAGCCGCAATCCGAGAAGTACGGTCGGCACATCGACCGAGATATACGAATACCTCAGACTGCTTTATTCCCGAATAGGACATATCTTCTCTCCTATCAGTAATGAGGAAGTGAAGAAGCATACCGTGAAGGATGTCGTCGATAAGATGCTCGAATTTACCAAAGGCACTAAGTTTCTGCTTCTTGCGCCGCTGATTCTCCCAAAGGACAGAACTCTCGGACGCCAGCTTGAGATGCAGCAACAGCAGGGCTTTGCACGACTCTTCGTGGATAATAAGATGTGCAGCATCAATGATTACATCGACTCTCATCCCGAGGAGCTAAAGGATAACGATAGCCACGGCATTCACATTATCATAGACAGAATGTCGTGCGACGACTCTAAAGACTCCATCTCCAGACTAACAGACTCCGCAGAAACCGCTTTCTATGAGGGCGGAGGCACTTGTCGTCTCTGTTTCCTTCCTGCAAACATCATCTTCGATTTCTCCACTCGACTGGAAGCTGACGGAATGACTTTTGAGGAAATAAGCGATAATCTCTTTGCTTTCAATTCGCCTGTCGGCGTCTGTCCTACCTGTCAAGGATTCGGAAATGTCATGGGAATAGATGAGAAATTGGTCATTCCTGACACTTCTCTCAGCGTGTACGATGGTTGTGTGAAATGCTGGAATGGAGAGAAGATGGGCGAATGGCGCACTGAATTTATCCGAATGGCTGAGAAAGATAATTTTCCTATTTTCACACCTTACCTTGAATTACAGGATAAGTACCGCAAATGGCTGTGGCACGGACTTCCTTCTGACCGTTCTCTCCGCAAGGTCTGCATCGACCGTTTCTTTGAAATGGTCAAGGAAAACCAGTATAAGATACAGTATCGTGTCATGATGGCGCGTTACAGAGGAAAGACTTTCTGTCCTGATTGTCACGGGACACGATTGAGGAAGGAAGCCACTTACGTAAAGGTTGGCGGAAAGAGCATTACCGAACTTGTGGATATGCCTATCATCAAACTCAAAGAATGGTTTGATAATCTGCAACTTAACGATAACGACAGCAAAGTGGCAAAGAGATTGCTCACCGAAATCAATAGTAGGATAGGATTCCTTTTGGACGTAGGACTCGGCTATCTGACTCTCAATCGCCCAAGCAATACGCTTTCTGGCGGCGAAAGCCAGCGAATCAATCTCACCACTTCACTGGGTTCCTCCCTCGTTGGCTCGCTTTATATTCTGGACGAGCCTTCTATCGGAATGCATAGTCGTGACACTGAGCGACTTATCTCTGTCTTGAGAAAACTGCAAAAGATAGGTAACACCGTGGTAGTAGTGGAGCATGACGAGGATATTCTCCGCGCTGCTGACTATCTTATCGACGTCGGACCAGACGCTGGAACCAACGGTGGAGAAATCGTATTTGAGGGAAAAGCCTCTGATATTACGGTGGAATCGCTCAAGAAATATCCAAAGTCACACACCGTAGAGTATCTCACTGGCGTAGAGAAAATCCCTGTACCAGAAAGCCGTAGAAGGTGGAACCGTGCAATCATTATCAAGGGAGCACGAATGAACAACCTTAAAGGCATTGATGTGGAGTTTCCTCTCAACTGTATGACTGTCGTGACAGGAGTCAGCGGATCGGGAAAATCATCCCTTGTCAAAGGTATTCTCTACCCAGCTCTAAAGCGACGCCTCGATGAAGTGGCTGACACACCAGGCGAATATAAAGCTCTGGAAGGCGACTGGAAAGAAATCAAGCACGTGGAGATGGTGGATCAGAATCCGATAGGCAAGAGCACGCGCAGTAATCCTGCCACTTACATCAAGGCTTATGATGCTATTCGCCAGCTCTTTGGAGACCAACCGCTTTCCAAGCAGACAAATATCACGGCTCAACATTTCTCCTTCAACACCGACGGAGGACGCTGTGAGGAATGTAAAGGTGCAGGAGTAGTGACTGTAGAGATGCAGTTTATGGCTGACCTTGTGCTCACGTGTGAGTCTTGCCACGGCAAAAGATTCAAGCGAGAAGTGCTCGAAGTAAAGTATGATGGAAAGAATATCAACGATGTGCTCGAAATGACTGTCAGTGAGGCGATTGCTTTCTTCTCATCACATATTGACACTGATAATGCTAATAGGGCGACATTGAAGGCAATAGTACATAAATTGGCTCCGCTTGAGGAAGTAGGACTCGGCTACATCCAGTTGGGACAATCATCATCTACGCTCTCAGGCGGTGAGAATCAGCGCGTCAAACTCGCTTATTTCATTTCGCAAGAACGCCAACAGCCTACCCTATTCATCTTCGACGAACCGACCACCGGACTGCATTTCCACGACATCAAGCGTTTGCTTCACGCTTTTGACGCATTGATAGAGCGCGGACATACGGTTCTTATCGTAGAGCATAATATGGACGTAATCAAATGCGCAGACCATATTATAGACATTGGTCCGGAAGGTGGAGAAAAAGGCGGAACGATAGTATGCAAAGGCACTCCTGAGGAAGTTGCACAATGTGACGCTTCCTTCACAGCGCAATATCTTAGGAAGTATCTCTGAATATCTGCCCTTTTAAAATAAAATCCGAAAGATAAAAGGACATCGTACTAATTCCTTTTATCTTACAGAAAAACCCAAAAGGACATTTAGATATTTCCTTTTGCTTCATCTAAAAAGCAAAAAAAAAGAAAGAGTTGAACTATGATTGTCGTTTCAAGACTTTATAGTTCAACTCTTTTTTTTATAGAGAATACCTCATTTTTTATAGAGATTATCCTATTTTTATAGAGATTATCTCATTTTTTATTGAAATTACCTCAATTTTTCATTTAGAAAACTCTGTTTCTGACCATTAAACGCCTTATTCAAACACATCTTCAATAGCAGAGAAATCATCAGCATCTGCTTTATGGCAAGGATTGAAATCGGCAGGAATATCAAACTTTTCATCCTGCCTATAAGGCAACATACCATCTCGATAGACCTTCTTGATGAAGTAAGCATAGATAGGAAGCGCCATCGTAGCGCCTTGTCCCCAAGCCATAGAGTCGAAGTGGATGTCACGGTCTTCACCACCAACCCAGCAACCTGACACAAGCGAAGGAGTGACAGCCATAAACCATGCGTCAGAATTACGGTTTGTAGTTCCTGTCTTACCTCCCATCTCCGCTGTAATATCATAGCGATAACGTATTCTTCCGCCAGTTCCACCGTCGATTACGCCCTGCAGGAGAACGAGCATCTTGTAGGCACTTTCCTCAGATATTACTTCGCTAATCTGCGGTTCAAATCGCGCGATGACGTTGCCTTCATTATCTTCAATCCTTGATACGAACATCGGAGCGCAACGTATTCCACGGTTTGCAAAAGCCGTATAAGCGCTCACCATTTCCATCACCGTAATGTCGCAAGGACCAAGGCAAAGGGAGAGAGACGGATGAATGTCTGGATTATTGATGCCATAATTATGCAAGAGTTCGACAAACTGATGAGGATCCAGTCTGCTCATAAGGTAAGCGCTCACCCAGTTGCTTGACTGTGCAAGTCCCCATTTGAGAGAGACCATCTCTCCTGCGTGCGAATGATTGGCATTACGTGGAGTCCACGGTCTTCCAGCCACCATATAGGTCTGTTGCCAGTTTGGAGCCTTGTCACAAGGCGAGAATCCATTCTCCATAGCAAGGGAATAGAGCAGAGGCTTGATGGTGGAGCCCACCTGCCTTCTTCCGTCCGCTGCCATGTCATATTGGAAATGTGCGAAATCCAATCCGCCGACATAAGCCTTTACGGCTCCCGTCTTTGCATCCATGCTGACGAAGCCGGAACGAAGGAATGACTTGTAATAACGTATGGAATCCAAAGGAGTCATCGTGGTGTCTATCTCACCTTTATATGAGAACACAGTCATATCTATCGGTTGGCGGAATGACTTATTGATTTCTTCCTCGGAATATCCTGCCGCTTTCATCGAGCGATAGCGCTCACTCTGATGCACAGAGCGTGAAAGGATAGCCCTTACTTCCTTTGCAGTCAACTGATTAGAGAATGGAGCATTAGGCTTTTTCTTTATCTCAGCGCTAAATTTAGGCTGGAGATATTTTGCCACATGAGCATATACAGACTCTTCCGCATACTTCTGCATACGTGAATCTATAGTGGTGTAGATCTTCAGTCCATCTTCATAGATGCTGTAGTTGGAGCCGTCTTTCTTTCTGTTTTTGTTGCACCAGCCGAAAAGCGGGTCGCTGACCCATGCCAGTGAGTCAATATGGTATTGCACATATTGCCATGAAGGATAATCACTGCGCTCAGGCTTCTTGGCAGTCATGTATCGGCGGAGATATTCTCTCAGATAAGTGGCAGAGCCTTCCTTATGGTCAGTGCGATGGAAATTGAGCACTATGTCCTTTTCCGACAGTTTGTCACACTGGCTCTGGTTGATATATCCCGCCTTTTTCATCTGCGAGAGCACCACATTCCTGCGCTCCTTACATCTTTCAGCATGACGCACAGGATTAAAGTAAGAAGGATTCTTGCAAAGTCCTATCAGCACAGCGGCTTCCTCCACGCTGAGGTCCTTCGGCTCCTTATTGAAGTAAGTATTTGCCGCCGTCTTTATTCCCACGGCATTATGTAGGAAATCGAAGTAATTGAGATACATGGTGAGAATCTCCTCCTTAGTGAAATTACGCTCCAATTTGATTGCAATGACCCATTCTATCGGCTTTTGCATCAAGCGCTCGAAGGTGCTGCTTGCAGTGTTGGAATAAAGTTGCTTGGCCAACTGCTGTGTTATCGTACTTCCGCCTCCTGCGCTTGTCTGTCCGAGTAGTCCTCTCTTGACTATTGCTCTGCCCAGAGAAATGAAATCCACTCCGGAATGATCATAGAATCGCGCGTCCTCAGTGGCTACGAGAGCCTGTACGAGGTAAGGCGAGAGATTAGAGTATTCCACGTGTATTCTGTTCTCACGGCTTTTGTTCCACGTGCCGAGCACTTTTCCGTCGGCACTATATATCTGGGAGGCATATCGGTCGATAGGATTCTGCAGGTTTTCCATGTCAGGCATATAGCCCACCCATCCATTCCAGATGGCTATGAAAAAGACAAGGACAGTCAAGACAGATGTCGCAAGAAGTATCCACAGCGTGTATATCAGTTTTTTTCTCATCTATTTCTCTTAGTGAAATTACTCGATTTTATAATAGTTGTTTTAAGTCGTAAAAGCGGTCTTTCCGCATATCGTTTGCAAAAATACAATAATTCTTTGTAAAAGTTGCACGTTTTTTGAAAAATTATGACTAACTTCGCAGTCGATAACGCAATAATAACCTCATTTGAAATGGAAAAACATAATTTTGTAACCATTGCCAACCTTTCAAGAGAGGAAATCCTCTACTTGATAACCATGGCACAAGAGTTTGAGAAACATCCCAACAGAGAGTTGCTGAAGGGACGCGTAGTTGCAACACTTTTCTTCGAGCCATCCACTCGCACACGTCTTTCTTTCGAGACAGCTGCCAATAGACTTGGTGCGCGCGTGATTGGTTTTACCGATGCTAAGGTGACCAGCGCCACAAAGGGCGAAACTCTGAAGGACACCATCCTCATGGTGGGCAACTATGCCGATGCGATAGTGATGCGCCATTATATCGAAGGCGCTGCACAGTATGCGTCAGAGGTGTCTCCTGTGCCTATTATCAATGCTGGCGATGGTGCCCACATGCACCCTTCACAGTGCCTCCTCGACCTCTATTCCATCTATAAGACCCAGGGCACTCTCGACAATCTCAATATTTACCTCGTAGGCGACTTGAAGTATGGACGCACGGTTCATTCTCTGATTACTGCCATGAGGCATTTCAATCCTACATTCCATTTCATTGCTCCTAAGGAACTGTCAATGCCACAGGAATACAAGATGTACTGCAATGAGCATGGAATCAAATATGTGGAGCACACAGACTTTAATGAGCAGATTATCTCTGACGCAGACATCATCTATATGACTCGCGTGCAGAAGGAGCGTTTCTCCGACCTTATGGAGTATGAACGCGTGAAGGACGTCTATATCCTCCGTCGCGAGATGCTCAGCATGTGTAGGGACAACATGAAGATTCTCCATCCTCTGCCTCGTGTCAACGAAATCTCATACGACGTAGATGACGACCCACACGCATATTACATCCAGCAGGCACAGAATGGACTCTATGCCCGTGAGGCTATCTTCTGCCATTGTCTCGGTATCTCATTGGATGAGGTGAGAAATGACAAAACTATCATAGAGTATTAAGTGACGCTAAAAAAATAAATTGGTACGATTTGAGAGAAAAATGTAAGATGTCAATAAAGGTCTCAACCTCATCTTTTTGGCTGTTTTCCTCCCTCTCATCGGTCGTATAGCCCGCTATACTCCCTATTCGAGTGAGAAAAGCATCTCAAAAATCTGAGGCTCAAATCATACCAATTTATATTTTCACCGTCACTAAAATGAATGATTGTCAAGCCATTACCGCTCTATCATCAAAGCATAGGTGTGGAATATTGGCGCGACAATGCGAAACATCATTATACTGAAAAAATCATGAACAAGAAAGAACGTCTCGTTGCAGCCATTGAGAATGGTACTGTAATCGATCATATTCCTGCTGACAAGACTTCGCAGGTCACCGCACTTCTGAAGCTCAATGAGCTCACAGAGCCTGTAACTATCGGCAATAACTATCCTTCTGAGAAGCTCGGCAAGAAGGGAATCATCAAAGTTTCCGACAAATTCTTCTCTGATGAGGAGATTTCACGTCTCTCTGTGGTAAGTCCTAAGGTGGTGCTCAATATCATCAAGGACTTTGAGGTGGTGGAGAAAAAGACCGTAGAAACGCCTGATGAGCTCCGTGGCATCATCCTTTGCAACAATCCTAAGTGCATCACCAATAATGAGCCTATGCAGACTTATTTCACAGTAGAGAAGCTGACCGGACTCGTGCGTTGCCACTATTGTGACAAGGAGCAGGATATCCGCAAGGTGAAACTGTGCTAATATGTTTGGGATTGTTGTTTAGTTGTTTAGTTGTTTTGTGGTTTGCCTCGTTTATACATTCAACAAAACAACCAGCCAACAAAACAACCAGCAAGACCTTCACTCTATAGTTTGTAACTCAACTTTCGCAAGCAATTAATTGCGATAGTTGAGTTATTTTATTCTTAGCCAGCGTTTTACTGCCAAAGTGACGAATAATATGAAGAGATAAATCAGAGATAGCTGTGGGAAAGAAATGCTTGCTCCGTCAATATACGAGCATGGCAATGATGCTTGCCATTCCAATACCGACCTCTGAATCGTAGCAACAGCATCAAGCGCAGGCGAAAGCCAAATGGCTGACGAGAGAGATACTGCCAGTGCTGTAAAGAGAAGGAAGAATGAAATCCACACTATCAGCATCGCTGTGATGGAAACGACAACAGTGGTAATGAGACTCGAAAGCGACAATACTCCGAAATAATATACCACCAGCGGAGCAACCATTATCTGCGCTGAAAGGGAAAGGGCGATACAGTCCAGCGCGAAGTTTATTGCCTTTATAGGTATAGTCTTGTAAAATCGCCAGTTCCAGTATTCTTTATCTTTTATCACGATTTCCTGCCATTTCATCGCGAATTTATGGAATGGCGAATAATAGACGGCAATGCCAAAGACTGCGAGGAATGACATCTGAAATCCTACATCAAACAGGCTTAGCGGACTAATCAGCACCATTACGAAGGCAGTGAATGAGAGCACATTGAGCGTGCTCTTCTGTCGAAACAGCATTCCTGCCAGTCCATAGATAGTGAGCATCAATCCCGACCTTACTATTGACGGAGTCATGCCTACCATCAGCACGTATCCCCATATCAGGATTATTATCATTCCGGTGACAAGATGATGCAATGCAGACTCTCGAATCCTATGCGTCAGAATATATTTCAATTTTGGTTTCGGCCCATATTTCAAAAAGAGCAAGTCTGGGATATGATAGAGCCAAAGCGCCAATTTCAGCAAGATAAATGCCAAGATGGCATAGATGATAGCGAGGTGCATTCCCGACAAAGCGAGGACATGAGAAGCGTCTGTGCGCGAATACAAAAGCCTTGTGTCCTGACTTAATGCCGCCTTCTCCCCTATCGTCATTGCCTTGACTATATTTTGATTGCCTGCAGAAAGCCTGAAACTGTCAAGCAATATTGAGCATTTCTGCCTGAAAGAATGAAAGACACTGCTCTTCTCTCGCGACAGCACGTGATAATGATAGAAGATGGCAGACCGTTTCTGAGTGTGAAATCGGTCTGCCATCTTCTGCATTTCATAACTTGACCGCACTGCTCCGGCAATGCCGAAGAGCGCGAGAAGCAACCAGATGCGAATTGTCTCCTTACGTACAAAGCAAGCACTCACCATCAATATGACGCCTATTGTCGCAAGCGTCATGATAGGATGCAGAGGAAAAAGGAATGTCCCTGCCACCGTGCCTGTGAGGAAGAAAATCGCAAGATGCTTCATTTCGGTAGTCGCAAAATGATGAAATAAATCAATCCAGCGGAATGATTATCCTAAGAAAGTCAGGAAATCAGCCACCACATAACTGCTTCCTCCCACAAAGACGAAATCGCATTCCCCTGCATCTTCCATCGCTTTGCGGTAGGCTTTCTCTACAGAATCATAGCCCTTGCCGTGGAGTCCATGTTCGGAAGCGAGCGTGAGGACTTTCTCGACAGGAATAGCCCTGTGGGTAGTGGCTTGACAGAAATAGTAATCTGCCTCTGCAGGCAGAAGGGAAATGACGCTGCTGATATCTTTGTCATCGACCATTCCGAAGATGATACGAAGTCTGGCGTGAGGATTGTCTGCCTTCTTACTTTCATACACGCTTCTGATCTGTGGGGCAAGATACTCCCATCCTGCAAGATTATGACCCGTGTCACAGATCACGAGCGGATTGTCCTGTATCTTCTCCCATCGTCCGTGCAGACCCGTCATTTCGCAAACATGGGCAAATCCGCTAACGATTACCTCGGAATCATTGTCTCCGAGTAAGCCAATCTTTATCAATTCGTCACAAGCCGTGAGGATGGTCTGGGCATTGCGCTCCTGACAAGCGCCACGCAATTCGAATTCAGGAATCTGATATTCTCCTGCCTTGTCCTGTGCAAAGATGATAGGAGCATTCATTTCTTCTGCTTTCCCGATGAATACCGGCTTCGTCTCATTCGTATATTCTCCTATCACGACGGGGGTATTTGGCTTGATGATTCCAGCCTTCTCTCCCGCTATCTTCTCCAATGTGTCACCCAGGAAACCTGTATGATCGAAAGAGATATTGGTAATCACAGAGAGCACCGGACTGATGATGTTGGTGCAGTCGAGACGACCGCCCAGTCCTACTTCTATTACGGCTATATCTACCTTCTGCTCAGCGAAATACTTAAAAGCCATTGCAGTGGTAAGTTCAAAGAAAGAAGGATGCAATGGTTCGAAAAACTCTCTATTGTCTTTGACGAAATCGACTACATATTCCTCAGATACCGCTACGCCATTGACGCGTATTCTCTCACGGAAATCCACGAGATGTGGAGAAGTGTAAAGTCCTACTTTGTATCCTGCCTTCTGCAATATTGCCGCAAGCGTATGTGAAGTGGAGCCTTTGCCGTTGGTACCTGCCACATGAATGGTCTTGTATTGACGATGAGGATTGCCTAAGTGGTCGTCTAAAGCAATCGTATTGCTCAATCCTTCCTTATATGCAGAAGCACCCACACGTTCGAAGACGGGGGTGCTGCTGTATAGATATTCTATGGTCTGATCGTAATTCATGGATTGAATTTGTCGGGTTGTGAGTTGTTGGTTATCGGTTTTTGGTTATCGGTTTTTGGTTAGAATGTGTATGCCTATTGTAAGTTTATCCCACTATAATACCAACAACCAACAACCCACAACCAATAACCAAAGACCTATAACCTACAACCCAACCAACCTACTAAAAAACTTATGAAAAGTAATTTTTGAAGCGGTCGAAGATGCTCTTCTTCGTGCTGCTGTCTCCCTTGAAGTTTTCACTCTCGCGGAGGGCTTCTATTGCCTTGCGCTCATCCTTGCTCAATTCCTTAGGTACGTAGATGCTGATATTGACCAGGATGTCGCCAGTGCCGTATCCGTAACCGGAAACAGCTGGGAGTCCTTTGCCACGGAGACGCATCATGGTGCCAGGCTGTGTGCCGGCAGGAATAGTAACCTTTGCCTTGCCACCCTCAACTGTAGGGATGAGCACCTCGCCTCCGAGAGCTGCTGTAGGGAAGTCAAGCAGGAGATTATAGATAAGGTCGTTGCCGTCACGTACGAATGTGTTGTCCTGCTCTTCGGTGATGAAGACCTGGATGTCGCCATTCGTTCCATTGTGCTTTCCTGCATTGCCTTTTCCGGAAACGGTAAGCACCATTCCGTCTTGTACGCCTGCAGGAATGTTAACCTCTACTACCTCTTCGCCCTGCACTACACCATTACCGTTACAGAACTTACATTTATTCTTGATTACAGTGCCTTCTCCATCGCAAGTAGGACAAGCTGACTGTGTCTGCATCATGCCAAACATGGACTGGCGTGAGCGAATTACAACTCCCGAACCGTGACAGGTCTGACAGGTTTCCGGCTTGGAACCTGCCTCTGCGCCTGTACCATTACAATGCGTACAAGGCACATCCTTTCTCACCTTGAACTTCTTGGTGACTCCTGTGGAAATCTCCTTCAGACTAAGGCGTACCTTCAGACGAAGGTCTGCACCGCGAAACTGCTGGCGACTGCGTGAACCGCCACCAAAGCCACTGCCGAAACCGCCTCCGAAACCACCGCCACTGTGACCGCCGAAGATGTCACCGAACATGGAGAAGATATCATCCATATTGAAGCTACTTGCTCCACCGAAGCCACCAGCTCCACCGAAGCCGCTTGGACCGTCAAAGCCGAATTGGTCATACTGCTGACGCTTCTGCTCGTCAGAGAGCACGGAATATGCTTCCGCTGCCTCCTTGAACTTCTCCTCAGCTTCCTTGTTGCCTGGGTTTTTGTCAGGGTGGTACTTGATAGCGAGCTTGCGGTACGCTTTCTTTATCTCTGCTGCGCTGGCTTTCTTATCTACGCCAAGCACTTCATAATAATCTCTTTTTGCCATTGTCTTTTCTCCTTGTTTCTACGGATAATTACTGACCTACAGCCACTTGAGCGTGACGGATTACCTTATCATTGAGAGTGTAACCAGCCTTGGTGCAGTCTATCACCTTGCCCTTCATCGCATCGCCCATACCAGGCACGAGGGCTATTGCATCATGGTAATCGACGTTGAAGTCAGCTCCTTCAGTCTCAATCTTCTTCACGCCCATCTTCTCGAGAATGGAATTAAACTTGGTGAATATCAATCTCATTCCCTCACGCACGGCTTCTGCATCTTCTGTCTTGTCGGCAAGAGCGCGCTCGAAGTCATCGAGCACAGGAAGTATCTCCTTGATGGTCTTCTCGCCTCCAGAGAGGATGAGGTCAGCCTTCTCCTTGATTGTGCGCTTGCGATAGTTGTCAAATTCAGCCTGCTTGTAGAGCATTTCATTCTTCAACTGCTCTATCTGAGCCTGAGCCTCTGCCAAAGGGTCAGTTTTTTCTGCCGTTTTTTCAGCGTCACACTGACTTTCTGTCGCATTGTTAGCGTCAGTCTCATTCTTAGGGTTGGAATTATCTTCTGTTTTCTCTTCCTCTTTTGCGTTAGAGTCTTGAGAATTATCCTTGTTGTTTTGCTCTGCTTCAGCTTTCTTCAGCAGTTCTTCGATGTCTATGTCTTTTTTATTATCCATTTTCTTGTTAGTTTTTTTTACGATTGTATTAAAGCAAACCTTGTGCCAATGTTATAAATGAAGAATAAAGAAATCGTTGAATGAAGAATCTTCAAAATGAAGAATGTAGAATGAAGAATGAAGAATATGAGTTAGTCTTGTTCACTTGAGATACTCCACTAAGGCCGCAAGCCGAAGAACGTAACCTATCATCCCCCAAGGGGGGGGGACAGGAGGGGGCTTTAAGCCGAAGAACGTAATCCCCATTCTTCATTTAGAACACTTTTCACTTTTCACTAAAAGAAGAAAGCTCACTTGCCTTTGGCTCACTCGCCATGTTCAAAATCAATCACGGATAAAGCAGATGCGACGGATTTGTTCTTTCACGGATTTTTATTGTTTTGTTTGATTTCTCTGCGCCTGCCGGGCGCTGGGATTTTCACGGATTAACTCTTGCAGGAGGTAATCCAGCACCGTATAGGCGCAAATACAATCCGTAGTAAATCCAATACCAAGTGGCAACACAAAATTAAATCCGTGAAAAGATAAAATCCGTCGCATCGGCTATCCGTGAACCTTTTGAGCGTGTGCGCACTGAGCCGAAGGCGAAGAAGCATGTTATCAGGTACTGTCTTCCAGACAGCTCTCTTCTCCTTAGTTATAGTCCCGAGACTTCGTCCCGGGTTACTCTCGCTGTGCTCGGTGCTGTCTTCCAGACAAAACTTCCTACAACCGATAACCAACAACCTATCATTATATATTTTTATTTATTGATATTTTATTTCTCAACCAAACAACCAGACAAGAAAACTCATTTTGCCGGAAAGCGGAAAAAACGCTCTCTGAGTCGTTAAAATCTTTCGGATGATAACTTTATCATCCGAGTGGGCGAAAACGCTTAGAATTGCCTTAAAATGGTGAAATTCGCCTATTCTCTCTTGCTTATCAATCTCTACACTTCAAAATATTCGATTGTAAAGGCGTCAGATGCTCTGATGATAATCGACAGACCACGCACGAGAGCAGACGGCAATGCTACATTCTGATAGTAGGAAGGTAAGGTATTGGTATTCATTATAGCGTTTACCTCCTGTTTCTTTTAGTAGTGATCAGAATGGCGCATAGTGCTATAATTGCACACCGTTCCCCACCTTGTCGTACACTCTCAGTTCGGACTTCCGCTGTGTGGCGCACGAGGCGAGAGCCGTCGTCAGCAGGACGATGGCGATGAGAGACCAGTGGCGCACCGCCACACATTGCATTCTGCGGGAAAAGGAAGCTCGGTAGCCCCCTCTGTAACCGCTTGATAATCATTAGTTTAGAGTTTAGATTGTATTGTATTTCCGTTTTGGTTTCCTTTATCTTCTGCAAAGATAATGAAAAGTTTTCATTCTGCAAAGAAAAAAGTACAAAAGTCAAATGTCAAGTTGTCAATTGACATATTACACACACCCCCCCTGCCTTCAATTATTAAATATATAATATATAATATATATTATATATTTAAGATAACAACATTGTTGGGGGTAGTCTGTGTAGAATGTCAATTGACAACTTGACATTTGACCTTGAACACTTTTTCACAACCGTTAAAACGAAGAAAATTTTCCTCCGTGGCGACAACTTGAAAATATGTTAACGCAGTGCTTTTGAAGGAAGAAAAAGAGAGAAAATCGAGGGATATAATCGGCGCACGCGCGATAACTTAGTTATCACACTGAAATAACTAAGTTATTACCCTGCAATATCCATGCTTTCACCTCTCAATATCCATGCTTTTCGGGCGTTTTTTCGTGTGTTTTTGGCGAAAAAAGACCGTCTATTTTTCACTCGTTTTGCAATGCTTTGACGGTCAAGGTGTTGCAAAATCAGCGAGAATCGCGTATTTACGGGCAGATATTTTTTCGTGGATTTTAAATGTTAAGATATTGACATATTGTGCATGGTAATAAAATGTCAATGGATAAAAATAGAATAAAATAGAAAAATATATGTTACCTTTTCTTTGTTTTCCATGTTGATATTATTCATTTCCTCTGCAGAAGTGCGGTTTTTGAGGGCGATTTATTGCTTGAAAAGGTTGAGTTTTTTTATCTATTGATGTGTTTTATTCTCATAAACACCAAAAATAACATGCACTTCTTGAGTGGTAAATGGTCAGCGCGCAGTGTGCAATAGAAACATCATCCGTCAGAATTCAACGCCCGACAGGTGATAAGATGGGGGCTTGAAATAATAGGGAAAAAGTAATAGGAAATAGAAAATTACACAAGTTCGCTTGAGATTATAGCGAGAAACCATGAGTAGCAAGTGTAATCTCCTTTTCCCTATTACTTATTCCCTATTCTGTAAATATTACTTACTTTCGAGTATTCTTTATCTTATTCACATAAGCGTCGATTACGGCAACGGCAGTGATATTGACGATGTCGCGGACGCTGGAGTCGAAGTCTGTGAAGTGAATAGGCTTGTTGAGACCCATCTGGATAGGACCGATCACTTCAGTCTCAGGTGAGAACTGCTTGATGAGTCTGTAAGCAGAGTTTGCTGCACTGAGGCTTGTGAAGATCATAGAGTTGACGTTCTCGCCGTGGAGACGGAGGAATGGATACTTCTCATCGCGACGTTTATGGTCAAGAGCAAGGTCCACAGTCATCTCACCATCTATCTTCAGATTAGGATCCTCTGCCTGGAGTTCGGCTACCACGTCGTGCATGAGTCGAGGTGAACCAGTTTTGTCAACTCCAAAACTTGAGAATGAGATACCAGCTATCTTTGGCTCTTCATTGAAGAAGCGGATAGTGTTGGCAGTAAGGCGTGCGATATCCTTGAGTGTCTCCTTGTCAGGATGCTGATTGACGAGAGTATCAGCGATATAATAAGTGCCACGCTTTGAGTTTACGATATTCATTGTGCCGAAATGCTTGTATTCCGGTTGGATACCGATACATTCCTTAGCACACTTGATAGTGTTGGAGAACTTGGTGTAAACGCCAGTGATGAAAGCATCAGCATCGCCAGTTTCTACCATCATCATGCCGAAGTAGTTACGCTCGAACATCTTATCGTTTGCCTCCTCAAAGGTATAGCCCTCACGGCAACGCTTGTCGGTAAGGATACGTGCGTAGCGCTCACGGCGAGCCATCTCGCGGTCATGGCGAAGGTTTACGATTTCGATGCCTTCGAGATTGAGCTCGAGTTCCTTAGCTTTCTTCTGTATCATCTCGTCATTACCGAGCAGGATAGGCTGGCAGAGACCCTCCTCCTTGGCCTGTACGGCAGCCTTGATCATAGTAGGGTGGAGACCCTCAGCGAATACTACGCGCTGTGGATGCTTGCGAGCTGTCTCATAGAGATTTTGTGTGACGCTGGTCTCTTGTCCCATGCGACGGCGCAGAGTGCGCTTATATTCGTTCCAATCCGTTATCTTCTTACGTGCCACTCCACTTTCGATAGCAGCCTTTGCCACAGCAGCAGAAACCTCGGTGATAAGACGAGGGTCCACTGGCTTAGGGATGAAGTAGTCAGGACCGAAGGTGAGATTATTTACATTATACACCTGATTGACAACGTCAGGAACAGGTTGCTTTGCAAGGTCGGCAATGGCGTGAACGGCAGCGAGCTTCATTTCCTCATTGATTGCCTTGGCATTAACGTCGAGGGCACCACGGAAGATGTAAGGGAAACCGATTACATTATTGATCTGGTTAGGATAGTCAGAGCGACCTGTTGACATCAAGACGTCAGGGCGTGCTGCCATTGCATCTTCATAAGAGATTTCAGGCACAGGGTTAGCGCAAGCGAAGACGATAGGATTAGAAGCCATAGAGCGAATCATATCCTGGCTTACCACGTTGCCCTTAGAAAGGCCCAGGAACACGTCTGCGCCACGCATTGCCTCTTCGAGGGTGTGGACGTCACGACGGTCTGTGGCAAAGAATTTCTTCTGCTCAGTGAGGTTAGGACGGTCAGAAGTGATTACGCCCTTAGAATCGAGCATAAGGATATTCTCACGGCGAGCTCCGAGAGCCACATAGAGCTTTGTACACATGATGGCGGCTGCGCCAGCTCCACTTACCACAATCTTCACGTCCTCAATCTTCTTCTTAGCCACTTCGAGGGCATTGATAAGTCCGGCAGAAGAGATGATGGCAGTGCCATGCTGGTCATCGTGCATCACTGGGATGTCGAGAGATTTCTTCAGACGTTCCTCGATATAGAAACACTCTGGAGCCTTGATATCTTCAAGGTTGATACCACCGAAGGTAGGAGCAATCTTCTCTACAGCTTCGCAGAATTTCTCTGGGTCTTTCTCATCAATCTCAATATCGAAGACATCGACGCCACCGTAAATCTTGAAGAGCAGTCCCTTACCTTCCATTACAGGCTTGCCGGACATTGCGCCTATATCGCCGAGTCCGAGCACGGCAGTACCATTGGATATTACTGCGACAAGGTTTCCCTTGTCTGTGTATTTATATACTGTATCGGGATTTTCCTGAATTTCCAGACATGGGAATGCTACACCTGGTGAATATGCCAGCGACAAGTCTGTCTGAGTACGGTAAGGCTTTGTAGGCATTACCTCAATCTTTCCTGGGCGACCGGTCTCATGATAGAGCAGTGCGGCCTCTTTCGTGATTTTTACCATCTGTTTAAGTTGTTTTTTTAATCTGTGTATATATTGTTATAGTTCTTTGTGTCGTGATTGAAATCTTTCGTAAAAAAACGGAAGACACAGTGGCGCATTCTAGTCGGGATTCCTATTGAGGGGAATGGCTCTCTCGCTGGCCAATCCTATTGTCGAGACTTATTATGAGAACAGTGTCCTTATTGCTTCCTCCACTCTGCTGACAGGATGAATCCTAATGCCAAATTTCTTGCCTTCCAGTCCTGCGAGATTTAGTTTAGGAATGATAATGTCGGTGAAACCGAGTTTCTCTGCTTCAGCAATTCGCTGTTCTATCCTGCTTACCGGACGAACTTCGCTGCTTAGTCCCACTTCACCGCACATACACCAGCCATCATCTATTGGCATATCCACATTACTTGAGAAAACAGCTGCAATGATGCTGAGGTCCATTGCCATGTCCGTCACCTTCAGTCCTCCAGCAATATTGATGAAAACGTCCTTCTGTATGAGTTTGAAGCCCATCTTTTTCTCAAGCACGGCAAGAAGCATATTGAGACGTCTCTGGTCAAAGCCAGTGGCAGAACGCTGTGGAGTGCCGTAAGCGGCTGTGCTGACCAATGCCTGACTCTCCACAAGAAAAGGTCTGAGTCCTTCTACTGCTGCCGAGATTGCTATTCCGCTCATCCCGCTACGATCAGAAGAGAGAAGCAGTTCTGACGGATTGGCTACAGGTCTTAATCCATTTTGCATCATCTCATAGATGCCGAGCTCGGATGTAGAGCCAAATCTGTTTTTGATAGAACGAAGTATTCTGTAGAGATTTTGGCGGTCGCCCTCAAACTGGATGACCGTATCGACTATATGCTCAAGGATTTTTGGTCCAGCGATGGTTCCCTCCTTATTTATATGTCCGATAAGGATTACTGGAATCGCACTCGTCTTAGCAAAGCGGAGTAGGGCAGAAGCGCATTCTCTAATCTGGCTCACACTGCCCGGAGCGGAGTCTGTACTCTCGGTCTCTATCGTCTGGATAGAGTCTATGATAATCAGTTCAGGAGCCACCTCCTTTATCTCTTCGAAGATATTTTCGAGTTGAGTCTCACAGAGAATCATCACGTGATCACTCTGATTATGAGGTATTCGCTCAGCCCTCATTTTGAGCTGATGGGCGCTTTCCTCACCACTGACGTAGAGGATTCTGCGCTCAGGCATATTCATGATGGTCTGGAGAGTCAACGTACTCTTACCTATTCCTGGATCACCACCGAGAAGGATGATGCTTCCAGGCACAAGTCCTCCACCGAGAACGCGATTGAGTTCGGCATCGTGAGTGTCAATGCGAGGCTCTTCTTTGGTGGAAATATTACGTAAGCTGACAGCTTTGGCTGTGATGGAGGCACGATGTGAGACGGAAGCAACGTTTCTCGCATTGCTTCTGATGGTTTTCGAACTGCTTTCTGCGGCTATTCTAATCTCCTGAAATGTGTTCCATTCACCGCATGAAGGGCACTTGCCAATCCATTTGACAGACTCTTGCCCGCAGTTACTGCAAACGTATGCCACTTTGTCTTTTGCCATTGTCGCTTTTTACCTTTATGGTTCTTCAAGAAAGGAAGAGTACTCGTTTCAATCAGCAAAAGTAATAAAAATTTCCTTTTTACCAAAAAAAAAGCGGTGAATTACGATATAATGTTAAAAAAATGGCATATTCAAATGCTAATTCTATGCTTTTTTGTAACTTTGCATGGCATTTTTGGAAAAAATTATAACATTAAGACATTTAGAACATCCATCACTTATGATAACTATAGGAACAAGAAATAAATTCTTACTCATCACCTCCATGCTTTTTCTCCTTGCTTTCAATATCTGTCTGACATCATGCGACAGTGAAGAGAAAAAGCAGAGAATAAGCCGTGCTGAGCGCGAAAGACTCCATAAGGAGGACTCGCTCGCGCTGAAGATAGGCATTCTCCCTACAATGGATTGTGAAGCCATGCGCCTGGCTGACTCGCTCCACATCTTTGATTCGCTCGGCGTAACGGTGCATCTCAGAATGTATGGCTCACTGTCAGAATGCAGAATAGCGCTGAGAAGCAAACTCGTGGAAGGCGCTTTCATCGACAGTGTGCTGGCAGATGTGATTGAGAAAAAAGACACTACGGCCCTCACTCTCGGTCCGGCGACGCCACTCTCATGGAAGCTACTGACATCAAAAAAAGCGCGAGTGGTGCGTAAAGAGCAATTGGCTGACAAGATTATCGCTTCTGACAGCCACGGAGCAAGCAAAGTGCTGGCGGAGAATATGGCTGACAGCCTGAAAAAAGACAAGAAGACCGTATTCATCGTGCAATGTGAAGACCCTGTGGTAAGAATGAAAATGCTCTCACATGGTAATGTCGATGCAGCGCTTTTGCCAGAACCTTACGCCACAGACGTGATGAAATCAGGCACTCGCGTGCTGGCAGACTACTCGAAGCAGAAGAAAGGAGTGGTGGCTTTCCGCTCTTCCGCATTGAAAGACAAGAGAATAAAGAAGCAGTATGACCTATTCCTGAAAGGCTACGCAATCGCTTTGGACAGTATCGCTAAGAGGCAAAAATAATGGAAAAAGATATCATGGGATACATAAAGTCGGGTCAGTTGGGCATGATGCTCAAGAGAATGAAAAATCGTGTGGAGTCCTCAGACAATGCAGAAATAATGTCGCGATATGAGACTCTGTGCGAACAATACCGCTATATGCTGAAATTCTTCTATGACGGCATGAATGATCCGCATCGTGACGAGATGCTGAAAGGCATGATTTCACGCGCTTATACACTCGATTCAGATGTGATGATGATGGAGAAATTCCATTCGTCGCCATCCTATTCTGCACTGATGAAGACGCTTCCGCAGAGCAGAATGGATACTATGACTATGATATCAGGACTTCGTGAAAGCGATATTTCCCCGAAAGACCATTATGCTTTGCTCCACAATGTCTTCCTGACCATCTTCTTCTCCCTCTCATGGAAAGAGCAGGACAGCCGTATGTGGACCGCATTTCTCATAGATGACAGCGTTTCTACGGTCGATGCACAGACTATTGTCTCAGCCATTACTCTGTCTTGTGCCAATGGCTTCTGCATCGATAAATTCAAGACGCTCGTCTATGTCTATCTTACCAGTCATGATGAGCATGTGCGCCAGCGTGCATTGATAGGCTGTATATTCACTTTTGACAAAGCGGATGCAATGCCTTATAGTGCTGATTTCAAGGCTATCATCCAGGACTTGTTTGCTGATGAAGGAACAGAAAGTGCTGTATTGGAAATACTGATGCAAATAATCCATTGCAACGAGACGGAAAGAGACAATAAGAAAATCAATGATGAGATAATGCCAGAGATAATGAAATCGAGCGCTATCCAGATTACTCCGCAGGGAATCAAGGAGAATAAGCCCGATGAAATGGACGAAATCCTCAATCCTGGCAAGTATGAGAAGCAGATGGAGAAGCTCGAAAGCAGCCTTGATAAAGTGAGAAAACTGCAAAGTTCCGGTGCTGACGTGTTCTTCTCTGGTTTCAGCATGATGAAGCGCTATCCGTTCTTCTATAAGTTATGCAATTGGTTTGTACCATTTACAGTGGAGCATCCGGACCTTATTGCATTGAATTACGGTGAGAATAAAGAGAAGATGATGGATGGAATGCTCAAGAATCCGAGCCTGTGCGACTCTGACAAATATAGCTTTGTCTTTGCCTTCCAGAGCATTATGCCAAGTCTTCCAGAGAATATCCGTCAGGCAATGATGGAAGGCGGCGGACTAATAGGTAGTCTCGACACTCTTGATGAAGAAAGCGCTATGCAGTCGGCTTCCTTCATTCGCAGAATGTATCTGCAGAATCTCTACCGCTTTTTCAAACTCAATCCGCAGATAAAGATGCGTAATCTCTTTGAGAATAGGGAATGGCTTGCCAATCTGATGGATGCTGGATGTATGAACGGAGAAAGCCTTGTCGAACTGTGTAAGTTCCTATTGCGCAGGAAATACATAGATGAAGCTTGCTCTTTTGCCAGAAAAATAAAGAATGACGGAGTGGAATCCGGACTCCTTCTTGCCGCGGTGGCTATGGAAAAGGGGGAGAAGGACGTGGCTCGCGCCTTCTATAACGACATCCTGGAGAATAATCCGGAATGCAGACAAGCGCTCAACGGACTGGCTAAGCTGTCATTCCAAAACAGTGATTATGTGGTCTCTCATGTGGCTTTCAAGCGCCTTGTGGAGCTTTTTCCTGACAATCTCTCTTATCAGATAAACAGTGCCATGAGTGGAGTGCTGGCTGGAAAAGCCACAGAACTGCTCAATGAGGTCTATCGCCTCGATTTTGAAAATGAGAATAATGGTACGGTGAAGCGCCTGCTCGCTTGGACTCTGCTCTGTCTCGGACGATTTGAGCAGGCTAAATCCATATATGAAAAAATTCTCCGTAATACCTTTGACGATACTACGGAGAACGATATTATCTGTATGATGGACCTCTATTGGCTGGAAGGAGATGTCAAATCCTCCATTGATACGGCTTTGAAATACCGTAACTCCTACCTGAAAGGCAAGTCGGATGAAGAGGTCAGTGAATGTCTCGGGGAGGTTTTAAGAAGTGAAGCTACTAATCTTAAACCTTATTTCTCTGATTTTCTGAAAGATGCAGGATTGCTGATTGATGCCGTTATCTTTTTGCAAAGCCCTTCATCATCTTGCGATTGAAGACTTCTTCGGCAACGATACATTTGAGCACCTTTGATGCAGGAAGCACTTTCAGAAAGCGCTTGTGGTAATTCTGCTGGAGTTTCTTTATCTGTATCTCTGCTTCATCATGCTTGGTAATTGCTTCCAGAGCGGCTTTATTGTCAGATAACATAGACCTACTTCTCTTCCTCTGTTTCATGAAAATTGCGCGTTGCTTCTGCTGCATTTCACGGAATAGAGGGAAAAATCTTTGTGCTTCCTGAATGGTCAGCCCAGCAAACTTAGTGATGTGGGCTTCGAGTTTCCTCTGATATTCCTCAGGATTGAATTTCTTAGGGTCATGCCTGTTGTCTCTACGTTCCATTTGGTCACGTTGAGGACATTGGTCATATTGGAAAGTCTGTGCCAGACAAGGGGTGATTCCAAGTAAGGCAATTATAAGGAATAATGCTGCTTTTTTCATTATGTAAGTGGTCAAGATGTTTGTTTTTGTTGAATTATCATTATGTGATTACTCTTCAGCCAGCATGAGATAGATATCGTGACTGTCGAGCATAGTATAGTCAGCGGCTTGATTGAAGGCATCGTCAGTGGAGTAATCAGTGTATTCCATCGTCTTCGCATCGTCAGATTGCGCCATGATGCTATCGTGAGTGTTATTATTGGCAAGATAAACTGCACCAACCACTGCAAGCACACAAGCACAAGCGGCAACCCATCTTATAGGACGCATAGCGATGATGCGTACACTCCATGAGACCTTCTTCGGCTTTTCCTGTCTGATTCCTGCGTTAGCGAGAAGTCTTGATTCGAGAGAGTCGAAGTAATTGTCCGGAACTTTGAAAGGAGAGTTTTTCAAGTCTTCGGCATTGATTATGTCATGTAAGTCCTTATTCATAAGGCAATCAGTATATTATGTTTCACAAGGTTTATTCTACAGATAATTCCCTTATAATCAGCGAGTAAGAAGAGACATTTTCTTTCATGATTATAATGATATAATTCCTGAAATGATTGCGTCTTCTTCTCTTTTCTTTATGAAATTGTGATAAAGCGAATTTATCGTATTAACCCTATTTTTGATAATTTGACGTAAGAGGAATAAAAAGGTTTAATCGTTTTTAAGAAAAAACTCTTTTATTTTTTTGACTGCAAGATGATAGTTAGCTTTCAATCCTCCTTCAGAAGTGCCGAGGATTTGTGAAATTTCAGCATACGGAAGCTCGTCAAAGTATCGTAATGTGAATGTGATGCGTTGTGCTTCTGGAAGCGTTTCTATAGCTTTGAACAGTTTTATTTGTGTTTCATTGCCGTCGAAATAGTCGTCAGCGAATTGCTTGTCAGCCATTTTCATTTCGCCATCGTTGGATAGCATTTCCCTCTTCTTCCTCAGGAAATCGAGTGCTTCATTGACGCAAATTCTGTAGAGCCACGTTTTAAGATTTGATTCCCCACGGAAATCGCCAATCTTTGTCCATGCTTTCATGAAAGCATTCTGCAGCACATCGTCAGCGTCCTCGTGCCTTATAACTATCTGTCTCACTTTCCAGTACAGTGGTTTACTGTACTTTCGGACGAGCTCAGAGAATAGTTCTTCATTATTCATCGTTCTGTTTAGAATTTGGTTGAGGGGTAAAAAAATCAGGCTTATAAATATTTCTGCAATTCATTCATCATCACAGCATCATAGCCATACACGTCAGGGAAAGACTCTATGCTTCCTACAGGAACAGCAAAGAGGGTGTAATAGATGATAAAAATCGGTAACTGTGGCTCGACCGGAATGGAATGAACTATCATTGACTTCTTGCAATCAGGCAGTGACAGGTCTGCCTCCATCGAGTATTTTATCTTCTCTGCCAATGCTTCATCCTTGCCCTTGAGCACGAAGAGAGCGAGTTCGTAAGGTTTCTCCACTCTTATACATCCGTGTGAGACGTCTCTCAGGCTTCGACTGAATACGTGCTTTGAGGATGTATCGTGCAGATAGACAGCGAAATTATTGTCAAATCGAAAAATGATTCTTCCTAAAGCATTGCCTTCTCCACCAGCTTGCACGACAGACCAGTCGGGAGATGTGATTACTGACCACGTGATCTGCTTGCCAGTAAGTTTCTGACCGGTCTTCTTATTGCGTGCGAAATAGTGACGAGAATCGAAATAAGCAGCGTTGCCAGCATGTCTTGCAACGTCTTTCTTGCGGATGCTCATTGGAATAATCCATTGCGGGTTAAGGTCCATTCGCTTCACTTTACTGTAGAGTAGGGGTGTCTTTGTCTCCTTTGAGCCACACACTATTTTCGCATCGAGCGCAGAAATGCCGTCTCTTACTGCCCATAAATGCTGTGCCGGAATGTTTATGACTATATAGTCTTTCATTCCTTCTGGTCTTTCATTGGTCTGCCAACGTGCTCGTTCCATATTGAGAAGCACCTTATTGCGGTCATACAACTGCGGTTTTGCAAGACAATCTCTCAATTTGAAATAGAAAGGCGAATGATTCATTGCCTGTCTCAGATACCATCCCACGCTGTCATGTCTTATCTTCAGCATAGCATCATAATACGTCTGCTGACCTGCAATATGCATGGGAATATCGAAAAGTTGGCGATAAGTCGTTCTGACAGAGTCCGAATCTCTCACGTCAAGTTTGTTGAGTATCTGCTTGGGATTTAGAAATCCATATCTTTGTCCCACTGCATATTTGAGAAATGCGCGTGTAAGATTGTATTCCAACCGTGCAAACACCATATTTATTTCTTCGTCTTCCGGTTGTGTTTCAGAGAAAGCAAGGTTTCTGACGGTCTCCACGTCGTCGCGAATGCGCTGAAGACGCAAAGCTTTCTCGCTGACTCCTTCCTTTGCACATGAGTCAAGACAAGCCATGAGTGTATCTGCCTGAGAGGAAACTCCGTGGCGATCTATCCAGAAAAAGGCTGCTGGAGAAGTGGAAAAGCGCGAATAATGCGCTCTGGTGTGACGCTCGGCCGCTGTGCCATCTGCATCTTTCTTTGCAATCTTTAATATATTGTCGCGTATTATCTGTGAGTTTGTCCTGAAAGCATCGTCTGCAAGACTGTCGAAATATTCCTTTGTCAGAGCCTCGTAGGGATGTGGTGCGATGTCCTTGTCTCCGCACGAACTGAATGCGGAAAGGATTATCATCAGCAATGATATCAATAATATTCGGTCTCTTGACATAAGGTTAAAAAAACAACAGACCAGTCGTGCAATGCTTAGACGGCTGGTCTGGGGAGTATTGTAGGTTTTATCTATTTACTATTTAACGGCTGAAACCGCAGGCAAATGACGTAATTGCTTGGCTTTATAAGAAAGGAAACAAGTGACTTTGCTTTCCTGTCCTCTATAAATCGTTGCAATATTACTTGATAGAAATCTTTCTTGCGGTCTTTCCTACCTTTACGATGTAGCAGCCTTTTGAAAGATTGATATCTATTACTTTGTCGTAACTGTCTATTCTTGCTGTCATCACCCTTACACCAGCTACATTATATATTTCGAGTACCTGTCCCTGGCCGCCTGTAATATGTAGCGAACCATTGACAAGACTGATCTGAACCGTCTGGTCCATCTCGACAATCTCAAGTGCAGGAGTTGTTATGTTGCTCGCATTGGATAATCCAAATGTAGCTGCCATAAATGCCATTATAAGAATATGTTTAGTCATAAGCGTAGCATTATCGTGATTAGATATTCTGTACAAAGGTAAGAATATTTGTTTTTCTTTCAAAGAAAACGGCATAAGTTTATTGTGCAATTAACTTGATTTAACTTTTTAATAAAAAAGTAATATGATTGTTTTGTCGTTTTCGAATGTTTTTATTACTTTTGTCATCGTGATAATACGCTGATATGGTTGTCTTGCAGAAAGATTGCCCACACACGATATTGATTCTTTGTATTCGTTGTAAAAACACGATAAAAAGTACAATATAATAAGGTGGAAACAACCATACGATAATCATCCAGCAAAAAAAGCAACCAAACAATAACCCTAACAGATTAAAATCTATGCTTTCAGAAAAAGATTTGCAGCAATTGGCTGCCAAAGGCATTTCGCCTGAAAAACTCGAGCATCAGCTTGAAGAGTTCAAGACTGGTTTCCCTTTCCTCAAACTTGAAGGCCCTGCTGCGATAGGCAAGGGCATCATTGCTCCATCTGCTGATGACGTGAATAAATATGTAAAGATATGGAATGAATACAAGGAAGGACAGAGGAAGATAGTGAAGTTTGTTCCTGCTTCCGGCGCTGCATCCCGTATGTTCAAGGATATGTTTGCTTTCGCAGATGCTGATTATGACGTTCCTACCACGGATTTTGAGAAGACTTATTTCGCTAATATAGAGAAGTTTGCTTTCTATGATGCTCTCGACGCTTTGCTCAAGCAGAAGAAAGGCAAGGGTATCAAGGAACTTATGGCTGAAGGCGACTACAAATCTGTGGCTAAAGGAATGCTTGACAGCGATGGACTCAACTACGGACAGTTGCCTAAAGGCTTGCTTCTCTTCCATAAATATGAGGATGGTCCACGCACTCCTATGGAGGAACATCTCGTGGAAGCAGCCCTCTATGCAGCTTCTAATGGCGAAGCGAATGTTCACTTCACAGTCTCTCATGAGCATCTCCATCTCTTCAAGCAGAAGGTAAGCGAGAAGGTTGACGGCTATACTAAGAAGTTTGGAGTGAAATATGACATTTCTTTCTCTGAGCAAAAGCCTTCTACAGACACTGTTGCTGCCAATCCTGACGGCACACCTTTCCGT
>URJQ01000014.1 GCA_900548195.1 uncultured Prevotella sp.
AGGACGTAGATGCGCACAAGAGAGTATAGATATTATAATAATGAAAAACAATTATAATTATCTATTCATTATCAAAATAATTTTGATTACCTACTTATAGTTTTATTTACAGGTCTTTGCCGATGTCGCGTCTGAAGTATTTATCGGTAAAGATAATCTTCTGAGCCTCATCGAATGACTTTCTGAGAGCCTCATCCTTATCCTTTCCGTAGGAACTAACAGCGATAACGCGTCCGCCATTTGTCACTACCTGACCGTCTTTGAGCGCTGTTCCGGAATGGAATACTATGCTTCCATCGACATTTTCGATGCCTGTGATAGGATAACCTTTCTTGTAATCCTGTGGATAACCGCCACTTACGAGCATTACGCACACTGCGGCACGCTCATCAAACTCAATCTTTCTCTCGTCGAGATTGCCTTCTGCGACGCCTTCAAAGAGGTCAACGATGTCACTCTTGAGACGAAGCATCACGCTCTCTGTCTCTGGATCACCCATACGGCAATTATATTCTATCACCATTGGTTCACCCTTCACATTGATAAGGCCGAAGAAGATGAATCCCTTATAGTCGATATTCTCCTCAGCAAGTCCTTCCACTGTAGGACGGATGATGCGGTCTTCCACCTTCTTCATCCACTCTTTAGTAGCGAAAGGTACAGGTGTTACGCTGCCCATACCGCCAGTATTGAGACCTGTATCGCCTTCTCCGATGCGCTTATAGTCCTTTGCTTCTGGAAGAATCTTATAGTTCTTGCCGTCTGTAAGCACAAAGACAGAGCACTCAATGCCTGAGAGGAACTCCTCGATAACTACGCGACTGGAAGCGTTTCCAAACATACCTCCGAGCATTTCCTTCAGTTCCTTCTTAGCTTCTTCGAGGGTGTCGAGGATGAGAACGCCCTTACCAGCGCAGAGTCCGTCTGCCTTGAGGACGTAAGGTGCCTCCAGTGTCTCAAGGAATTTCAGTCCTTCCTCCAGATGCTCACCGTCGAAGGTCTCATAAGCAGCTGTAGGGATGCTGTGACGCTTCATGAAAGCTTTGGCAAAATCTTTGGAACCTTCCAGCACGGCGCCTACCTTTGACGGACCGATAACAGGGACAGAGCATGTGCGAGCATCATTCTTCAGGTCATCATAAATGCCTTTCACGAGCGGATCCTCAGGACCTACCACTACCATATCCACTTTATTATCAGCAATAAAACACTTAATTGCCTCAAAGTCATCAGCCTTCATTGCCACGTTCTCGCCGCAATCAGCCGTTCCTGCATTACCGGGAGCAATGAAAAGATTGTCACATTTCGGACTTTGAGCTATCTTCCAAGCGAGAGCATGCTCACGTCCACCGCTTCCAAGTAATAAAATCTTTGCCATAATCTAATTGAGTTTGTTGTTTTTATATATAGAACCAAGTTTCTGAAAACGACCATTTTGCCACATCACCGGCAGTCTTTCTGACTCTTGAAATGCAATGACTGACTGCAAGCCAGACACTGTTCAAGCTCATGTTTCCCCCGATGATGTGACAAAAGTCAGAATCCGAAAATCGAATTTTCAGATTTATTTCTTGCCGATAGGCTTGAGATAATCCTCGAAGTAGCGTGTGATTCTCTCGTGGAGGTGTACGCTCTTGTGTCCTGCCATGTTGTGACCTTCACCTGGATAAGCGAAGAAATCAGGCTGAGTGCCAGCCTCGCTACAAGCATTGAGGAACATCAGCGCATGCTGTGGCACCACGGTAGGGTCATTCATACCAATGATAATCTGGAGACGTCCCTTGAGATTCTTAGCCTTATCGAGCAGAGAGGTCTGCTTATATCCTTCTGGGTTTGTCTGAGGAGTATCCATATAGCGCTCGCCATACATCACCTCATACCATTTCCAGTCGATTACAGGACCGCCAGCAACGCCTACCTTGAAGACGTCAGGATAGTTTGTCATCAGAGAGATTGTCATGAATCCGCCGAAGCTCCATCCATGCACGCCGAGTCTATCTGCATCTACGTAAGGGAGAGTCTTGAGGAAGTTGACGCCACACATCTGGTCTTTCATCTCTTCCTGACCGAGGTGACGGAATGTAGCCTGCTCAAACTCCTTACCACGGTTTTCTGATCCGCGGTTGTCCACGATGAATACGATGTAGCCCTTCTGAGCCATGTAAGTCTCCCAAGAGCGTGAAGCCCAATGCCAAGAGGCATCTACATTGTGTGCATGAGGACCTCCATATACGTAAACCACTGTAGGGTACTTCTTTGTCTCATCGAAATCAGCAGGGCGAACCAAGCGATAGTAGAGGTCTGTCACGCCATCAGCAGCCTTGATAGTGCCGCTAAGGAACTGTGGTATCTTGTATCCCTTCCAAGGGTCAGCAGCAGTGAGGATATTCCAAGACTTCTTAGTCTGGGTATTGGTGAGCTCCATGTTGTGTGGAACAGTAGGCTCGGTGTAGTTATCTACGAAATAAAGTCCTGAAGCAGAGAGGGAAGCATTGTGTACGCCACGTCCGTTGTCGAGGAGAGTGCGCTTGCCTGTCTCAATGTTTACTGCATAGACATTCATCTGAAGAGGATTAGCCTCATTGCTAAGGATAATCACAGACTTTGTCTTCTTGCAGAAACCGAAGATTTCTCTTACTACAAACTGCCCCTTAGTAATCTGCTTGAGCATCTTGCCTTCGGTGTTCATGAGATAGAGGTGCATATATCCGTCCTTCTGGCTCCAGAGGATAAACTTGCTGTTGTCCCATGGGAGGAAAGAAATAGGATGCTGTGGCTCTACATATTTCTTGTCGCTCTCTTCGTAGAGTGTGCGCATTTTCTCACCCGTAGTAGCTGAATACTGGTCGAGAGTAGCGTGGTTCTGGTCGCGGTTCACCTCAAAGAGATAGATTGACTTGCCGTCAGGAGCCCACTCTATGTTAGTGAAATAGCGGTCAGTAGGGTCACCTACCTTGAGATAAATAGGCTTTGCGTCAGCACCAGCATTGATGTCATACACTCCTACTGTCACCTTGTGGCTTTTCATGCCTGCCATAGGATATTTATCTGGAGCATACTGAGCGCAGCGCTGGAAGAGGTCCACCTGTGGATAGTCTGTCACCATGCTCTGGTCCATGCGGTAGAAGGCAATCTTCTGTCCGTCAGGTGACCAGTAAGTGCCTTTCTTTATGCCAAATTCATCGCGGTGAACTGCCTTACCATATACGATTTCACGGCTTCCGTCGTGATTGGAGAGTTCCTTTGTGGTGCCATCTGCAAAGGTGAGATAGAGGTTATCATCCTTGAGCATCACGTCAGCACGGCTCTTTTCATTCCACTCCAACGAACCTCTACGGTCCTGGCTCCACACCAATTTCTTGGCTTTGAAGTCCACGAGAATACGGTTCTTTCCGCTTGGCAGAAGAACTAATGGCTTGTCTGCGTATGGGAAACGGCTGTAGAGCAGTGACTTTACCTCGTCTTTGCCTGACAGATTTGCCCAAGCATTGATCTCATTGAGGGTGAAAAGCTGCTTTTGGGTGCCTTTCACCTTATTTATAATAGAGACAGACTCCACCTCCTGGCGAATGAGTTCGTCGCCCCACCATGTGAGATAGCGGGTCTCAGCACGCATATTCCAGAAGTTTGTGCCGCCAAAGTTGAGGTCTTCGAGCGTAAAGAGCTTCTCATTATTCACCTGTCGGCTGTCTGCTGCAGAGCCGGCTCCTGCATTTTGCGCCATAATCATACCTGGTGTACAGAGCATAAGAGTGGCCAATAAAGTTTTAATCTTCTTCATTATCACGGTAATTAGATTTGTATTTTCCATCGCGCTTACCGCCCTTGCCACCGAAAGGCTTTCCTCCACGGCCTCCGTCGCGCTTGCCATACGGCTTTCTGTCGCCACGGTCAGAGCGGTCATATTTCTTGTCGCCACGGTCAAAGCGTCTGTCGCCACGGTCGAAACGCTTGTCGCCACGACCTTCCTTATCATCACGTGAGAAGCGTTTGCGCTCATTATCCTTGCGCTCTGCCTCTCTGCGACGCTCCAATGAGAGGAATTTGAATGAGCGGATGTCCTGCTCATTGTTTTCTTCTTCTTCGTCAATGCGCTTCTTAAACTCACGATTCTTGCGAAAGCGGTGCTTCTCTGCCATCTGACGCTTCTCTTCTTCGGTCTTCACTACGCCACCTTCTGCACGGAAATCCTTATAACTGCCGTCGAAAAGGCTATACTTGCGGAATTCACACTCCAGCGAACCGTTGTACAAAGGCACCTTGATGCTTGGCTTGAGACGTATCTGCTCGAAGCACTCCTGACGATAACTGAGAATCCATGCCTCATTATCCTTGAAGTTCTTCTTCAGTTTGTCGCCAATCATCTTATAGAAAGCGAGCAGGTTTGGAGTAGAGATACGCTCTCCGTATGGTGGGTTTGTCACCATGATAGCCTTCTCAGGATGTCCTTTGAAGTCGTTGAAATCAGCCTGCTCGATGCTTACCTCATTGGTAAGACCTGCTGCACGCACATTGATAGCGGCTGTATTAACTGCCTTCATGTCAATGTCGTAGCCATAGATGGTATGCTCAAACTCGCGCTCCTTTGAGTCATCATTATAGATTTCATCAAAGAGGTCAGCGTCAAAGTCTGGCCATTTCTCGAAAGCGAACTCCTTACGGAATACGCCTGGAGAGATATTGCGTGCTATGAGAGCCGCCTCGATAACGATGGTGCCTGAACCACACATTGGGTCAATAAGGTCACACTCGCCCTTCCAGCCTGTCATGAGTATCATTCCGGCAGCAAGTACCTCATTGAGAGGTGCTTCGACACTCTCCTGACGGTAGCCTCTACGATGCAGTGACTCACCACTTGAGTCGAGCGAAACGGTAGCCTCACCCTCTGAGATATGGATGTTGATGCGGATATCCGGACTGGTCACAGAGATATTAGGGCGCGTTCCGGTCTTCTCGCGAAACTGATCCACGATGGCATCCTTCACCTTATAGGTGACGAAGCGGGAGTTGCGGAAATCATCCGAATAGACTACGGAATCGACGGAGAATGTCTTTCCCTCGCCGATGTACTCGCTCCAGTCGATATTCTGCACCTGATCATATACCTCCTCTGCCGATGTTGCCGCGAATGAAGCTATCGGCTTGAGGATACGTATTGCAGTGTGCAACTGGAAGTTAGCACGATACATCATCTCCTTGTCACCGGTGAAACTCACCATTCGGCGACCTTTCTCTACATTGTTGGCTCCCAGTTCGGTCAGTTCCTGTGCCAATACATCTTCCAGACCCATGAAGGTCTTGGCTATCATTTTAAATTCCATATATGTTTTTTGGTTTCTTCTTTTTAGTCTCGTGAAGTCTTATATAGTTTCGATTCTGGCATCACATCCTCAGTAACCCATACGCTGGCACCGATGACAGAGCCTTTTCCTATCGTAATTCTGCCCAGAATTGTGGCGTTGCTATACACCACTACGTCGTCTTCGAGTATCGGATGGCGCGCAATTCCCTTGATAGGGTTGCCATAAGCATCAAGTGGAAACGACAAGGCTCCGAGCGTTACGCCCTGATAGAGCTTCACATTGTCGCCTATGATGCAGGTAGCCCCTACCACCACACCTGTTCCGTGGTCGATAGTGAAATGATGTCCTATCGTGGCACCTGGATGAATGTCGATACCTGTCTCGGAATGAGCAAGTTCGGTAATCATCCTTGGGATGAGCGGCACGCCGAGAAGGTACAGTTCGTGCGCCACTCTATAATTGACGAGTGCCTTTATGACAGGATAACATGATATGATCTCACCGAAACTTTCCGCCGCCGGATCGCCCGTATAGGCAGCCTCCACGTCCGTGGCAAGCACCGAACGTATCTGCGGAAGTCGCGAGATGAGTATGTTGGTGATTTCCTTTGCTTTAGCTCTTCTTACCTGCTTGGTCTGCTGTTCCTCTTCGTATTCGTCGGAGAAGCAAAGACCCGCAAGCACTTGGTCGCACAGTTTCTTGTGCAACTTCTCTATATCCACACCGATGTGGTAAGGCAATGTTCTCCTATTGACTGACGATTGACCGTAGTAACCCGGGAAGAGTATTCCTCTTGCTAATTGGATAATCTCGGACAGTACATCATTTGAAGGTAGCGGATTGCCCTCTTGGTGCTGATGAAACAAGCCTTTAAGTGACTCATCGGCTGACAGTTGTGACACTGTCTGTGTAAGTATGTGTGTTGTGCTGATTGGTGTCATTGAAATACAAATCAATTTTTCAGGTTACAAAGGTACAAAAATATATGAACACAAGAAAGCATTCAACCGAAAAAATAATTATTTTTCTAATTTATCATGATAATTTTATTATCAAACAGTAAAAACAGACCATTTTCTCAAACTTAAATATTGATTACCAAGGCAAAGTACTTTCATTCTACGGAAGAAATGTGACATATCTTAAACAACATATTTTCCATATCGGAAAAATTGAACAGTTACAATTTAAAAGTACGCCTTTCACGCCCCTTTTCCCATGCTTTTCCACAGCGATTTCACCGTTTTTCAAGGGTAAAAGCATAGTTATTACCTCCTAAAAGCTTAGTTATTACCTCCTAAAAGCATAGTTATTACACCCTAAAAGCATAGTTATTACACCCTAAAAGCTTAGCTTTCTCATCTTAATAGCTCAAAAATCACACTTTTACACCACTTTCTGAAAATCCACAAAAGTACACACTCCGAATTTGGCACCTTAGAGCCGTTCTGACGAGTTCAGCCCCATTTCTGGACAATCACCCCACCCCAACCTTTTTCGACGATGATTTTCACACCCCATTTTCAGTCGCGCCACCACCTTGTTTTAAGCTACGGAAAAATAGAACATTTATGTTTTTCACTTTCAAACAGAAACATAGTTTTCACTTACTCTCAATAGTTTTCACATCAACAAATTGTCGAACGATTCAAATTTATTGAAAAAGCACATTTTTCCCCTATAGTAAAACAAAGAAAAAATCCACTTGTTCCGTTTTTCAGTCACTATTTTCACCCACTTATTCCGTTTTTTTAACACCGTTTTTACCCACTTATTCCGATTTTTAGACGCTATTATTACCCACTTATTCCGTTTTTTAGACACCGTTCTTGCCCACTTATTCCGATTTTTAGACGCTATTTTTACCCACTTATTCCGATTTTATGCAGAAGAAAAGTCAGTCGTTTTGATAAATCGAGAACATATAATCTCATGCACGGACTGCCACTTGCTCTAACAGATTCTTACAAAGTAAGTCACTAAAAAGCATAAAGTGCTTCCACACTTCATCACAACAGCGTAAAAAACTTTTAACGCGAGCAAAAGCGAAACAGAAAATCAAGGTTCCACATCTATAAATTTAGTTAAATCCTCTCCTCTTTGATAATTTATTATTATCTTTGCATTGTATTTTTCAATAAATGATTTGGCAAAACAATGAAATTCGCAATAATAGCAGCTGGCGAGGGCTCGCGACTCGCAAATGAGGGAATCAACGCTCCAAAGCCACTCGTGGAAGTGGGGGGCGAAAAACTTATCGACAGACTTCTCCGCATCTTCACCGATTGTGGAACTTCTGAAATCGACGTTATATGCAATGACCTAACTCCGTATGTCGATGCTCATCTCACAGATATTGAGCAAAACGGACTCAACGGCAAGCACATTCCACTGAGACATATCGTAAAGTCAACTCCAAGTTCGATGCACAGTTTCTTCGAGCTTTCTTCTCTCATTGGTGACGAACCTTTCGTGATGACAACGGTAGATACTATCTTCCGCGAAGAGGAATTTCGTGATTACATCCGCTTCTTTGACCAAGCTCTCGCCGAAGGCAAAGCGGAAGGCGTGATGGGAGTGACTGATTTCATCGATGATGAGAAGCCTCTCTACGTGCGTACCGATGCCCAAAATACTATTACAGGCTTCCTTGATGCTGACGCTGACCATGAATGCCGATTTATTTCCGGCGGTATCTACGGACTTTCTGCCTCTGCCATCTGCACGCTCCGTCGCTGCATGGAAAGCGGACAAAGCCGTATGAGAAACTTCCAGCGCGGACTTATCGAGGACGGACGCCACCTCCTCGCCTACCCTTTCTCTAAGGTGCTCGACATAGATCATGCTTCTGATATCGAGAAAGCGGAGCAACTCATGCATAATGCATAATTCATAATGCATAATTCATAATGCACAATGCATAATTCATAATTGTTTTGTGCTTAATCCAAGACACTTACAGACTATCAAAAACTGTTTTGAAAAAAGCGACAATAATATATAGAGCGGAGCGATTCTCTCCCAACAATGTGGAAAACGACCGTAAAGTGCTCTTTCTCACCGCAGAAGCACTCAGGCAGAAAGGCTACGACGTGACCGAATTGAGGGAAGAGGACATCGCTGAAGGCAAAAGGATTCCGGGATGCTCAGTCATCTTCACTATGGCAAGAAGTGGGGAAACGCTGCTCGACATCGACGGTTTCCTATGCGAAAACAAAGATACCAGAGTCATAAATGCCACCTCCGGCATACGAAAATGCGGTGACAGACTGGCTCTCGCCGGAGAGATGACAGCGCTCTCCATCCCTTTTCCGCCCGAAGAAGGCGAGGAAGGATACTGGCTCAAGCGCAGTAAGGGAACGGCTGAAGTGGCTGCTGACACCGTATTCTGCAGGACGCAGGACGAGATCGACGCTGCTGTAGAGGCGTTCCATGAGCGTGGTATCCTGGAGATTGCTCGACAGGCACACATCAAAGGCGACCTTGTGAAGTTCTATGGCGTGGCACACACACCGTTTTTCCATCACATCTACCCCACCGACACTGGCAAAAGCAAATTCGGAAACGAGGTAATCAATGGCAAAGCACACCACTATGACTTCTCGATCTCTGCGCTTCAGGAGTCTGTCAACAGGCTTGCAACGCACATCGGCGTATGCGTCTATGGCGGAGATGCTATCGTGAAGGAGGACGGTTCGTTCTTCATCATCGACTTCAATGACTGGCCTTCCTTCTCGCCTTGCCGTGAGGAAGCCGCCAAAGCCATCGCTTCTCTCGCTGAATTGGATAGTATTTAATAAGAATATTGACAGGTATTTGCATTGGAGGTATATAATCTCAATATAAAAAATAGGCGGGCATCATGACTGATGAGACAGGACGTAGATGCGCACAAGAGAGTATAGATATTATAATAATGTAAAACAATTATAATTATCTATTCATTATCAAAATAATTTTGATCACCTACTTATTCAAACAAGATACATTTCCTCAACATAAATACATAAATAATGAAGCACTTAAAGAGCACTATACTCATTCTGATTCTCTGGGCTTTTGCCATGGTTGCGAAAGCCCAGATTACTGGAGTCGTGCTCGACGAGGCTACAGGTGACAGCATCCCGTTTGCCAGCGTGGCTTACAAGACGAGAAACATTGCCACCTCATGCAACTCCTCCGGACATTTCTCCATCAAAAGACACAACGGACTGATGCTCACCATTTCGGCTGTGGGCTACAAACCTTACCACATCGACGTCAACGAAGAGACTCCTCATCGACTCACAATACGAATGAGAAGTGGCGATAACGAACTAAATGAGGTGGTAATCAAATCCAAGAAATCCAAATACTCTCGTAAAAACAACCCTGCCGTCGAACTGATGAAGCGCGTCATTGCCGCTAAACGCAGAAACAAACTGGAAAACAAGGATTTCTATAGCTACGACAACTACGAAAAACTTACCCTCTCCCTCAATCGCATCTCGCCGGAAGCTCTCAATGAAGGCTTTATCAGCAAACGCAGATACATGAGAAATCAGGTGGAGGAATCGCCTCTGAATGACCAGCTTATCCTCCCTGTCTCCGTCACGGAGCGCGTTTCTCAGGTGCTTTACCGAAAGGATCCGAAGAAGGAACGCAAGATAATACTCGGTGAAAGGTCGGAAGGTGTCAACGAATTGATACAGACCGGCGCCATACTCAATGCCGTTTCAGCCGACGTTTTCTCGGAAGTGGACATCTATGATGATGACATCCGCCTGCTCCAACGCACGTTTCTCTCCCCTATTGCCAAAGAGGCGATAGGCTTTTACCGATTCTATATCATTGACACTCTGAAGATTGAGCGGGACTCCTGCATACATCTCACTTTCCTTCCAAACAACCAGCAGGACGTGGGATTCAGCGGAGATCTCTTTATTCTCAAAGACTCCACATATCATGTGAAGCGCGTTTCGCTCACCCTTCCTAAGCGCACTGACATCAATTTCATCGATGACATGAGGATTTCACAGGAGTATGACCAGCTGCCAAGCAAGGACTGGGTGCTCACGAAGAATGAGATGATGATAGAGATGACCGTCAATCGTGCACTCGGCAACTATCTTATAGTCAGGACTTCCACGAGAGACAAGTATGATTTCAACCCTATCAGCGAGTCAAAGCTCCACGGACTGGAGAAGATAAAGACCGATCCTGACGCTGAAATACGCGATATGGCATTCTGGGAGAGCCACCGCAGAGTGCCACTGACAAGGTCGGAGGCTAATATGGACAAGTTTATCAAGGAGATGAGAATGTCTAACGGCTTCGGAATAATGCTCTTTGCCGCAAAGACTGTCATCGAAAACTTCGTCGAAACCGGCACTGAGAAGCACCCAAGCAAGTTTGATATCGGACCAATCAATTCGATGTTCTCATTCAATAGTAGCGATGCCTTCCGCCTGAGACTGTCTGGTATCACGACAGCAAACCTCAATAAGCACTTCTTCTTCTCGGGTTTCCTCGCTCATGGCTTCAAATCAAATAGTAATTACTATCGTGGCACGCTCACTTATTCCCTCAATGAGAAGAAATATCTGCCTACGGAATACCCTCAGAGGACTATTTCCTTGACTTCCACATACGACAGTGGATCGCCAAGTGACAAGTTTTCGTCAAACGATAAGGATAATGTCTTTACCTCAATGAAATGGAGTAAAGTGTCTAAACGTATGTATTCTAACGTTCAACGCATCAACTTCAAATACGAAACTGAATGGGGATTCAAGATTGATGCGCAAGCTAAAGTGGAGCAAAACGAGGCTATCGGCGAACTTCTCTTCAAGTCCATCAGCGATTATGCTAAAGATGGCAAGGCTTACACTGGTGGACCGTGGGAGGATTACTATGATATTGATGAGAATAGTCTGCACAATGGCAAGATGCGAAACACAGAATTGTCATTGGAATTGGAATATTCTCCAGGCAGATTATACACCAATTCCAAGCAGGGACGTATCCTTATAAATCGCGATGCCACGGTCTTCACGCTCTCACATACCCTTGGTATCAAAGGGTTTATGGGCGGACAATACTCATACAACGTGACTGAAGCCGGCATATACCGCCGCTTTTGGCTTAACTCATGGGGCAGAATGACGTGGAATTTCAAGATGGGATACCAGTGGGATCAAGTGCCTTACCCTCTGCTTATCACGCCGGCATCCAATCTTTCCTACATCGTTCAGCAGCAATGCTTTAACCTTATCAACAATATGGAGTTCCTGAATGACCGCTATGCGTCACTGATGTGGGACTGGGACTTTGCTGGTAAACTGCTGCATCGCATTCCTTTGATTCGCCAACTCAAATGGCGTGAGAGCATTGGATTCTGTATTCTGTGGGGTGGACTGTCGGATAAGAACAATCCTAACTTGCCTCAAAACTGGAATAGCAACACTCTCATGGCATTTCCACAAGGATGTTACGTCATGGACACTAAGCGACCTTACATGGAATTCTCTGTAGGTCTGCAGAATATATTCAAATTTTTCCGCGTGCTTTACGTCCATCGACTCAATTATAAGTATCTTCCTACCGCAGGAAAGGATGGCTTCCGCGTCGGTTTCAGGATGGAATTCTAATGGATTTCCAACTATTACAGGCAATCAAAACGCCCATTTATGGCATCAAACCCATATCCACGGGCTTCCAGCCCGCTGGTTTCAAGAGCCAATGACTAAGGTTTTGGGCAAAAAATAGGTGGCACCCGTTTCACAACGATCACCACCCCATGACGAAAAACTAAGATTACTAAAATTCAAACCTATGATAAATGTGTTAAATCTATTTACTACTATTCTATTTTTCTAATCTTAATTGTCGCCACAATAGACTATTATTTGACAATTGATTAGAAGTTATCAGTCTCGATTCTGGCGTCGACGAGGACCTTCTTTCCTCATTTTCTCCATATCTTCCTGATATGATTTGTACTGCTCAGCAGTCATTATCTTCTGAAGTTCTGCATTGTAGGCTTCTATATTCTGCCCTCCAAAGCGATGACCTCTACCCTTTCGTTCTCCCATACCTTCGGCATTCTTGCCTTCTCTGCGTGGGCGCTGGGCTGTACTGTCGGCTTTCTCCGGCTGATTACCGCGACGTGGATGGCGCATCATTGGCATTTGCTTCTCATTGAGAGCCAAGAGAGCGGCTGCCTGCTCAGCGTTAAGTCCATATCTTTTTACCATTCTCTCGGTACGGAACTTAACCATCTCTTCACGATTGAAACGTGGTCGCTGACCGTTGTTGCCTTCATTCTGTGCAAACGCTGATGTCATTACTGTCAGCATTGCAATCAAAGATAGAATAAACTTTTTCATACAACTTAAAAATTTGTTTTTTGTTTGTGTGATTTACTTCTTCTATCTTTTCGACTGCAAATATACATAAAAGTTTAATAACTAAGAAAAAAATCGCGAAAAAAAATGACATTGTTTGCATTTTTTTGCTAACTTTGCGTCGAAATGAAGAAAATTCACCTTTTTATATTTATATTATCAACGATTTGCATCATATTAGTCGCTTCGCTATTTCTAACTAAAGGTTGCTCGCACGAAACCGAAAAACCAGCAGTAGATACAGTAAGGATTGACACATTGGGCGTAATGCTCACGCAAATCCAGCGATGTTCGCGATTGAACACCGCCGAGGTCAAAGTGCATAAGATTATCACGCACGATGATATCACGAATCTTTCTGGCAAGATATTAGGCAAAGAGATTTCCATCGACCTGCCTACCGGAAAACGAAAAGTGGCAATTCCGCTCTATGCCACCATCAAGGCAAGCATCGATATGGGCAAGGTGACCGATCAGGACATAGTGCGCGACGGTGACAAAATAGAGATTTTCCTGCCTCAGCCCGATGTTTCCATCACTGAGACGCACATCGACCACGACGGCGTAAGGCAGTATGTGGCTATTACTCGCAGCAATTTCTCTGATGCAGAACTGCAATCCTACGAGAAAAAAGGGCGCGAAGCCATACAGAAAGACATTCCGAAGCTCGGCATAAAGGAAATGGCAAGGGAGAGCGCAGCAAGGCAACTCGTGCCTATCATGCAGTTGTTGGGCTTCAAAGACAATAATATAACCATTTCATTCAGAACAGATGGCAAAGATAACAAGATTATTCGAAGGACTAACTAATGGTTTGAACAAACTTACCATTATGCTGGCGAGCCTTGCAATCGTAGCCGTGGTGGTCTGCCTGGTATGGTTTTGCAATGCTACGAAAGAGAGTACTCTGTCTTTTTCTTCAAATGAGGAGATTGATTTCACCCCTACTATTGTGGAAAGAATGCGGAGTATCGGTCAGTGGGAGTTTCTATCCATCAGCGATGAGGAACTCATTGACACTGTGCGAACAGGCTTTTTCACCGACGACGAACTGGTTCGCATCTATTATGGCACTCTGAGCATTGGCATTGACCTGCGCGATTGCTCCAAGGATTGGATTTCCACAGAGGGCGATACCATCTTTGTCACGCTGCCGGAAGTGAAACTTCTCGACCAGAATTTCATCGATGAAGCCAGCAGTCGCTCATTTTTCGAGACGGGCTCATGGAGCAACAAAGACCGCAAAGCGATGTATGAGCGTGCGCGTCAGAGAATGCTCTCACGCTGTCTGACTGAAGAAAACCTCAACACTGCACGCCTTAACGCAAGGGAACAGATAGGCAGAATGCTGCGTCCTATCGCTGAACCGAAGGTCATACGTGTGAAATAATAAGGATACATATTATAAATAAGGATATTATATTATAAAAAACAAGGCTATTATATATAATAAATAAGGTGTATTCAGGCAAACAATACGCATTGAAAAAATAGAAATAACCATAAAAAAAACTATACAATGATCAGCAACATCACACCAACTATCAAGTACATCGGAGTAGATGATTTGGACATCGACCTCTTTGAAAGTCAATATGTAGTGCCAAACGGCGTATCATACAACTCTTATCTGATTGAAGATGAGAAAATAGCAATCATGGATACCGCTGATGCCAGAAAGGGAAAGGAATGGTGGGCAAACCTCGAAGAGGCGCTCAATGGCAGAAAACCTTCATATCTCGTGGTTCACCACATGGAGCCTGACCACGCTTCTCTCGTAGCAGAAGTGGCTGATAAATATCCTGAAATAAAGATACTTACATCCGAAAAGGCTGTAAAGATGCTGAGCCAGTTTTTCCCAGAGAAAGACCTCACAGCCAATATCGAGGTAATCAAGGAGGGAAACAGCGTATGCCTCGGTGAGCATACTTTGACATTCTACGCAGCTCCTATGGTACACTGGCCAGAAGTAATGGTAAGTTACGATGCGAAAGACAAGGTATTGTTCTCTGCCGACGGTTTCGGCAAGTTCGGTGCACTCAGCGCTGACGAGGACTGGGCTTGCGAAGCACGCCGCTACTACTTCAACATCTGTGGCAAATATGGTGCTCCTGTGCAGAAGCTTCTCAAGAAAGCAGCCACTCTCGACATTGCTATTATCTGCCCACTCCACGGTCCTGTGCTCAAGGAAAACCTCGGTTACTACATCGGTCTCTATGACACATGGTCAAAGTATGAGGTTGAGACAGAAGGCGTTCTCATCGCTTACGCTTCCATCCACGGTGGTACAAAGGTTGTAGCGGAGAAGGTTGCGGAGATGTTCCGTGAGAAGAACATCGGTAAGGTGGCAATCACCGACCTCTGCCGTGACGACATGGCAGAAGCCATAGAAGATGCTTTCCGCATGAATCGCCTTGTCCTCGCAGCTGCAAGTTACGATGCAAGCGTCTTCCCTCCTATGTACGACTTCATCCATCACCTCGAAATGAAGGCTTACCAAAACCGCAAGGTGGGCATCATCGAGAATGGTTCATGGGCTCCTTCTGCTGCAAAGACGATGAAAAAGCAGCTCGAAGCCTTCAAGAACATCGAAATAGTGGAGCCTACTGTCACCATCTGGAGCCGCTTGAAAGATAGCGACCTCCCTCAGCTTCAGGCTCTTGTAGATGCAATGGCATGATTATAATGCATAATTCTTAATTCATAATTCATAATTAGGTTAGACTATAAACTTTTCTGATACACTAATTATGAATTATGAATTAAGAATTATGAATTACCCCCAAAAACTACTACTAATGAACAACAGAAACAATCACCAAGGATTTAGTCATTCCATAATGGCTAAATGGGGAAGCATAATGATTGCTTTCCTACTACTTTTTCCCCTCAACCTTTCAGCTCAAACCGTCTTTCAGCATCCTTGGCAGGGAAAGAAAGTGGCGTATTTCGGCGACTCTATCACCGACCCTCGCAACAAAGCAAGCAAAAAGAAATACTGGACTTGCCTGCAAGAATGGCTGGGCATCACGCCTTATGTCTATGCGGTGAGTGGCAGGCAGTGGGATGATATTCCGCGTCAAGCAGACAAATGCTATGCTGAGCACGGCGATTCCATCAATGCCATCATCATTTTCATCGGCACAAATGACTATAATAACGGCGTGAAAATAGGTGAATGGTACGATGAAAAGGATGAAGAAGTGATGTATGGTCACGGACAAATGAAGAAGATGACGCCACGAAAGCGCCAATATCTCTGTATGGATAAAGACACATATCGTGGCAGAATAAACATCGCTCTCGACAAAGTTAAGCGTATGTACCCAGAGAAACAGATTGTCCTACTCACTCCTATCCATCGTCAAAACTTCCATGCCAATGATAAAAACTGGCAATGCTCTGAGGATTACACAAACCAATGTGGCGAATATATAGAGGAATACATAGAATCCGTGAAAGAGGCTGCCAACATTTGGGCTGTGCCTGTCATCGACCTCAATGCCTTATGCGGTCTTTATCCTATGATGGATGAGCACGCCAGATACTTCAACAATGCCGAAACTGACCGCCTTCATCCTAATGATCTCGGTCACAGACGCATCGCCAAGACGCTGATGTATCAGCTTCTGACATTGCCTTGCGCTTTCTAAATTGTTCGATTTTTCCACTTTCGGGAAGCAAGCAGAAAGCAAGGTTGTAACCATCTGTATTTCAAAGTGTTGTAAAAGCATAGATATTAGGAGGTAAAAGCATAGATATTACCGCCTAATATCTATGCTTTTGCATTGTAAAAACTAAGCTTTTACGCAATGAAAGCTTAGCTATCGTCTTTTGATAGCTATTTCTTTACGGTTTTGTTCCATTTTTCCTATACTTCATTTACGGTGTTAATGCAGAAGTGAAGGTAATATTTTTACTTGCCAAAGCATAATTATCAAGCACTCTTCTTTGGCAAAATTTCTGAAATATAAACCTATTTTTCCATAAAAGACTTAAAAAAGGTAAGGAATAATAATTTACTTACCCATTTTGTTTGCCATTAAGATGAAAATGAGTAACTTTGCAAGGAATAATGTAAAAATATCAATAGAAAAATAAGAAAAATTATTGAAATTATATGACTAAAAAGATTTTCATTCCATTGATTGTCCTCCTTTTGGTGTTAGCAGGAGGATTGGTTTACCTCTTTCTCTCACTTGATGCAGAAAAGAAAGCTAATCAGGAAATGCAGGAACTTGCAGAACTTGACAAGAAAGAAATGGAGAACGAGTATCAGGATTTCGCTAATCAGTACAGCGAGATGATGACAAAGATAAACAATGACTCCATCATCGCGCAACTTACTAAGGAACAACTCCGTACACAACAGCTTCTCAAAGAGCTGAAGGAAACCAAATCTGCCGACGCAAGAGAAATAACAAGACTGAAAAAGGAACTTGCCAACGTGCGTGCCGTACTGCGTCAGTACGTTATACAGATTGATTCCCTCAACCGACTCAACCAGCATCTCACTGCCGAGAACACGAAAGTGAAGGCTGACCTCGCCGCTTCTAACAGAGTAAATGAAGTTCTTAGCGCGGATAAGGCGTCACTCTCTGAGAAGGTTGCCATTGCCGCTCAGCTCGATGCTTCCAACATCAACCTCACTCCTATCAACAAAAGAGGCAAAGCGGAGAAGAAGGTCTCTAAGGCAAAGCAGCTGAAAGTGGATTTCACTATTGCACGTAACGTGACTGCACAGAGCGGTATCAAGGCGATATATGTACGCATCACCACTCCTACCGGCACCACTCTCACCGCAGGAAGCTTCCCTTATGAGAACAAGAATCTGCAGTATTCCATCAAGAAACAGATAGAATATAATGGTGAGAACACTCCTGTCACAGTATATTGGAACATACATGAGGTAATGTCTGCCGGCACTTATCGCCTCGCTCTCTTCTGCGACGGACAGATGATCGGCGAGAAAGCGTTCAATCTGAAATAAAAAATACATATTCTAAGCAGATGGTAAAGGACAAGACATTTCACCTTTTACCACCTGCCTACAGTATAGAATATCATCATAAACAGATATATGAAGAGATTATTATCACTTATTGCTTGCACAATATGCATTATCTCGCCTGCCTGTTCGCAAGTTCTGACGCTCGACTCTTGTCGCGCTATGGCTCTGAGAAACAACAAGCAGTTGAGCATATCACGTGCTAAGCAGCAGATGGCGATCCAGACTCGCAAGGCAGCTCGCACCAAGCGACTTCCACATATCGATGTGGTAGGAGGATGGATGCTGTCAAGTAAGGAGATTTCCATCCTTACAGATGACCAGAAAAGCCGTCTTTCCAATCTCGGCACTAATGCCGCTGGAAAGTTAGACCCAAGCATCCTCTCTAATGCTTTGTCGCAAATGGCACAAGGCGGCTACATTACTCCGGGCGCAGCGCAGGGCTTCGGACAGATAGCTCAAGGACTTGCACAGCAGTTGGAAGGCTTCGGAAATTCCCTCGGACAAGACATCAAGGATGCTTTCCGCACCAATACGCGCAGCATTATCGTGGGTAGTGCCATAGTAAATCAACCTATCTTTCTTGGCGGAGCTATCACTGCAGCCAACAAAATGGCTGATATTGCGGAGCAAATGGCAGGCACAAGCATCGATGCCACGGAGCAGAATGTGCTCTATGACATTGACCAGGCATACTGGCTCGTCGTTTCGCTCAAGCAGAAACAGCAACTGGCAGAGAGCTATCTCAACCTTATCAATAAGCTCAACAGTGATGTCCACAAGATGATAGACAATGGCGTGGCAACAAAAGCTGACGGACTGAAGGTAGATGTCAAAGCCAATGAGGCTGATATGGCTAAGATGCAGGTGGACAATGGATTGAGTCTCGCAAAGATGTTGCTTTGCCAACTTTGCGGAATGCCTCTCGATACAGACCTTTCGCTGGCAGATGAAGATGTAAGCGACGTGAGCGTAAGCACCGTATCACAGCAATATGACCATGAAATGGCTTCTGCCAACCGCCCAGAGCTTCGCCTTCTCGGCGATGCAGTATCACTTAGCGAGCAGAACACCAAGCTTATCCGCGCCACAAGACTGCCACAGGTGGCGCTGACAGGCGGATATATGGTCACAAACCCTAACCTTTTCAACGGTTTCGACAAGAGTTTCAATGGTATGTGGACCGTTGGAATAATGGTTCGCGTTCCTGTCTTGGACTGGGGCGAAGGCGCTTACAGAGTGCGTGCTACCAAGTATGCCACAAAGATGGCTCGCTACGAACTCGAAGAAGCAAGGGAAAAGGTGGAACTGCAAGTCACACAATGCGACTACAAGCTCAACGAAGCCAACAAGAGACTACTCACAGCAGAAAAGAATATCAAGCGTGCCGACGAGAATCTGCGCTGCGCAAACCTCGGTTTCTCCGAAGGAGTGATGGGCGTAACCCAAGTAATGGAGGCGCAGACAGCATGGAATCAAGCTCAGTCGCAGAAGATTGATGCACAGATAGACGTGCGTCTCTGTGAGGCTGGAATGAAGAAAGCCCTCGGCATAAGATAGTTCGTGAAACGACATATATAGAAGACAAAGACAACAGAAAAACAAACAAAGATAATAATCAAAAAACAGAGATAATATGGCATCAGAAAAATCACAACACAAGAGCGTACTCATTGCCATAGCAGCATTTACCACAATCATCCTCATCGTAGGCATTGTAGGTTACTTTACTATTGGAAACGAGCCAGAAGTTCTTCAGGGTCAGGTAGATGTATCCGAGTACCGTGTGTCAAGCAAAGTGCCGGGACGCATCCTTGAGATTCGTGTCAAGGAAGGAGACTACGTACACGTAGGCGATACACTCGCCATACTCGACGCCCCAGAGGTACAGGCCAAGAAACTGCAAGCTGAGGGAGCAGAGAGCGCTGCCACTGCCATTAGCGACATGGCAGAGAATGGTGCACGCCAAGAGCAAATCAAGGGCGCATTCGAAATCTGGCAACAGGCAAAAGCAGGACTTGAGATTGCACAGAAATCCTATAATCGCGTCCAGCGTCTCTTTGACGAAGGCGTGATGAGCGAGCAGAAACGCGACGAGGCTTTCGCTTCTTACAAAGCTCTCGAAGCACAGGAAAAAGCAGCTAAGAGCCAGTATGATATGGCTAAGAATGGCGCAAGAATGGAGGAAAAGCGTGCTGCAAAGGCTCAGGTAGCACGTGCCAACGGCGCTATACAGGAAGTCAACTCATACATCAATGAGACCGTCCAGATAGCACAAGCAGAGGGAGAGGTGAGCAATATCTATCCTAAAGTGGGCGAACTCGTAGGTACTGGCTCTCCTATTATGACCATTTCTATCATGTCCGACCTATGGGGCACATTCAATGTGCGTGAAGATCAGCTCAATGGACTCAAGGCTGGCGACAAGTTTATCGCCTTTGTGCCGGCTTTCAATAAAGACATTGAGATGAAAGTGACCCACATCAAGGACCAAGGAAGCTACGCTACATGGAAAGCTACCAAGAGCAACGGACAGTATGACCTCAAGACCTTCGAGGTGGAAGCACGTCCTACTCAGAAGTTTGAAGGCCTCCGTCCTGGAATGTCTCTGGTTATCAAGAAATAGAAATGAACATCATCAAGGTTGCCTTGCGCGAAATGCGCATCATTATCGGCCATCATATCTATCTGACATGTATGGTCGGGATGCCTCTGGTTGTCACCATTCTCTTCACATCATTGATGCAAGATGGTCAGCCAGGGGAAATGCCTGTTGGTGTGGTCGATAACGACAATACTACGACGACACGTAAACTCACCCGCACCCTCGACTCTTTCCAGTCGTCAAAGGTAGTGGCACACTATCCGAATATTGAGGAAGCACGCCATGCTATGCAGAAAGGTGAGATATACGCATTCCTCTATTTCCCAAAGAACACTACTGACGACCTGCTCTCTTCGCGCCAACCGAAGATTTCCTTTTACTATTCCAACACATCACTTACAGCAGGTGCGTTGCTGTTCAAGGAACTGAAGACGATGGCGACATTAGGCTCTGCGGCTGTGGGAAAAGCTACTCTCACCGCTAAAGGCTACAGAGATGAGGTCATTATGCCCGTTCTGCAACCGATAGCACTGGACGTCCACACCGTAGGAAACCCATGGGTGAGCTATAATATCTATCTTAGCACCATGCTAATACCGGGCTGTCTGCTCCTGTTTATATTCCTTATAACGGCTTATAGCTTTGGCACAGAACTGAAATTTGACACTGCAAAGGAACTGATGGCTACCGCTGGCGACAACGTAGCTGTGGCTGCGCTCGGCAAGCTCCTACCTCAGACGCTGATATTCCTGACCGTCATCTATCTGGAAATGTTCTATCTCTTTGGCTTTCTCCATTTCCCAGCACCTGGAGGCTTTTGGCATCTTGCCCTATTAGGACTGCTTTCCGTCATAGGAGCACAGGGATTGGGACTCTTTATCTTCGCTCTCATCCCTCATATGCGTATGGCTATGAGCGTGTGTTCGCTGTGGGGAGTACTGAGTTTCTCAATTGTGGGAAGCGCATTCCCGGTCTTTGCCATGGATGCACCACTGCAAGCATTGGCATGGCTATTCCCTTTGCGCCACTACTATATGATATATCAGTTGTGCGTATTCAATTCCTACCCACTCTCTGACGCATTGCCTTACATCCTGACGCTGTTGCTTTTCGTGGCATTACCATGGCTTCTCTATCTGCGTCTGGGCAAAGCCTTGAGGCAATATTACTATACGGAATAAGTAGTTTTGTGGTTTTGTTGTTTAGTGGTTTAGTGATTTTGTTGAATGTATATACAATGCAATCCACAAACAACCAGACAACTAAACAACTAAAACAACTAAACAACAAAAACAACAAGAATATGATTAGACAAACATTGGAAATATGGTTGGAAGAGCTAAAGACCCTTTTCAAGGATCAGGGTACCATACTCTTTTGCCTCATATTGCCATTAACATATCCTATCCTCTATTCCTGGATATACAACAACGAGGTGGTCAGAGAGGTGCCAGTCGTCGTAGTCGATGATTCCCACTCTGCGCTCAGCCGCGAATTTATCCAGAAATTCGATGCTTCGCCAGATGTCTCCGTGGCTTTCCAGGCTGGAAGCATACAGGAAGGCAGGGACTTGATAGGGCATGGCGAGGCTTATGGCATACTGTATTTCCCTCACGACTTCGGCATCAAGGCAGGACGACATGAGCAAGCCTTCGTCAGCGTATATTGCGATATGAGCTACATGCTCACCTATAAAGCTATCTTCCAGACAGCCACTGCCGTCTCAGGACTGTTAGGCGACGAAATAAAGACGCAGATGGCAGGCAATTACACATCCCGCGAAGAGGAGATTACCACCAAGCCACTGGACTATGAGGAAGTACCTATCTTCAATGTCACAGCAGGCTATGGCAACTTTATCCTTCCGGGCGTGCTGATACTTGTCATTCAGCAGGCTATGTTCCTCGCAGTAGGACTGCTGGCTGGCACTGACCGCGAGCGCAACTTCCGCTCCATCCGTGGCGTAGTCCCTACCCTGCTGGGCAAAGGACTGGCATATTTCATGATCTTCTTCGTGATGCTGTCATACACCACGCTCGCTGTGCCACGCTTCTTCGGCTTTGTCATGATGATGCATCTATATGATTGGGTGCTGTTTATGATACCATTCATCCTCTCTTGCGTCTTTTTCGCCATTGTGATGAGCGACTTTATGCGCTATCGCGAGAATGTAATGCTCATCGTGGTGTTCACATCAGTACCAATGCTCTTCCTTTCTGGAATATCATGGCCACAGAGCGCACTGCCAAAGTTATGGTCAGCGATAGCCGATTTTATCCCTTCCACCTTCGGCATCCGCGGATTTGTGCGCATGAGCAGCATGGGAGCACGCATCGGCGATGTGCTTCCAGAGGTGCGCTCGCTATGGATTCAAGTCGTGGCATACGGTTTCCTTGCGGCTTTGGTAATCTACAGAAGGAGGATAAAGAAGGCACAACTTGCCGGGGAGGAATAATCACTGCGACTCCCATTCAGATAACACTCTAAACACCACTTCATTATTTCCTAAAACAATGACCTATAGGTTGATAATAAACAATTGCATCGAGGAGATAGCCAAGCTCAATCCATTCGTGGAGAAGGTAAGCGAGGGATTCTGTATCGCACGCGATACATTATTCAAGCTCCAGCTCGCATTGGATGAAGCATTGTCAAACTCAGTCAAATATGCCTACCCGAAAGGCTTTTCCGGCACCGTGACCCTCGAAGCGGAGAAGATAAACAGGAGTCTCATATTCCGACTGATAGACGAAGGCGTGGCTTTCGACCCTACAGAGCCGAGAGACAACATCGACCTTACTTCCAAAGCGGAAGAGCGTCCCATCGGCGGACTCGGCATCTTCCTCATCAAGCAGATGATGGACGACGTGAGATATGAGCGCCTGGAGGGACACAACATATTGATAATGAAAAAGAACATATAAACATTTAACGTATAATCTCTATGACATTGGACATCAAGATAGAAGGCAATGCCGTCACAGGCATCCTCTCAGGTCGTCTGGACACGGCAACAGCAGTACAGTTCTCACGCGACATGACACCACTCATCGACAATGCGGACAAGCAGATTACGCTCGACTGCAAGAATCTTGAGTTCATTTCTTCCAGCGGACTGCGCCTCTTCCTGACGCTTCGCAAGGCTACGATAGCAAAAGGCGGCAAGATTGTCATCACGGGAGTGAGTCCGGAAATCAAGCAGGTGTTTAACATCACAGGCTTCTCTTCCCTATTCGAATTCGCATAGGGCATAAGGAATAATATGCAGGGACATAACGAGTAATACTCTTATGTCCCTGATTTCATTTTCTTGCTATATGACAAGAAAAAAGCATGGTCTGTGAGATTGGTATATTCATTCTTTTTTATCACCGGATATTTTCCTAACTTTGCACCTCGAAAGGGAACTAATCACAAAGAAATAGACATAGGATAACACAAGGATGAACAACGTAACAGACCTGAAAAAGCAACTCAACAGACTGGTATTCCCCATTCTGCTGGAGACCCTTCTCACCTTTCTCTTGGGAGGTGTTGACACTTTCATGCTCAGCCAGTATAGCGATGACGCTGTGGCGGCAGTAGGTATGGACAATCAGATATTGCAGCTCGTTTTCCTGCTCTTCACCATCATCAATGCCGGCACATCGGTGCTCTGCTCTCAGTATTTCGGCGCAAAGCTGCAGGATCGCTTTGTTGCAGTCAGCGGAGTGGCGCTTTTGCTCAATCTTACCATCGGACTCCTGTCAAGCCTGTGCCTATTCAGCTTTGCCGGAACCATCCTGTCGCTCATGGGTTTGCGCCCCGAACTGATGAAAGACGGCATACCTTATCTTCAGATAGTGGGAGGATTTGCTTTCGCTCAAGCCATCACCACCACCAACAGCGCCATTCTCCGTAGTGCAAACAAGCCTATATATCCGATGATGGTCATTGTGGTGGTAAACATTCTCAATATCATCGGCAATTACACCCTCATCTTTGGTAAGTTTGGAATGCCAGCATTAGGCGCCGAAGGTGCGGCAATCTCCACGAGCATCTCGCGCACGGTCTCAATGATAATGCTCATCATGATGCTCCAGCGCAAGCTTATTCCTCGCTTTCCTCTCCGTCTGTTTCGTCCATTCCCTTATCATGAGATGCGCAAACTGCTGAAGATAGGCTTGCCATCGGCAGGAGAAAATATATCCTACAACCTTCAGCAACTCGTGCTTATCTATTTTATCAATATGATAGGCAATGAGGCATTGGCAGCCCGTATCTACGTGGGCAACATCGTGATGTTCGTATATCTCTACGCTATCTGCATCGCTCAGGGCAGCAGTATCATGGTGGGACATCTGACGGGTGTGGAGAAAAATCGCGCCTCTTACGTCATGGGAAAGTTCACATGGCATCGTGGCTCGGTGGTAAGTATGTTTTTCTCAGTCTTGTGTGCGCTTTGCGGACCGCTGATCACGGATTATCTAACGGACAATCAAGAGATTGCCCAATTAGTATGCTGGTGTTTTTGGGTTGACGTATTGCTTGAAATCGGCAAGTGTATCAATATCTGGGCAACTAATACGCTGCGTGCCACAGGCGACATATTCTTCCCTTTCTATGTAGGCATCATAGTGCAATGGATAGTAGGCGTAGGTTTTGGTTATCTCTTTGGCATCGTTTTCGGGTTTGGTCTCGTAGGAATGTGGTTTGCCTTCGTCCTCGATGAAAACATCCGTGGCATCATCTTCGTCCAGCGTTGGAACAGCCTGAAATGGGTGGGCAAAGGATTCGTGAAATGAAGATTTTGTTGTTTAGTTGTTTGGTTGTTTAGTTGTTTAGTTGTTTGTAAAAACCTCAAGCCTTATAATCAATCAACAAGACAACCAAACAACTATTACATATAGATATATACTATAATGCAAGGAGATAGGCTGCAAACGAATCTGCAACTTTACGCAATGAGAGTTTGGGCTGATATGTATATATTTCACCTGTCTCTTTTTGCAAAAGAAGGATTCCGTCAATAGCCATATTCGAAATGACATACATATCTTGTGGAAAACCATTTGATGCGCTTCGAGCTTTTTTTGTTGCCTTTACAACATCATAGTTATCGGGGGCTATTCCTAAGAATTCTTCACCTTTGACACACAAGAAACCATAGTCCTGCAACAGTTTCTTATATTCTGGCGAAAACACAAGACCTAGTTCCTTCTCGGCATTTTCTATATCAGCGCAAGTGACACTTCCTGTAAATCTTTTGCGCTTAAAAGACTCTATTATTGTTGTGATATTATTCATAGTTATAATGTATTGAAGCGTGCAGACCAGTATTCTTTTCTTTCCTTGTTGAATTCAACTCTATCTACAGAAGATTCATCGAATGTGTGGAGAATCTTAAAGTTACCGTCACTGTGATGCTGGTCGTATGTGAGTTCTGCAAGTGGTGAATCTGGGTTCTGACCGATATGGTGCAGTTCATAAGGATAACCGTCCTTGTCTCGTGGAGGATAACCTTCTTCTGCAAGGTCTCTGTTACTCCAATCTGGCCATTTCGGTTCATTACAAGCATCGCCATCTATATTTGGCTGGAGCAGAGCTGGCTTGCCATTGACTTCTCCTTCTACCAGTCCTGCATCGATATAGATTTTTGCCTCTTCTTTTGTACGAATAGCATCCACTATCTTATCAGACCAACCTGTTTGTTCCTTTATCTCTTTCTTATCTTCGGCAGTCAATCCTTCAGGTTTCTTCTCAACTGCGGCATCTGAAGCTTCAGTATGATAAAAAACATTGTTATCAATACACTCTTTTATTTTATCACTTGAAGAAGTGTCAATGGTATGTCCACCTATTACTTCTACAGAAACGCCACTATCATCGGGTGGCAATCTATCTACAAATGGATATAGTTCATTGTTTATTTCTGTAGTTGAATCAAGCGGAGATAGTTCATCTACAAATTCATCCATGCCAGGATTTTGATGAACGTCAGCACCTGCAGGTTCCAATTCATCCACAAAAACATCATTGTCCAATGTTGACTCTGTTTTTTCACCATGGGACAAGTCACCTTCAATCTTCAATTCCTTGTTTGAAGATTGTCCTTCAAGACTTTTAATATTTTGTTTTTTATCTGCTACAGCACCAGATAATTCCTTAGTTGCCACAATCTGTTCTTCTCCTTCAGACTCTGCAACGGTTTTCGCTTTTTCCAATACATCATGTATTTTCCCTACAGCTTCAACAACTTCTTTCGCGACTTTAATGGTTGTTACGATATCCATAATTTATATTATATTTGAAAATTAACATATATAAAGGGGATTGTTCTACACTGAAGCCATGATTTTCATGTCAGCCTTTTACTCAGAACTGGCATCAACATTTATTAAAGAATGTCTGTCGCCATTCCTTATAGCTAGCGTTATTCCTTACATAACACATCTCAACATAGTAATAGAATGTTCTACTCAACTCTTGATTGAACATTTCCTTTAACACAATGTCAAACTTGAGACGGACTTGCTTCATAGTTGTATATTGTGAAGTCATGTTGGTGTACTCAGCATCAATATTCAGATACTGCTTTACCACATAAGCAAGTTCTACAAAGTTATATTTTTCCCATAGAGAAAGCTTATTTGATGTACGATACTCTCCTACCAAATCCATCAAAGTGAATCTGATAGAGGTTGGCATATCAGAGGTCGTTATATTCTGTTCTACATCATCAATCTCTATATCCGTTCCAATATATGGATGCAATAGGAATTCTACGACATTTACGTCGTAACGCTTTACAGCCTTTCTGGCTTGAGGTGTAGTCTTGTTAAAGATATAATCCTTCTGATAATCCTCAAACAAGTCAACCTTGCACTGAACTGGTTCCTCCCAATTGTTTTGATAGACTATTGCTTCACCCTGTCCCTGACGCGCGATTTCATCAATCTGCTCATCGTTCAATGACATTGAAGCTCCTGCAATCTTTCGATCTTCAGCCTCTGGAAGTGAAAGTACGATTTTGGTGTTTGTATTCCTTATTGCAGCTGCATCCAACATGGAAGGAGACTGGTCAACTATAATGAAAGACTCTCCATAAGTACGCATTTCTGCTATACTGTTGGTTATCATTTCCACTGACTTGCCTGCTATATTCGAATTCTCCATTGATTGAGAGGTTGAGACTTTCTTAAGCAAGTTGTGAGCTTCCTCAAGCACGGTGACGTGTCTTAATTCTCTGTTCATTCCAGATTCTGACATTCGGAATTCATTAAGTTTCACTATCAGGAATCCCATTATCAGTGCATTAGTTTCTGGAGACCCCGTACGACTCAAGTCAACAATTGTATTCTTATTGAACAAATCTTCATCTGCAACAGACCCTCTGTTGAACATTTTATCAAACATTCCCTCACAAAGGTCCTGCAATCTCTTTTCTATTGCAGCTTTATAATCACCTTTTGTATCAGCAGAATAGTCGGAATGGTCGATATAGTCTTTTAAGCATGCAACGACATCTTCCACTTTAGGAAATATAGGTGTATCAAACTTATGCTCAGAAGTTTCCACATCCCATCCACATTTTTCATATGCGGTTATAATAGAATGTTCAAGAATTGATGGCATAGCAGCATACAGAGACCAACACGCATTGAATATTCCCACTATTCTTTTTATATGCTCTAACACATCGATATGCTCATACGGGAAAACAAACGGATTTATCTGCAACAGGTTTCCGACTTTGTTAGTGTGGCTATAGACAGTCACATCATCCAACATGCCGAACACATGTTTATACTCACCCTTAGCTGGCTCTATGACCATAAAGGTTTTTCCTTGTTCTCTCAATTGCTTCAGGAGAAGGTACATCGTATTTGATTTACCGCTTCCTGTAGATCCTGTTACAAAAAGGTGCTTTGTCAATTCTGCAACGTCCAGATCAACTGGTGTATCTGAAGTCTTGCCCAGATATGTGATTTCACCCAGATGGATAGTCTCATTACTACAACGACTGGCGAATACATTTCTGGCAAATGTGGCTCTTTCCTGTACGATTATACCAGGGACACTACTCTGTGGAAATGACAAGTGTATAGCAAGTTCTTTACTGTTTACGACCGAACCCGCAGAAACGTCTAAAAAATTAAAATCAAAACGAGGGTGAAGACTATTACATAAATACTGACTTATTTCCTTTACAGAATTGGCATCCGTCCAAGTGTTGATTGCACAAGTTTCCAATCCACTTTCTTCACCGATAATGGATCCTCTATAGATGCTTGATAATTGTTGGGCTGTCGTAGGATCGTTTGCCACAAAATAAGTGGCAACAGACCACAATCCGAAAGGTCTTCCGTTTTGGAGTCTTTCAAGTTGCTTGTCAAGTATATCAAGATAAAACTTTACAGTTCTATTCTTGTATGTTATCTGTTTGGTATAGCCTTTTGTTAGAGATTCATTGTCTCCAGTCTGTTTAGACGTACCTTTTGTAATGCTATTATTGCTTCCTGTCTGATTGGCTTCAGAGTATGAGAAATTATCACAGATGGTCTTCGAACGGCTTTTACTTATGCTTTGACTTCTTCCTCCTCCTGTTTTTCCTCCTACTATACCATGCCAGAAAGATTTCCGAATACCTATACTGATATTCTCACTGCTTCCATGCGTTTCTGTTTCTCCTTCTGTATTGCTTTCTGAATAGCCGTCTGTATATGTTGCTGTTTTCGAAATTGACTCACCAATAGTTTCGGAGAGATTTTCAGTAAACGATTTGGAAATTCCTTTTGTTTCACTTTCATTGAAAGTCATTTGCAATGTCTCAGCAGGAGAAAGAGATGAATACAACCTACTAAATGATGTAATCATTTCGTTTGCTTCCACATTACCGACACTATCTGCAATGAAATAAGCTCTGAATTGTGGTATATAAGCAGTTGCATTAATCAATCTCTCAATACCTTGCACAAACTTTTCCTTTTTGTCATCACGTAATGATGCGATAGCTGACACACAAGAGACTGCAGGCATTGAAAAAGTCATCTCGGGAATAGAGGCGGCTTTAGTGCTGATACCAGGGAAATAGCCCTGAAGACCAGCCTCAAGTATTTCTCCAGAAACATTGCTGTTTCCGGAAAAATCCCTTGCACCAAGATACAGTTCTACTTCACCGTTATTTTGTTTGTTCAAAACGAGAATTACATTTTTGGCACATTTATGTAATGACATATAGAGCATAGATAGCTTGTCTGTAAAATAGACATCATTCTCCGTCACTATTCTATTCACCCTGTACCATCTTACTCTTGAATACGTGGTATCAGAAGGAAATGGTTTCACAGGACAAACACACAAGTCATGCAAATAATCACGAGTGACCATACTATCGAAGACCTGCATACTTGCTGTTGCGAGTTGCATATCTTCGTTAGTGTCATATTGGACCGTTCGCTGTCCTTGTTTCTTGGCAGATATATCTTTCAAGTCCATCGTTTCCTCGATAGACGATATTTCATTTTGATTATTCCTATCCATATTTATAAAACGCCAAATTCAACCAAAATCGAGTTAGAATACTGTTCAGCATCTTTCAACCATTGCTTAAGGTCATTGATCAGACAGGTTACAAGACGGTCTTTTTCTTTTTTCAGTTGACGCTCATACTGTTCAACCTTGAAAGCGTAGTCACTTTCCTGATTCTTCTTATTTTGTTTATACACGAAAGTGGCTGCTCCCAATGCAAGGACTTCTGCAGCTACAGCTTTCCAAGCACCTGAGAGAATATATAGACCGGCTGCGACGAGCGTACCAATGCCTACTATTTTCGGAGTATGTATATTGAGGTTCTCATAAGATAGTTCTGGCTGTTTCAAAGATGAATCCACCTTCGTTTCTCTTATTGCTATCCAATGATTAGATGACCATTTCTTCATCAGGGCACGATAACCATCATGGAAGTCAATAAACTTATTATATACATTTTCATCAGCTATCTTACTGGCACCATTTGTATATAGTCCATCTATACTGAAAAAATACTTTTCCAGAACCGACTGCGCTACAAATCTTGCTGATTCTACAAATGATTTCAGATTGTCATCTGAGACATCATCATCAAGATACTCCTGGGCTTTCTGACGGACTTCAGTCTCAAGCCTGATATAGTCCATCAAAATTGGAAATTTATAATTTGCATCCATACTCTTCCGCTATTTTTACAAGTTCCGCTGATGCCTTGCTGGTTTCTGCCATACAAGCATCTTTCTCAGCTTTGAATTCCTCTTTTCGTGACAACTGAGTCTTTAGATTTTCAAGATGAGACAACTCTTCTTTGAGTTTGTTATCGACCTCATCATTTATCAGAGTCTTCAAGTTGTCTGCCTTTTCCTTTATTTGGCGTTCTACTTGGTCTTTGTCTTTTCTTGCCCGCTTGATTGCTATGACTTTGAACTCCTTCAGTTTCTTCTCATAGTTGGTTTTATTGCCATACTTTGCAGGAATGACATAATCCGACTCACAGCATCTCCGAATCACCTTGCTTTCAGATATTACATATTTCTCCTGACTATGTGCCGTAGCTTCATGTTCTATAGCGGCAAAATCTATAGGCTCAAGAAAAAGATCCTCAGACTTGAAATCCTTTAGTATATCTGAGAACTGCTTTTTGAGATCAACAAATATGTTTTTTTCCTTTATTTTCACTTCATCAAACATATTTGTCATAGCAGCTCTCACAGAATCTATATCCGGGAGATCCCCTATCTTAAGTAGTCTTTCATCAATAAAAGAAATCTCTTTTTTTATTTTTTCAATCATCTTTTAGGGTATCTTTCATAACAATCTGCTTGCCTAATTCTTTAAGGTCAAAGCAT
>URJQ01000015.1 GCA_900548195.1 uncultured Prevotella sp.
GAGACAGGACGTAGATGCGCACAAGAGAGTATAGATATTATAATAATGAAAAACATATATTGTCTTCTATTCATTATCAAAATAATTTTGATTACCTATTTATGATAATTATCTATTCATTATCAAAATAATTTTGATTACCTACTTATAATCGTTTCGCTTTACCTTACAATTCCTTTGGACAAAGAAAGGAGGAGATATAGATGATACCGGCTATCATCAAGGCGGTGCCTAACCCCACATAGAAGGAAGCTATGAAAGATAATGGGATGACTGGACACTGCCTGAGCAATATACCAAATGTAATCATAATTGCCATGATGACGTATGACTTTACTGGCATAATATCCCACACCTTACGCTTCTCTGGCGCTATCTGACGAATGCGGTGCACATTACGGAAGAGCATCTTGACAAACATAATCGAAAACAGCAACATAGTGACTATGCTGCCCATGACCATCAATACTGTGGTGGAATAGAGGCTCTGCCATGACACCACGCCGATTCGGCAGACATTGAAGCCTGCTATAAGCCAGATGATTCCTGCTATGAATGCGAGTGATTTTGTTTTCATTTTATGTTTGATTTTATTCTCCTTATTTCCTTTATCTTCCAAAAGTTGAGCAGTACCTTAGTATTTAATCTAAGATAGTGAATTAGTAACTTGCCGAACACCAACAACCAACAACCAACAACCAATCAAAACTTCCGCGTCCTCATATGGCAATAAGGCTCACCGCCTGTTTTCTCATAGTAATTCTGATGGTAGGCTTCGCCAATATAGAATGGTTCCTCTGGCAGAAGCAAAGTGTTGACCTCATCTCCCTTGTCACGGAGTATCTGTATCACGCGTTCAGCCGTTGCCTTCTGGTTTTCATCACGATAGAAGATACAACTGCGGTATTGCGGACCGATGTCAGTGCCTACTCCATCCGTCTGTGCCGGGTCGTGAATCTCGAAGAAAAGTTTGCAGAGAGACTCGTATGACACCTCTTCTGGATTATACTCCACGATAATAGCCTCCACATGATGCGTCTTGTGATCACGCACGTCAGCATAAGTAGGGAATGCCTCTTCTCCACCAGTGTAACCTGCCAAAGTCTTCTGCACGCCTTTTTGCTTCTGAAAATGATGCTGAGTGCCCCAGAAACAGCCACAGGCAAATATTCCCACCTTTACGTTTCTGTCGGAAGGCGCATGATAGATGTCCACCTTTGAGCATTCATCAATAGCAGCCTCGACCATCTCCAGTGCTTTGCCGTGCTTCTGCTGCAGGTCGGGATGCGCCTTCCCACGTTCAAAGTTGTGCTTTAGGTCATTGTATTTCACTTGCAGCGCGATAGGATTTCCTGACTCTATAATGCCTTGGATATAATCATAGTAATCACTCTCCTTCCCATGGGTAAGCACTCGGATGGCATTCACCACTCCTGTCGGGATGCCTTCTTCTATGAGATTATCAAATGTGACGCTTGTATCTTCCACTACATCATGCAGGAAACCAGCCATTTTCTCTTCATCTGTGTGTCCCATCAGTCCCACAGTCAATGGATGGAGGATGACAGGATAGCCATCGCGGTCAAGTTGTCCTGCATGTGCTGCAGTGGCGATGCGGAGCGCAATATCAATTGTATTCATGCTATTATCTATTCTTTCGGTTATTTCTCATTTTGATGCAAAGGTACGAATTATATTCAAAAAAGCAAACATATCACGATAAAAAGCATAGAATATTCTAATCATAACTCTCTCACCTCTACCTCCTTGACGAAAGGCTTGTCGAAGCCTTCGACATGGAATATTACTTTGGCTTTTCCTGTCTGCATGGTCGATTGCAGACGCACGAGTCCTTCACCGAAGTAAGTTGGCAGTTCGGTGGTGCGCCATGAGTCTTTCCTGCGCATATCGCCGGTCTCCACACCCAAGAGACGTACAGGACCTTCCACTTCCACTCGGAATTTCTTAGGTTGCATTTGCTGAATGCGACCTTCCTTATCCACGAGAGTAAGACGGATATGCGCCACTGTGCCACATTCCAACGGCATTTTTCGGCTTACTTTGCCACTGACATCGCCCTTTGACAAAGCCACCCTTTCAGAGTAATCTGGCTTTACGGCAGAAAGAACCGTGCGGTCAGCATCCAGTCTGACATCAGCCACCGGACCATGATTGACAAGCGAATCCCTCATCACTTCCTTGCCTCCCTTGTATCCCACTGCCAGGACTTTACCGGCACGTGCAGGAAGCTGCACCTTGATGCAATGGTCGGTGTAGTCTGCAGTCCTGCGAGGCTTCAAAGGCAACTGCGGATTGCTCCACATCGGGAAGAAGAACTGCACCGAGTCGCATGTGGTGTAACACCTTATTTCCACGCATCGGGAATCTTTATAGGGTAAATCCCAGGTATCTGCCATCGGAGGATATTGCCAATGGTCCGTGCCCATAGCCTGATCAAAGCAGTTGTCACGCACCATCAGTTTCAGATAGTCCTTATCAGGTTGCCATGCTGGATGATAATAAGCCGCTTGCGGACGTTCCTTCAAGGTCATATCAAAGGGACAAGAGCACCAACCCTTTGCTGGCCAAGGGGATGACTCTCCTAAATAATCCACGCCTGCCCAAACAAACGAACCGGCTATGAAATCATTCTCTTCTACGAAATGCCAAGGATTCTTTTCCACGAAATCACGCACCAGATTTTCTCTCAAACCGGAATAATAGACGAATGCTTCGCTCACAAACATCTTACGATTCGGGAATCGCTTATGGTCGGCTATCATCCTTGGTTCCAGATAATTGTAGCCCACAAGGTCTGCCACATCTGCTATCTTGTCTTCAAAGCCCTGTTGGCACGCAAGCATAGTAGGACGAGTCGGGTCAAGGCGCTTCACTATGGCATTCAATTCCTTTGCTCTATTGACGCCTTCATCATCCTTATTCCATGCTTCATGCACCTCATTGCCTATGCTCCACACGATTACAGAAGGATGATTACGGTCCCTCAGCACCATGTCTGCAATGTCCTGATGGGCATTATCGTCATAGAAAGGTGCATAATAGCCAGACTTCCACTTGTCGAATGCTTCATCGAGCACCAGCAGTCCGAGCGTATCGCAGATGGTAAGAAACTCTGGTGACGGAGGATTATGCGAGCATCGGATGGCATTGCATCCTATCTCCTTCATCGCTTTCAGTCGGCGCTCCCACATTTCATCTGGCACAGCAACGCCCAAACTGCCGACATCCTGATGGAGACACATGCCCTTCAGCTTCATATTCTTGCCGTTTAGATAAAAACCTGTATTGGCTTCAAAGCGGATATCACGAAAGCCAAAGCTTGTCTCCACTTCGTCAACGAGTCTTCCTCTGCTATCCTTCACCTGGGTAAGGAGAGTATAGAGTGTCGGAGCATCACAGCTCCAAAGCTTTGGACTCTTCACCGAAAGAGTGGCAACCGACTGACAGCCTGCGCTGTTGGCTTTCACAGCAACGGCAGATGCCACTTCTTTTCCATATCTGTCAAAGATGGAGTGCGACACTCTACATCCGGTATCGCCTTCCACCTCAGTCTCCACCTTTACAGTTCCATCTGTCTTTGACGTTATGAAAATGCCATGTTCCTTGACGTGGACAGCATTATTCAGCTGCAACCAGACGTGGCGATAGATGCCCGAACCTGTGTACCAGCGGGATTGCTCCTCCCTATCCACATGCACTACGAGGCGATTTTCACCCACCTTATTTATATATGGAGTTATATTATATGAGAAACCTGTATATCCATACAAGTGATGTCCCAAGCGATGACCGTTGAGCCACACCGTAGCACGATGATAGACTCCATCGAAATGGATGCTGAGCTGATTGCCCTGTGTCAGCATTTTTCGGTATTCGGCAGGGATAACGAAGTCCTTGGCATATACGCCTTGACCGCCTTGAAGGTATCCAGCAGACCCTCCCACCTTAGGATCAAATGGCAATTCGATGCTCCAATCATGCGGAATGGTGACTTTACGGAAGTCTTTGTCAGCGTATATCTGGGCAGAATGCGAAGTCGTTATCTCGCTTGCAGTCACCTGAGCCTGTTCTGGTTCGGTATCATCTGTGACCTTTGTCTTTTTCGCAACCGATGAAGAGGCTGAAATATTAGGGTTTTCGATGCCGAGTGTGTTAAGCACTTTCGTTGCTTCTGCATGGTTGGCACATAGTCTGAAGGTCCATCCTTGGTCGAAAGTACACTGTATTCGTTTTTTGTTAGTTGCGTTTATTCCCAGACATAGACTTGCCATTAGGAATGATAGGATTACGATTCTTTTTGTCATTGGTGATATAGTGGTTAGTTATTTAGGTGCAAAGGTAATAATTTCTCACCGTAATTGCTTTCTATCTTGTACTATTTACTTTCTCTCATGTACCATCTGATGACGAACAGAGTGCTACTGTAGCAGTGGTGCTGGCTTTCATCTATGCTCCGCGCACTTGGTGTTCTTTCTGCCCTATGGGTACGCTTTCTTCATGGGTGGCACCTAAAAACGGGCACCTTTCTGATGGTTACCGTGGCATTAAGATCGGTGATAATTGCACTAAGAAATGTAAGATGTGCGCCCGCGTCTGCCCTATGCAGCTCAACGCCTACGAGGCTCGTGGCAATGGAGAGGGCTTCAACCATCCTGACTGCATCAAATGCGGTAAATGCACTTTGGCTTGCCCTATGAGGGCTTGCTCGTTAAAATAAGTTTAGGTGTTGGAGCCACACGAAGGTACTGATAGTGAGGCTCCAACAATAGATAACATCCCACCGATTTCACCCTTATCTTCACTCACTATCTCATGGATGCGGTCTGCCTCCATCAGCACTTTCCGCGCCTGAAGGATAATTTTCTTTCCGGCAACGGTCGGTTTCACCACCTTATTTGTACGCTCAAAGATTCGAACATCAAGTTCTTCTTCCAGTTTTGCGAGCATTGCACTGAGCGTAGGTTGGGAGATTTTACACGCATCAGCCGCCTTCGCAAAGTTGCGAAGACGGTCGATAGCTACGATGTACTTGAGTTGCTGTATATTCATTACTGATATTTTGCAATAAGATTCTTCAAGTCCTGCATTCTCATAGCGCCGCTCTGACGCCATAATTGCTTACCTTCCTTGAAGAGCATGAGCGTTGGAACTGACTGAATACGATAAGCTTCAGAGAGCGCTTGATTCTTATCCACATCTATTTTGAGGATACGAATGCCATCGCCAAGGTCCTCTTTTAATTGCTCAAGGACTGGATGCATCATCTTGCAAGGTCCACACCAAGTGGCAAAGAAGTCAACTAAAGTAATTTGGTTGCCATTGATTATTTCATTGAATTTTTCCATAAGTTAATCCTCCTGTTTATTTATATTATTTTCTTCTTTTATTTCACTGCAAAGATAAGCATTTTATTATAGACAAACAAATGTTTATACCTATGAAACAATAGATATTTTCTATCATCAAAAGAAAAACATAAACATCTGGACGGAATACTTATTATATTTTTGTACCTTTGCATTCTGTAAATCAAACACTCTCATTACAAAAAAAAATCAAAATCAAAATACATGAAAGCATTTACATACATAGAGCACGGCAAGTTTGCCATGACGGACAAACCGAAGCCTGTTATCCTGGAATCCACCGACGCTATCGTCAGAGTGACACTCAGCAGCATCTGCACAAGCGACCTTCACATCAAGCACGGAAGCGTGCCAAGGGCTGTGCCGGGCATCACCGTGGGGCATGAAATGGTGGGAATAGTGGAGGAAACCGGCTCTGACGTGCAAGGCATCAAGCCGGGAGACAGGGTTACGGTCAATGTGGAAACATTCTGCGGAGAATGCTTCTACTGCAAGCATGGATTCGTAAACAACTGCACTTCGCCCCACGGAGGCTGGGCTCTCGGCTGCCGCATCGACGGCGGACAGACGGAATATGTGCGCGTGCCACTGGCTTCACAGGGACTGAACCGCATTCCCGACAGCGTGACCGACGAGCAGGCTCTCTTCGTGGGCGACGTTCTGGCTACGGGTTTCTGGGCTGCACGCATCAGCGAAATAAGCCAAGAGGACACTGTTCTCATCATCGGAGCCGGTCCTACAGGCATCTGCACCCTACTCTGCGCTATGCTGAAGCAGCCTAAACGCATCATAATATGTGAGAAATCGGAGGAGCGTCGCGCCTTTGTACGTGAGCATTATCCTGACGTTCTGCTTACTACCCCTGAGGAATGTCTCGACTTTGTCAAAGCCCACAGCGACAATGGTGGCGCTGATCGAGTGCTGGAAGTGGCAGGAAGCAATGGCTCTTTCCAGTTGGCTTGGCAGTGCGCACGTCCTAATGCCATAGTGACCATCGTCGCTCTCTACGACAAACCGCAGGTTCTGCCTCTGCCTGACATGTACGGCAAGAACCTTACATTCAAGACTGGCGGCGTGGATGGTTGCGACTGTGAGGAAATTCTCGCTCTCATTGAGCAAGGAAAGATAGACACCACCCCACTCATCACCCACCGTTTCCCTCTCAACCAGATAGAAGAGGCTTACAATATCTTTGAGAACAAGATGGATGGAGTGATTAAGGTTGCGGTGTATTAAGTAAAAAAATTAAGAATCTTTTTAAAATGAAGAATGTAGAATGAAGAATGAAGAATTCGGATTACGTACTTCGGCTTGCGGTTATTCGTGAAGATTTCACAAGAAACAAGACTAACTCCCATTCTTCATTCTTCATTCTACATTCTTCATTTTAAAGATTACTTCCTGCTTCTTCTGGCAGCAAACACCACATAACCAAGCAAAACGAGGAAGGCAAGGAGGATGCTGATCATCTGAGTGGAGTATTTCTCTGGCTCGATCCATATCTCATGAAAGAAATCCAGCCTGCCAAGCACTTCCACAGGAACCCAGAACACCACTACTGTTGCTATCGCCATACGGATGTTTGCACCCCAAGTGGAGAGCTTCAGTTGCTTCTTGAAGATAAAGAAACTGCCGAGAAGACAAGCCGCTGCGACGATGCTTGTCACGGGATGATGGTCGCCGAGGAAATTCTTGTCGTAGCAAAACATCAGGAGAAGATAGCTTGTCCACAGTATCATATTGAGCTCCATGAACGTGACGATACTGGTATGATGCGTCATCGGGCGCGCTGCAATCTCGTTCTTTCTTGAGCGGAAGAGCACGCGCTGCCACCAATTGATAAAGTTGCATCCATTCTTCGTGGAAAATATATAGAGCACCATTATCATCATCCACATTCCAAAGGTGGCAGGAAGGATGAGATACTCAGGGCGTGTCACCACTTCTCCATTCTCTATCTCAGGCTGAGTGCCCCATCGGGTGGCATAATACTGGAAGAGGAACTCTATCCATCCCGTCCAAAAGAATAGTCCTCCGAACAGTCCGCAAAGCGTCTGCTTGGTGTCTCCTTTCACGAAAACGCCGGTGATTACTATGAGAAGGCCCGCCAATCCCATAAAGAAAGCTGAGTAATGAACTGCCTCCGGTGTCATGGTCTTGTCCATTATCATCATCATGGCATGGCCCAAAGGCATGGTAAAGAGTACTACGAGAAACGAGACGATTGATTTAATCCAATTGCTTTTCATTGATAGTCAGTGATTTTTGTATAATATAATTCAAAACTAATACGATTTTCATTGTAACTGAAGCGGCAATCTTTTGCCGATGCAAAGATAATAAATCATTCGTAATCTGGCAATACCTAAAAATGATTAATGTGGTTTTGTGGTTTTGTTGTCTGGTGGTTTCGTTGTTAGTTGCCATGAAGACAGACCATACGACAAAGGCACTATATTACATATTAGACTGCAAACCGACCAACCAAACACCAAAGCCACGAGCTTAGGCTGGAAGCCTATACCAAGCGAAGCGAGAGTAACCCGGGACGGAGTCTCGGGATTTACAACCACATAAAAACGGCTGTCTGGAAGACAGTACCTTTGATTTTCTGATTATCTGGTACTGTCTTCCAGACAGCTATTCCCCTCTCTTTTTTATCCCGAGACTTTTGTGTCCCGGGTTACTCTCGCTTCGCTCGGTACTGTCTTCCAGACAGTGACATACGACCCCAAAATATCAATGGATAAAAACAACAAAAATATCTTTATCCATTATTTTCATTGTTTTTATCCATTGATACTTGTTTATGGCACTGTCTGCCAAACAACCTTACAGAGTGATGTCATCAAAATCCCATCCGCTATTGGTATCACTATTGTCAATATCGAATATCACGTCGTCATCATCCGGCGGATCCGAGTTAATCTGCGCCTTCGATTGCGGAGCCATTTCAAGGATATCGTCAGCATCCATGACGTACAACTCTACGGTAGGTCTAATATAATCTTTTCGTTTCATATTCGTCATTGCTTATATCAGTTGTGCATCTTCTTTCCATTCACGATATAGAATCCCTTAGGAAGGGCATTGAGAGACGTGCCTGCCTTGCCCACTTTTCTTCCATCGAGAGTGTAAATGCCGTCTGAGTATCTTGCCACTGTGGTGGTTCCGAAATCATTGTCATTGATGTCGTCGATGCTCAGAGGCTCATTGATGTCGTCGATGAACACAGCAAACTGCGCCTTTGCGGCAGAAGCCTGTGGCACGACATACTGGAACCAGCATCTGAAAGCCTTGGATGCACCGCCATTCGGTCTGTATTTCATGACGGGTTTTCCATCCGCCGCCACCGTGAAGGCATAGGCATCATCCATTGGCGAGTGTCCTTCGAGGAGGGTTTTACTGTTGTTCTCACCACTTGTAGTATAGTTGCGGGTAAGCATTCCGTAGGCTGTTACCGTGCCTTTGTGAGAGTCTGGATTCGTGGTCTGTCCCTTTATGACGTAGGAATACTGTCCATCGCCCTTCATTCCCTTGAAGTCCCAGTGGTCGAAATAGCCGTCAGTCTTGGTCTGGGCAATGCCTTCCACCATATTTATATGCTCTATATCATAGTAGGAGCAGTCTACTGACCCACCGACGCTCTTCTCTTCATACGTCTTTCCGTTGTCTGCCCAGTGGAAGAGGTAGGCAGTGTATTTATCTGTCTTGCTGCCTTTTATCTTTCCTTCTTCCTTAATCTTGATGAGATAAGGCGTCATTGGCTTGAGCCAATAATCCGTCCCATCAGTTGTTCCATCTGACGTGGTATATTTTCCTGTTTCCTTTACCGTCTTGAAATATATCCTCTTGTCGTTGATGGATGACAATTCGGCAAGCCTTGCATCAGCACCGAATGCGCCCTCAAACTGCGTCTTAGTCAAACCGACTGGAAGAATAATGGTATTCCACTGATTGTGAGTGAAAGTGCGGCGGAGCAGCAGATGCTTGTTTATCGTCTCGGTGCTCCTGTATTTATGTATGCAACTGTCGAGATGATTCAGCGTCTCATCGTTTTCATCAAGCAAAAGGTATGGCTCATGCGTCTCTTCTCCGCCATAAAAGAGGCGGAAATTATCGAAGGCGGTGAAGTCGGAAGAGTATTCCAGATTCTTACCTGTGCTATTATTCTTATAGGTCTTGCTATCATTCTGCGGAACCTCAACACCGAGAGTGATTTCAGCAGGCAAATCAGCAGACGCATTATGGATATAATAAATCAATTGCGTTGCTGTCTTCTCCACTCCGTTAGGGTAAGCATGAGCATCATTCATATATACCGCTGCATTATACATCGGTACAGCCTGGTCGTAAGGCCAGTAAGCATTTTCTTGTCTCAGGATATGAAGACTGTCTCTCAGCCATTGGTCTGTAATCTTCAGAAGTGGTGTTTCGAGAGTCTTACTTTCTGAGGCACCACCTTCTTTGATGACAGAATAGAGCTTTGCATCCACTGTGCTAAGTCCCTGGCATCTTACCACATACCATCCCGGACGTGTAACCTTTACAGACTGATACATCTTGCCATAACCGCCATTCTGCACTGTGGTGCATGTGTATCTGGCATGGTTTGCACAGTAATCAATACTATTTTCACCTCTGTCTGTAGCGTCTGCTACGAAATTAAAATAATCACTCTTACCAGTATTATAGTTATTATCAGTCACATTTGTCTTATAATAGCCGTCATACCCTATACGGAGATGTGCATGGGAATAGTAGTCAGCCTGACTGTCCTGCGTCTTGTCATTCTGCAATGTTTCATCCACTTTCCAGTTATTCAGGTCCGCACTGTTTCGAGAAAAGTCAGGATCAGAAAGCATGAATGACATATCTACAGTCTCTTTGAGCACGCTGGTCTGCTTCTTCACCAAGTCGATGTAATCTTTTATGGTAACGAATCTCCATGTGCCATAATCATCTGTAGGAACTGTTTCTGTCATCTTGACATTCAGAAGACCTTCCGTAAAGTGGTCGATATACGTTCTCTTACCATCCTTATCCACTGTGCTATAATAGAAATGTTGTTTTTCTGCATCTTTATCCTTATATTCTGATTTTCCGGAAATGAAATCTTCTGACACTGTCATATAATATGTAGCCTTCTTAGTGTCTGTTTTAAGACTTCCTGTCTCAAGATTTACGTTCATATCGAGGGCAAGACGGTATTCACCGGGAACACCTGTCGAAATCAGACTCCAACGGGCGAATTCCGGCTTTGCATTTCCATCTGTTGTGTATAGTTTTCGGTCAGTATATACACCTGTCAGTTTCTCAGGCGCAGCACTGTGATTGTCTGGTTTTCCAGAGAATGCAATGAATTTTCCTTCTTGTGCTGACGCACTTTCACCTTTGGTGATACGTCGCGAAATAAACAACGCAGGGACTATGTCTTCTGGCGAGTCGGAATAGATATATTCTGTTGATTTACTGCCAAGTTTGAAAGCCTTTCCTGCAGGATCCAATATGAGATTGCCGTCAGCATCTGAAAGATATTTTCCATTAGACGGATTATACTTAAACCTTACAAGTTTTCCAGCCTTCTCAGCTTCGTATGGAATGCTATAATGATATATGCCCTCGGTAATAGTCAAACCATCTTTGGTAATGCTAAAGATTATATTATTAGGGTTAGAGATTTTGGTTTCTGTTTGGGTAGTTGTGGAATTATATGACCCATGTACACGGATAGTCTTAGAGGAATTGGTATAATATACATGAAGATTATACACACCATTCTCTGCCCATTTTTCTACATTGTTGCCTAAAGAAAATATATTTTCAAAATTGGCGATACATTCTGACAAATCAGCATTGATTACCAATTTGTCGCCATTTGCCAAATCCAAATCTGTAAGTTGCTCTGAAATGAATTTTTCATTGTTGGGTTCAAAAACGCCATCTCCTATTTCAGAGGGAGATTCGGTACAAATCCCTATTCTTACATTTTTGACGGTATTATCCGCCTTTATTATTTGAATAGAATAATACTTGGCTTTGCTCCTTCCTGTTCCTTCTTTACTTCCCAGATACATAGAACTACTCTTCGTAATGAGTTTGTTCCATCCGTCCGTTCCTGAGCCTTTGCCGGCACTGTTCAGACCTTCATGATCTACATCCTCACCGGATTGTGTCAAAATAGTTCCTGGAGTCTCAGGGTATCTCAGGTATTTATCCTGATTATCCAGTGTTTCTTTATCACGCAACTGCAGCCAAACAGGACAAGGCACAGAACCGAGACGCGCTGAAGTGCCCCAGTAACCGCCGAATGTAAGGAATTTGCCAGTTCCCTTATTATAGATTACGAATATCTTGCTTGCCTCTTCATCTTTCATGCTTGTGCTGATAGTGCCAGGATTATCCAGCGTAGTAAACTTGGCATAATTGTCCATAGTAATCACCTGTCCGGGTGCTTCAGCATAAATATCAGATACAGAAGCCATTGCTGATTGATAAGTCTGCGCCATCATGGAAACGCTTTGTGGCTCATAGATTGCAAGAAAGGCAATGACTAATGATAAGACAACCTCTCTTCTGCCGAAGGTGTTATATAGATTTTTCATAACAAATGTGTATTGTGTCAGTCAGGAAAGCCATCAGATAGCACCCCTCCTAAGCACTGTCAGGTTTTAAGAATTGTGTCGTAACATGAAAACGTATCGCGTTTGTCGTCAAGCGTATTCCGTTAGTCGTCGTTTAGTTTTCTAATTTATGGTTGTGTCAATACTCGCATTTGCATATTTATGCAATAGCATACAAAGTTACGATTATTAAAGATAAAACATTAAAACCCACCCGAATAATTCACATCATTTAATTTTACCCCCCCCCCGATTTTGCACTATTTAACATTAGATGACACAATATAACTATTAAACGACTAATTATGTCAGGACAACAACACTGAGCAAAGCAAGAGTAACCGCTACTCAGTAAATAGGGAATGTAAAAGAAATCATGTACGGAAAAACAGAACAAAAGAGCGATGGCAAAGGTATTATCACGCAAGAGCGAAGCTTTCGCATCGCAATAGCATAGCTTTTACCTCCTGAAAGCATAGCTTTTACGCCCTAAAAACTATGCTTTTACGCCCTAAAAACTATGCTTTTGCAACGCTTTGTTTATCAATACGTTACAACACCGCTCCCATATCCCCATCCACAAACGGAAAAATAGAACAATTCCCAACCAAGGAAGCCACTGTGCCAACGGCTTTTACCGTTGGACGCAAGAAACCATTGCTACAAAAAAAGACTTGCCCATCACCATATTCCGATGGCAATGAGCAAGTCTGATTATATCTGTCTGATCTATGATTAGCCCTGGATAGCAGCAACGCCTGGGAGCACCTTACCCTCGATAGCCTCAAGAAGAGCGCCACCACCAGTAGAGATGTAAGACACCTTGTCGGTAAGACCGAACTTAGTGCAGCATGCTACTGAGTCACCACCACCGATGAGAGAGAATGCACCCTCTGCTGTTGCAGCTGCGATAGCATCACCGATAGCCTTTGAACCTGCTGTGAAGTCGTCGCACTCGAATACTCCGGCAGGACCATTCCACAGGATTGTCTTTGCACCCTTGATTGCTTCAGCAAACTTCTTCTGAGCCTCAGGACCTGCATCAAGACCTTCCATGTTTGCAGGAATTGCATTTGAAGGATAAACCTCAATCTTAGAACCAGGCTTTACGGTCATAGTAGCAAAGTCGAGGTCCTCTGTGCAGACTGCATCAGGAGCCATAACGAGCTCTACGCCCTTCTCTGCAGCGAGCTTCTCTACATTGAGAGCTACGTCGAGCTTGTCCATCTCTACGATAGACTTACCGATTTCACCACCGTGAGCCTTAGCAAATGTATATGTCATACCACCGCAGAGGATGAGCTTGTCAGCCTTGCCGAGGAGATTCTCGATGATACCAATCTTAGAAGATACCTTAGAACCACCCATGATAGCAACGAATGGACGCTTGATATTGCCGAGTACAGCGTCAACAGCAGCTACTTCCTTCTCCATGAGGAGACCGAGCATCTTGTTGTCTGCGTCGAAATAGTCAGCGATGACAGCAGTAGAAGCGTGCTTGCGGTGTGCAGTACCGAATGCGTCCATCACGTAGCAGTCAGCGTAAGAAGCAAGTGTCTTGGCAAACTCCTTCTGGGAAGCCTTCATTGCCTTCTTTGCATCCTCGTAAGCAGGGTCTTCCTTGTCGATACCTACTGGCTTGCCTTCCTCTTCTGGATAGTAGCGGAGGTTTTCGAGAAGGAGCACTTCGCCTGGCTTGAGAGCGGCAGCAGCGTCCTGAGCCTTAGCGCAATCAGGAGCAAACTTCACCTCTGGCACACCGAGAGCGGCAGCAACTGCGTCCTTAATCTGGCTGAGAGAAAGTTCTGGCTTTACCTTACCCTTTGGCTTACCCATGTGAGACATGATGATGAGGGAACCACCCTTCTCAAGAATGAGCTTGAGAGTTGGAAGAGCACCACGGATACGTGTGTCGTCAGTGATCTTGCCCTCCTTGAGAGGTACATTGAAATCTACACGAACGATTGCCTTCTTACCGGCAAAGTTGTAATCATTGATCTTCATAATTCTGATATATATTTAGAATGAATAAAATTTGTCACCCTTTAACTCTGCAAAATTACAAAAAATAAATCACATTCACGCAATTATCTACTATTTTATCTTTATATGAAGGTAAAAAAAAGAATTCTGATATTTAGAGTTTACTTTTTATTGGGTGTCTTTTGCATAAAAAATATCAATAAATAAAAATATAAAAATACAAAAAGAGTATCAAGAATCATTGTATTCTATGTCTGCTTTTTCCTTTTTTATAAGTCGTTTTGTCTGGAAGACAATACCGAGCAAAGCGAGAGTAACCCGGGACAAAGTCTCGGGACATACAACAAAAACTTTTACAACTGTCTGGAAGACAGTACCAAAGTAAGGATGAATTTGGGAAGTATTTCTTTATTCCAACCCGCTATGAGGTACTGTCTTCCAGACAGCTTTTCCATTCAAGTTTATAGTCCCGAGACTGCGTCCCGGGTTACTCTCGCTTTGCTCGGTATAGGCTTCCAGCCTAAACTTATCGATTCGCTATGTAGAAACTAAATCACAACACCAAAAAAAACAGCCAACCCGAGCTTTTTACACTCAAGTTGGCTGTTGCCTGATATACTATTTTCTATATTCTATGCGGCTATTGATTACATCATGCCACCCATTCCTGGTGCGCCACCCATAGGCATTGCAGGTTCTGGAGCTGGCTTATCGCAGATGCAAGCCTCTGTGGTGAGGAAGATACCAGCGATAGAAGCGGCATTCTCCAAAGCTACACGGCTAACCTTTGCAGGGTCGATGATACCAGCGGCACGGAGATCCTCGAATGTATCTCTACGAGCATTGTAACCGAAGTCACCTTCGCCCTCTGCCACCTTATTGACTACCACTGCACCTTCGATACCTGCATTGAAGCAAATCTGGCGAAGTGGCTCCTCGATGGCACGCTTTACGATAGAGATACCGGTCTGCTCATCCTGATTTTCGCCCTTGAGATTCTCAAGAGCCTTGATAGCACGAATGTAAGTAGTACCGCCACCTGCTACTACGCCTTCCTCGATAGCTGCACGAGTAGCGCAAAGTGCATCATCCACGCGGTCCTTCTTCTCCTTCATCTCTACCTCAGAGTTAGCTCCTACATAGAGCACTGCTACGCCACCAGCGAGCTTTGCAAGGCGCTCCTGAAGCTTTTCCTTGTCGTAAGAAGATGTGGTGTTCTCGATTTCCTTGCGGATAGAAGCGACACGCTCAGCGATACACTCCTTGTCGCCAGCACCATTTACGATGGTAGTATTGTCCTTGCTGATGTTTACCTTCTCGGCTGTACCGAATGTATCGAGTGTAGCCTGATCGAGACGCAAGCCCTTTTCCTCTGAAATAACGCAACCGCCTGTGAGCACTGCGATATCCTCAAGCATTGCTTTACGACGATCACCGAAGCCTGGAGCCTTGACAGCACATACCTTAAGACCGGCACGGAGACGGTTTACTACGAGTGTGGTCAATGCTTCTGAGTCCACATCCTCTGCGATAACGAGGAGACCACGTCCTGTTTCTGCTACTGACTGCAGGATAGGGAGGAATTCCTTGAGGCTTGAAATCTTCTTATCGTAGATGAGGATGTATGGATGTTCCATTACGCACTCAAGTCTTTCTGTGTCAGTAACAAAGTAGCCAGAGAGATAACCGCGGTCAAACTGCATACCTTCTACTACTCCGATGTGGGTGTCACGGCTCTTTGACTCCTCGATAGTGATGACTCCATCCTTACTTACCTTACGGAAAGCATCTGCAAGGAGCTTACCTATCTCTGGATCATTGTTGGCACTGACTGTAGCTACCTGCTCGATCTTGTCGTAGTTGTCGTCCACCTTCTCTGCATTGTTCTGGATATACTCCACTACTGCCTTGACTGCCTTGTCGATACCACGCTTCAAATCCATTGGGTTTGCACCAGCAGTAACGTTCTTCAAGCCCTCTGTTACGATAGCCTGAGTGAGGATTGTAGCGGTTGTTGTACCGTCACCAGCGTCATCACCGGTCTTTGAAGCAACGCTCTTGACGAGCTGTGCGCCTGTATTCTCAAACTTATCTTCGAGTTCTATCTCCTTTGCTACGGTCACACCGTCCTTTGTAATCTGAGGAGCACCAAACTTCTTCTCGATTACTACGTTGCGTCCTTTAGGACCGAGAGTTACTTTTACTGCGTTAGCAAGCTGATCTACACCCTTTTTGAGGAGATCGCGTGCGTCCATATCGAATTTAATATCTTTTGCCATGATTGTTTTATTTTTTTAAAGATTGTGGGTTGCTGGTTTTGGATTATTGAATTAGAATATCAATAAATGATAATATAAGGAATCAATACGACTGTTTTTGATATTGAAATGATATTCCTAACAGTTCTTTTTTATATCATTCTATATATTTATATGTTGATATTTTATTTCAAACCAACAACATTAATATTCTTTATTTCAGGATAGCGATGACATCGCTCTGACGCATGATGAGATATTTCTCACCCATATACTCAATCTCCTGACCGGCATACTTGCCATAAAGGACATTATCGCCAGCTTTGAGAACCATCTCTTCATCCTTCTTTCCTTCACCTACTGCAACGACAGTGCCCTGGAGAGGTTTTTCCTTTGCTGTGTCAGGAATGATGATACCACCGATTTTTTCTTCTGCAGGCGCTGGAGTAATCAGCACGCGGTCTGCTAATGGTTGAATGTTCATAGTCTTTTTGGTTTATTGTTTTGTTATGTTCTTTACTTTTTATCTGGGCTACTGCACCCGATATCGTGTATTACCAACTCTGTGCCAACCTGCTTTCATGGGGTATATAACCAAAAAAGGTGTGACAAGAGTGCCATTCTTGTCACACCTTAGGTGGTAATTTTGTCAGCAATATCTCTGTTTACATCTTGTCCATTGCCTGCTGGAGGTCTGCTATGATGTCCTCCACATTCTCTATTCCTACGCTGAGACGCACGAGATCTGGCGCTACACCAGCCTCACGCAGTTGCTCATCCGACATCTGACGATGGGTATGGCTGGCAGGATGAAGCACACAAGTGCGGGCATCTGCCACGTGGGTGACGATGGATATGAAGTCGAGATTGTCCATAAAGCGGATGGCATCCTCACGAGTGCCTTTCAGTCCGAAGGCTATCACGCCGCACGAACCATTTGGCATGTATTTCTCTGCAAGGCTATGATATTTGTTTGACGGCAGTCCGCAATAGTTTACCCATCCCACTTTCTCATTATTCTCCAGCCATTCTGCCACTTTCTGAGCGTTAGAGCAATGCTGACGCATACGAAGAGCAAGCGTCTCAAGTCCGAGATTGAGGAGGAATGAGTTCTGAGGCGCAGGAATACTGCCGAGATCTCGCATCAATTGTGACACGAGTTTTGTGCAATAAGCCATCTTTCCGAATGACTTCGTGTAGGTAAGTCCGTGGTATGACTCGTCCGGAGTGGTAAGACCTGGGAATTTTTCTGCGTATTTCTCCCAGTCAAAATTGCCGGAATCTACCACGCAGCCGCCTACTTGCGTAGCATGACCATCCATATACTTTGTAGTGGAGTGTGTCACGATGTCGCAACCCCACTCGAATGGACGGCAGTTGATTGGTGTAGCAAAGGTATTATCCACGATGAGAGGCACACCATGCTTGTGCGCAATATTCGCAAAGCGCTCTATATCAAAGACATTTCCGCCTGGATTGGAGATTGTTTCACCAAAGAAGCACTTGGTGTTTGGACGGAAACAAGCCTCTATTTGCTCGTCTGTCCAGTCTGGATCCACGAAAGTACACTCTATGCCAAGCTTCTTCATTGTCACTCCAAAGAGATTGAAAGTACCGCCATAGATAGTGTTTGACGTGATGAAATGGTCGCCTGCTTCACATATATTGAATACTGCGTAGAAGTTGGCAGCCTGTCCTGATGACGTAAGCACAGCGCCAACACCGCCTTCGAGGGCAGCAATCTTCTTGGCTACAGCATCATTTGTCGGGTTTGCAAGACGGGTATAGAAATATCCTTCGTCCTTCAAGTCGAAGAGACGAGCCATCTGTTCGCTTGTCTCATATCTGAAAGTAGTGCTCTGATAGATAGGTAGTTGTTGAGGTTCACCTTTCTTTGCTTTCCATCCGCCATGTATGCAGATCGTTTCTAAGTTCTTTTTCATTTGTTGTTTATATGTGGTTGTTTATAGTTTTTTTTATCTCAATGAGGAATATATCCAAATTACGGATACCTATTTATTCTCAATACCGTTGACTCTACTCTCTTTTTAATCTACACTCCTTAATCTCCTCTTTTTAGAAAAGCAAGTCGCCGCCACCGTGTCAGTCGCGTTACCGGCTGACATTAGTAAGATATCGCAACGGCGTCAGCCCTTCTTCGTTCCTCATTCTTCATCTCTGACAATCCTATCACTCCCTACTCCATCCCCATTTGCTCCAATCCACTACGTTAGTCCAGCTCATTCGGAAGATACTCTTGTTAGGATTGAGGTTTGTGCCAGACACCCATTGGTAATAATTCTGTGGCACAAAGAGGGAGATACCGCCGTAATTGGCTTCATTCATCTGGAATGTGGAGAATGCAATCTGCTCTGCTGTCGCCCAATTGGTAAGTTTTTTCTGCTTGTCATCACCTGGATATGAGGAATATACCACGGTTTTCTGAAGCACCTCATCCCATTTCTGGAAGTCTTCACTGCTGAGATGCACACGCATTATGTTTCGTGCATCATAGAAACATGGGCAGTTTCCCATGTAATCATTCTTGCCATAGTATATCATTCCCGAAAGATCAAGCTCGTTAGGGTATTGATATTTCGACATGAAAGTGCTGAGAGCCGTCGCTGTAGCCTCTGCAAAGTCATTCATTCTGTCAGTATCTATGACTGAAAGAGGCAGGCCTTTGACTTTCAGATTGTCAACATTGCCTGTCTGACTGTCAACATTGGCTGTCAGACTGCCGATATAATCATCCACGATGGCAGGTCCCACCTCGTCTTTTGCAAGGAAAAAGTCCTTGACCACCTTCACATAAGGCGCTCCTTTGCCTGGTATCTCTGCTGGAGAACCTATAAGATAGCGTGCCGTATTACGCATTTCATAAGCCACTTCCGCACATATTGCCTGACAACAGTCGAAAAATATGAAGTCAAGCTTTGGGAATGATGCTGCGATAGCTTCATCCAAATCCTGTATGTTTATAAATTTATATCCATCTGAGCCATTCGGATGGTCTTGACCAGAGTCTCCTCCGTAGGCTTTTGCTATCTGTTTGAGCTTAGATGTGCTCCTTGTGAAGGCGTCAGACATCTGTATCCATCCGTTGGCATGGCCCCAAAGAGACAGAGCATACGACTCGGCTGGATAGTTTTTTGCCACCCATTGCATCACTTCCTTCATCTTTTCTTTGTCTGTGCAATAGAAATCCTCGGAATAGACTTTTACCTTTTTGATGCCATTTTTGTCGCATTTAGCAATATATGGCTTCTCTTCCTTGCTCATTCTGTCGGCAAAGATGATGAGATTTTGGTCGTCAGCAAGGTATTGTGCACCGGTAATCATATCCTGGTAGTTGTCTTCGAAGAAAGAATATTGGTCGAGATTATTCTCTGCACATATATATATGAGTACGGTACGTTTTGCCAATGTCTTTTCTTCATCGTTGACATCATGATGACATGCGGTGGTGATACACAGCGTAAATACAGTTAATAGGATGGTCTTTAGTCTTTTCATATTCGATAATATTTATTCATTTATAGCTCCACATTCAGGACATTTGCCTTTTTTCTTCATTCTGCATCCGCAATTTCCGCAGATATAATGGCGTCTGGAATGGCGGAAATAGGAACGAAGGGCAAACAACCAATAAATAATCAGCAAAGGATAACCTACATAATATAATGTCGTGATGCTGAATACCATATAGTTTACAGCGCACATTCCTACCACTCCGGAGAGATAAAGCACTGCATCACTGAAAGGAAGACTGTGACGCACATCGTCTATTGCAGCCAAAGCGATTACCACCATTGCCCAAACCGAGGTGATAAAGATACTCAAGATGAATGGCAACTTAAACGGATTAAGCGATGGATGATAATAGAAATGTCGCCAAGTCTCTGGCGCAAACATCTGGACAGAGGCGTAAAGGCTGGCTGATGACGCCACTATCAGGCAGAGAAGTGTAGGATAAAACGATGGAATATCCCTCACATGTACCATCGGAGCATTGCTTCGATAGATGGTACGCGACACGTATGAGATGCCAATGATGGTAAGTATGATTAGCGTAATTATGATATGCGTGTCAGAAAAGAACATGATAGACTGCGAAATGGGATCTACCGGCACTACGCTTGGCAAGAGTTCTGTCTCATGTATCCATCCCCATTTGCCCTCATCCGTGGCAAGTTGCACCCATACAGAGTCTATAGAGTCCTGTGGTATGATACGTATGTCGCCCACTACCAGCTGATGGTCCTTCATCACAGAGAAGGTATCTATGTGCATTTTGTTGACCATTTCCTCGGGTTGCTGGGCAAGTAAGGAGATGGAATCGTCACGTACCTGGAAATTATAGCCCTCTGTATAGTGGTGAAATGAATAGAAAGAGATGGAATCCATCTGCGCCTCACTATACTGTTGCACCAAAGCATCATGCTGAACCGCCTCCTCATTCTTGGCGGTATCGCTGTAACAGGAGGCTAATGTCATTATGATGACTGATATTATGACTTTTATTATGTGGCGCATTGGGGCGGTTTTATTGGTTATTCCAACGGTAAAAGCCGTTGGCACAGTGGCGGATTGGTGAGGAATCCTATTGAAAATGCCGTTGGCACAGTGGCAGATTGGTGAGGAATCCTATTAAAATGCCGTTGGCACAGTGGCGGATTGGCGAGGAATATTGTTGAAATCGGGATGCGATTCTTATGCGTTACGGAGTACACTCATCTGACAATGACGGCAGTCGAATTGCAGTTGAAACTCTCGTCCATCTGTCATACTGATGGAAAGAGGTTCCTTCCATGGTGCTTTCTTTCCCGTTTTGGTGCAGTAACCCATTTCATTGCGGAGGCAATAACGGCACTGCATCAGGATATTACCATGATGAGCATCCATCTCAAAGCATGTTGCTTCGTCCACTCCTTGCTGCTTATAGAATGCTTTAGCTTCGTTATTAGAAGCATTATACAAGTAAGGAATAGAGTAAGAGCATGGCTTTTTGGTTCCAATAGCAGAGGTTTGATGCTCTGAAACCGACTCACTTTTGCAACTATCAGCATGCGTCTTACCAATTTTTTCCACCTTATTTATATATATAGGGGCAGAAGTAATGGCTTCAATGACATCACGTCGCATATTAGCAAGTACACTGCTGGGGATGAAAGCATCGGTATCAACCTCTACTTCGGTAGCAGAATAGATTGTTCCACCGAGCTTTGTCAGTTGACGAACGATGTTATCATACTGTGGTTTCTGCGCTTTTTGCAGTTCGCATTCAGTCTTTACCTCAGCATTACGTCCCATTTCATCAGACGCAGAAAGAATAAGAGTATTGCCATCAGCAGTAAGATGGAAAACGATATCCATCTTTCTCTCGCTTGTAGGCTTCGCTAAAGCGGTGGTAAAGTTTTGGTCGAGGTTACGAAACAGTTGGGTACCAAGACGTAATGTCTGTGGCATTCGCAAAGGAAAGATGCGGTTTCCCTCCACTTTATTTACCCTAAAGCCAACTAATTGTCCTTCAGAATCAATAAAACAGAGACCATCTCCATTGGCAAAAGCGGCGGTTCCAGCCACATTAAACGAATGTCCGCGTATCTCTTTCACCTTACCTACATACTCACCTTTAGCCTTAGGAGTGAAGAAAGTAATCATAGACTGATTGCTTCTACCGTCAGCAAAGTAAGTGGTAAAGCCTCTATTGAATGACTTTCTGATGTCAGGAGTAAAGGTATAATTGCATTTTCCGAAAGAAGCACGAGCGTATTGATGCGGATATTTTGCCACTATCTGATTGAGAACGTTGCTATATGCCGCTGTGACATTCTTGACATAATCGACGTCTTTCAGTCTTCCTTCAATCTTGAATGACACTGCTCCAGCCTTTACGAGACGCTCTATATTGTCTATCTGCGCCATATCCTTGAGGGAAAGGAGGTATTTATTCTCTTCGAGAATGCGGCCGTCAGCATCTTTCAGGGTGAAAGGCAAGCGGCAGAACTGTGCACATTCGCCACGATTAGCAGAGCGATTGAAGCAATACTGCGAAGCATAACACTGTCCAGAGTAACTTACACAGAGTGCTCCATGAACGAAAACTTCGAGTTCTGTGTCAGGAAGCGCCTCGTGAATATCGCTTATCTCGTCGATACTCAATTCTCTTGCCAGCACAATACGCTGAAAACCAAGGCTTGCAAGCCACTCTACCTTCTCCTTTGAGCGATTGTCTGTCTGGGTGGAAGCATGGAGATGGCAGTGTAAAGGCATAGCTTTCAGCCTGCTATACAGTCCCATATCCTGAACGAGAATTGCATCCACGCCGATACTATCCAATTCTTTTACGAGGTCAACTGTATCTTCCAACTCCTCTTCATATATGATAGTATTGACAGTGACAAACACTTTAGCCCCAAACTGATGCGCGTAACGACACAGCTGGTCAATGTCTTCCGTGCTATTACCTGCGGAAGCACGTGCTCCAAACCGCTTTGCGCCAATATATACAGCGTCAGCACCATGGTCTATTGCGGCTTTTCCGCATTCAAGATTCTTGGCTGGGGCAAGAAGTTCGAGGTGGGTCATTCGGTTATTATTGTTTTATTGAATAGTAAAAGATGAATAATGAGAAGTAAATAATCGCATTAAAGCGTTTGACTAAATAAGGACTAACCAACATATTGCATGATGTTTGGAGGTCTTAAAATAGAAGAAACGCTCAAGCGATATATGCTATCTCACATTCTGAATATAAGTGGATAATCAAAATTATTTGATTTTCCTGATATCAAATGGTGTCTTCTGATAGACGTAATAGTTTATCCAGTTCTGGAAGAGCAGGTTACCATGAGCGCGCCATGTCACCATTGGTCCCTTCTTAGGATTGTTGTCACGATAATAATTCTTTGGCATCTCCACGTCATCACGTTTGTCTTTGTCGCGCATATACTCATTATGGAGAGTCTCAGGATTATATTCCATGTGTCCTGTGATAAAAAATTCACGACCGCGGCGAGCCATCACCATGCTCACTCCACTCTCAGATGACTCTGCAATGATAGTGACATCGTGGCATTTCATAATTTCTTCGCGCCTTACCTCAGTATGACGGGAGTGAGGCATCTGGAAAGTATCGTCGAAACCACGGAATATCGGATAGCGCTCCTTACGCACACAATGCTGTGGGAATATGCCGAACATCTTCTTAGGCAACTGATGTTTCTGTATGCCATAGTGATAATAGAGTCCAGCCTGTGCGGCCCAGCAGATATACATGGTGGATGTGACGTGGGTGCGAGCCCATGAGAACACTTCCGTAATCTCCTGCCAATAGTTCACTTCTTCAAATTCCATATTCTCAACTGGCGCCCCTGTGATAATCATTCCGTCGAATTTCTCGTTCCTCAGGTCGTCAAAGTTCTTGTAGAACATCATCATGTGCTCGATAGGAGTATTCTTTGAAGTGTGACTTTTCAACTTCATGAATGTGATATCTATCTGCAAAGGAGTATTGGAAAGCAGACGTATGAGGTCTGTTTCCGTCGTTATCTTGATGGGCATCAGATTGAGAATGACAATCTTCAGTGGGCGAATATCCTGCGAAAGTCCTCTTGTCTCGTCGATGACAAATATGTTTTCGCCTTTAAGGATATCAATAGCTGGTAGTTTATCTGGAAGTCTTAATGGCATTTGTCTTTGTGTTTTATTCTGATTACTTTATCTTTTGAGAATGGCTGATTCAAAGAAATACTCTTGTAACCCGCCATTTATTATTTACTAAGTAGGTAATCGGAATTATTTTTGTAATAATGAAAAACGATTATAATTATCTATTCATTTTCAAAATAATTTTGATTACCTACTTATGGTAAAGAGTTATCTTACCAAAGCCTGAGTCTCTTGTCTGGAGCGATATAGAGTGGGTCAGAAGGCTTGATATTGAATGCCTTATACCACGCATCAATATGTGGGAGAGCACCCTTTACTCGCCATTCACCGAGTGAGTGAACGTCATTGAGCACACGGTTGCGAATCTCCTTCTCAGTGATATTCTGTCCCCATACGCCAGAGTAAGCGCAGAAGAAACGCTGATCAGCAGTGAGTCCAAGCTTCTTTCCTGCATTTGCCATAGCCACCTTCTTGTTGACCTTCATTGCCTCTGCTTCAGCATTCTTGAATGCCTGATAAGCAACCATAAGGCCACCGTGGTCGGCAATATTCTCACCGAGAGTCATTTTTCCGTTAGCATTCAAACCAGGAAGAACCTCAATCTTAGAGAAGAAATCAGCGTAGTATTCACCGAGTTTTGCAAAGTTTTCAGTGTCTTCCTTAGTCCACCATTCTGTCATATTACCATTCTTGTCGAAGTGACAGCCCTGATCGTCAAATCCATGAGTCATCTCATGTCCGATTACCACGCCGATAGCACCATAGTTGAATGCGTCATCAGCCTCTGGATCGAAGAAAGGATACTGGAGAATACCTGCAGGGAAGCAGATTTCATTGGTTGTAGGGTTGTAGTAAGCATTTACTGTCTGAGGTGTCATGTGCCACTCATCACGGTCAACAGGCTTACCAACCTTTTCGTCCTGACGCTGCTTAGAGATAAATTTGCTTGCGATACGGAGGTTCTCATAGAGAGACTTAGCAGGATCGATAGCAAGACCTGAGTAGTCGCGCCACTTGTCAGGATAGCCCACCTTGATATAGAAAGCATCGAGCTTCTCGCGTGCCACCTTCTTAGTAGCAGGTGTCATCCAAGCCTGATCTTCAATTCTCTCACCGAGAGCTTTCTGGAGATTCTTCACGAGTTGCACCATACGTGACTTACTTGAAGCTGGGAAGAAGCGCTCACAGTATATCTTTCCGAGAGGCTCGCCAAGGATAACCTGCACGAGACTGGTAGCCTTACGCCAACGTGGATAATCTACCTGACGACCGCTCATCACTCTTCCGCCGAAATCAAATGCCTCTGCAGCGACTGCATCACCGAGCACGTCAGATGCCTCATTGATGGCATCCCACTCCAACTTGGCACGAAGGTCTTCCACATTGATATCCTTGAGAATAGCGTTAAGGCCAGCCATAAACTTAGGTTGACCGAGCACGAGGTGCTGATAGTATTTCTCATTGATGCCTTTAGCCTTCATCAATCCATCGAGAGGAAATGCAGAATAGGTCTTGCGGAAGTCTGCGATAGACATCTTATTGTAGTTTGCTTCTACGTCACGCAGTTCTGTAGCCGAGAGAGAGGTCTCTGCAATACGGTTTTCGAGCGAGAGAATACGCTCCATGCGGTCTCTTGCAGCCTGCTCAGAGAATCCGAAGAAGCGGAACATCTTCACGATATGCTCTCTGTAAGCCTTCATAATTTCGAGAGTAGGCTCATCCTTATTGACATAATAGTCACGCTGTCCCAGTGACAGACCGTCCTGATAGATATTGAGGATATGGTTCTTTGCATCCTTTTCGTCGGTACTGAATCCGCAATTAGCGAGGAACGAACCGCCATACTGACACTCATCGAATACATAAGCCATAAGGTCATCGACGCTCTTTGCACCTTCGAGACGCTGGATAGTAGGCATAAGAGGAGCTACGCCATCCTTATTGAGGCGCACGGAGTCCATAGCGAGATTGTAGAGGTCGCCGATTTTCTGTTCGAGCGAGCCTGGTGTATTTCTCTTGCCAGAGAGGTCTGTGAGGATAGAATTGATTTTCTTGTTGTTGTCTTCTGCAAGTTTGTCAAAACTGCCGTAGCGAGAGTATGCAGCAGGAAGTGGATTTTTCTTTATCCATCCGCCACATGCGTACTGATAGAAGTCAGTACCTGGTTTTACGGAGAGATCCATATTCTCCGCTTTGATGCCAGCACCGAGAACTTTGTTCTGTGCCATTATCGCCATTGGCATTGCTGTTATTGCCATTGCCATTGCTAAGTTTTTGAATTTCATATTCATTTTATGGTTTTAGATGATTTGGTATTGTCATATAATTAGAATGCTGCCAGTCAAGGCTATGGTGGATTCCACCTTTCTGCCCTGACGTCTTGCAAATGATGTAGGAAACGGTCTGCGTCACTGGTGATTGGATTACTCCAACTGCAATGACAGTTCTTCCCACTTCTGCATCTCCTCATCGAGGGCAGATTGCAGTTCGGTATATTTGTTTACGAGAGTCATATCCGAAGCATTCTCAGGCTGTTCCAGTTGTTTACCCAACTCTTCGAGCTTGGCTTCCATATTCTCTATGCGCTTCTCGCTTTCCTTTACCTGCTTCTGTATGCGTGAGATTTTCTTCTGCTGCTCCTTACGCTCTGCATAAGAGAGGGCTGAATCCTTCTCTTTATGCTCATTTGTCACAGTCTTCTTCTCCTGTTCTTCCTGCTTTGGAGCCGTTCCGGAACCGAGGGCATCGGTGATGTTTTCGGCATTATGAAATCGCAGATACTCATAAATACCGCCGAGATGCTCGCGCACTTTTCCGCCTCCAAACTCATAGACCTTATCTACGAGTCCGTCAAGGAAGTCACGGTCGTGGCTGACGAGGATGACAGTACCGTCGAATGCCTTTATAGCCTCTTTCAGAACGTCCTTCGACTGCATGTCGAGATGGTTGGTAGGCTCGTCGAGAATGAGGAAATTGACTGGTTCAAGGAGCAGCCTTATCATCGCAAGGCGTGACCTTTCACCGCCTGAAAGCACCTTCACCTTCTTCTCGGAAGCCTCGCCTCCGAACATGAAAGCACCGAGTATGTCATTGATTTTGAGACGTATCTCACCCTTCGCCACATTGTCTATGGTCTGGAAAACGCTCAGAGACTCGTCAAGGAGCTGTGCCTGATTCTGCGCGAAATAGCCTATCTGTACATTATGCCCCACCTTCAGCGTTCCGTCAAACGGTATCTCACCCATTATACACTTTACGAGTGTGGATTTTCCTTCACCGTTCTTGCCCACGAAAGCCACCTTTTCGCCGCGCTTTATCAGCATATCCACATGACTGAACACCTGGTGCTCGCCATAATTCTTTGCCACCTGGTCGAAGATTACGGGGTAATCACCGGAACGGAGGCATGGCGGAAACTTGAGATGGAGGGATGAATTATCCACTTCATCTATTTCTATCGGCACGATTTTCTCCAACTGTCGGATGCGCTGCTGCACCTGAACAGCCTTTGTGGCTTGGTATCTGAAACGCTCGATAAACTGCTTTGTATCTGCAATCTCCTTCTGCTGGTTCTCGTAAGCGCGAATCTGCTGCTCTCTACGCTCTGCGCGGAGCTTGACATATTCGTCATATTTCACCTTATAGTCGATTACCTTGCCGCATGAAATCTCAAGTGTGCGGTTGGTGACGTTATTGATGAATGCACGGTCGTGGCTGACAAGCACCACCGCTCTGGTGCTTTGTGCCAACTGCTGTTCAAGCCATTGGATTGACTCGATGTCGAGATGATTGGTAGGCTCGTCAAGGAACAGCACGTCAGGCTTCTGCAAAAGTATCTTTGCCAGTTCGATACGCATTCGCCAGCCACCGGAGAATTCGCTCGTAGGGCGGTCGAAATCGTTTCTGGTAAAGCCGAGACCGGTCAGAGTGCGCTCTATTTCCGCCTCATAATTGTCACCGCCCATCATCATGTAGCGTTCATGTTCCTGGGTGAATTTCTCCACAAGAGCCATATAGGATTCGCTCTCATAGTCGGTACGGTCAGCCAGCTGACGGTTCATCTCGTCAATCTTGGCCTTCATCTGCGTCACTTTGGCGAAAGCCTTGCGAGCTTCTTCGCGCACGGTAGTGTCATCCTGAAGAATCATCACCTGTGGCAAATAGCCGACAGTCTGGTCGTTTGGCACGGCAACATTGCCACTTGTAGGCTGCTGCTTGCCGCAAAGTATCTTTAGCATAGTGGATTTTCCGGCACCGTTTTTGCCCACGAGGGCTATGCGGTCACGGTCATTGATGACGAAACTCGCATTGAGAAACAACGGTTTCACTCCAAACTCCACTGTCAATCCTTCAACTGAAATCATACTTGTTGTTCTTGAACGCATTTCCTTGCGCGTGTGCACGTATGCGTTCCATAATATTCTACTGTTTTTATTCCGAAATGCAAAGTTACATAATTTTATCCAAACGGCAAAGGATTCCTCCCGTTTTTGGGGTAAAGGGATGAAAATAAGGCGATGGATACTGAAAAAATGCTGGATAAGTTTTCGGGAATGGAAATCTTTATGTAAATTTGCAGTTTGATGAATTGTTCGGTCTTTGGAAATATCGGCAAACAAGAATGCGGAATTGGAACTGATAAAATATCAATAAACAAAAACAAATAAAAAAAATCATTGTTTTTCCACTCACAAAGATTAGGCTGGAAGCCTATACCGAGCGCAGCGAGAGTAACCCGGGACACAGTCTCGGGACTATAAATCTCTAAAAGAAGACTGTCTGGAAGACAGTACCTTACAAAAGTATCGGACAAAGATATACGATTAAAGTTCATCAATCATCTTGGTACTGTCTTCCAGACAGTCGCATAAGGACAGTCATAATTCCCGAGACTATGTCCCGGGTTACTCTCGCTTTGCTCGGTATAGGCTTCCAGCCTAATCTACAAAGTGAATTTTATATACAGACCGTCACATACAACTGTTGAACATTTTATCGCAACAAAGAACCACAATCATCTAACCATCAAAGCAATAAAACCACGCAACGCAAGTCTTTATTGAAATTAAAACCACAAAAGAAAGAGACAAGGAATATGAAAATAAAAGTATGCGGAATGCGCAACCGCGACAACATCGCCGAACTGCAAAAACTGGACATCGACTTCATGGGCTTCATATTCTGGCCTAAAAGTCCGAGATGTGTGCAGCAAATACCTTCTCGCGCTGGACTTATTCCAGACCTTCCAAGCCTCGACGGCGAAGGAATCAAGAAAAGCGAGACTCACGACAAGAGGATTCTGACCGTGGGAGTATTCGTGGACGATATGCCACAAAATATTGTCACACGTGTGTATAATTATCACCTCGACTATGTGCAACTGCATGGCAGTGAGTCGGCTGTGATGATAGACAATCTCCGCCGCACACTCATTCCAGACATTGCGCCCAACATCAAGATTATCAAAGCATTGAGCATAAAGGACAAAAGTGATTTGGAGAAATGGCATGAATACGACGGTCACGTGGATATGTTTCTCTTCGATACGAAGTGCAAGTGCGCTGGCGGCTCTGGAGAGCAGTTTGACTGGTCTATTCTCAAAGCCTATGACGGCAATATTCCTTTCCTTCTTGCCGGTGGCATCGGTCCTGATGACGCAGAGCGAATCAAGAATTTCCATCATCCTATGTGCCTCGGCATCGACCTCAATTCACGATTTGAGACAGAGCCTGGCATGAAAGATATACAGAAACTCAAACTTTTCATATCGCAATTAAAAAACTAAAAAGCCACGTTTTATCAAACATAAAAGGCTGATAAACTATTGGAAATTGTTCTATTTTCCCGTATCGGGACTACAAGCAAAAAATGCCTTTGCAACAGATTGATATTCAATGCGTTGTAAAAGCATAGTTATTAGGGTGTAAAAGCATAGTTATTAGGGTGTAATATCTATGCTTTTACACCCTAATATCTATGTTATTGCAATGTAAAAGCTATGATATTGTGAAATCATAGCTTAGCAATCACATTTTTGTTCCATTTTTCCCTTTCGACTTTTATGCTGGACAAGAAGAATTAAGTGCTGTTTTACATAGTTTTTCAAATAGGATATTCTGACAACTCAATTGCACAAAAACAGCAAGACAAATTACATTATTAAGATTTTTCTTGGCAGTTTGGTAAAAAAATATTATCTTTGCAGTCGCATTGGTTCTCCATCGTATTATTGTCATACGTTAAGGAGCTAAGAGGGAATGCAGTGAAAATCTGCGACATTACCCGATGCTGTGAATCCTTTCTATCAGGCTGTCACAACCATAAGGTCACTGGACCGGCAAAAGAAAAGCATTATGCCGCTCTTTTCCATTTGTCTGGGAAGACCGTGACAGATAAGGATCAAGTCAGAAGACCTGCCCATGCCATTTAAGTGACGCGTACCTGCGGGACTACGGGTATCGACGGAAACCATAACAAACAAAACAATGGTAAGGTACAAACAAACTTATCAAAGGTACATTGCGCTGATGAATCAACTCCGTATGGTGATTGATTCTATTATCGGTCTGACTCCAGATAGCAGGAGAAAGATGCTCGCAATCGAAATCGTCTCAGCCATTGACACAACAAAAAAGACGGCTGAAGCGGAAATCAATATGCCAAGTAGTGAATTATTGGGAATCACCCAGTCTGTCATCAACCTCAAGAATTGTGGCGCAACGCCAATTTCTCCAGTTCTCGAGTTGTGGAATAAGAGTCTTAAAGTACTCCTTTCTGCCATCGAGAACCTTTCGAGCGTAGCAGAAGACAGTTACTTAATCTCTGCAAAAGGTCTCATAAGAGAGCAACTCGAAAAATAAAGCTCTCGATTTTTCATCGGATATTAAAGAATAACAAAAAGATAGTATGTGTATTTTTTAGTAGATTATTAGCCCTAAAAAAGCATCCCGACTGTGAAGTTAGGATGTTTTTCCTTATTTCCGCAGCATTATACTTTAACGTTTTTTATAAGTACCTGAGCAACAA